>JAFVZV010000079.1 GCA_017507985.1 Clostridia bacterium
CTGGGAAAAAGCCGCATACGAAGAAGCAGAGCACGCAGCAAAGTTTGCAGAGCTGCTGGGTGAGGACCTCGAGCCCAACATGAAGGCCACCACCAAGGATAACCTGAAGTGGAGAGTCGACTGCGAGTACGGTGCAACCCAGGGTAAGTTCGACCTGGCCGCTTGCGCTAAGAAGAACGGTCTGGATGCGATCCACGACACCGTCCATGAAATGGCACGCGACGAAGCTCGCCACGGCCGCGGTCTGGAAGGTCTGCTTAACAGATATTTCAAGTAATATAAACGTGCCTCCAAGGGGAGCAGATTTCGGTCTGCTCCCTTTTTTGTTTGCTTTTTAAGCGAAGCATTGACAGAGCTTTTGTATCATGCTATAATGAACAAGAGATGATAAGCTTTTCATTATGAAGATTGTGCTGATATTTGATTAAAACTTCAAGTTGAGAATGAAAGTTTTTGATATCAACGGTAAGCCAAGGAGATGCTCTTTACATCAAAATCACAGGATCGTTAACACCGGCAGAGGGTGTATTTTCAGATGGAAACCGGTTTTTATTCTATCATTGGGAGATAAAAAATGCAAACGGATAGCTTCAAATCTGAACGACTCCATGGAATTGACGTACTTCGTGTTATTTTGTCTTTTTGCGTCATTGCTCTTCATATCTTGTACTATGGCGGCTTTTGGGAGCATGCAGATCCTTCTGATCCCACATTCTATTTTTTATGGTTTGTGGGCATAGCAATTGATGGCACGGTAAATTGTTTTGCAATCATCACCGGCTTTGTGTTGTACAATAAACCCACTAAATATTCCGGTGTCCTGTATCGTTTCTTAACGGTGTTGTATCACGGACTACTCATTACTGCTTTGTTTTGGATTTTTTATCCGGAGATTGTACACAAAGTGAATTGGATCCAAGCGTTGTTTCCAATTGCTTATGAGGAGTTTTGGTATTTTACTGCATATTTTGGAGCCTTTTTCTTTGTTCCGCTTGTTTCAAGGGGAATGCAGGCTTTGTCCCGGAGGCAGGCAAATGTGCTGGTTTTGGCCTTGATTCTTGTTTTTAGTATTATTCCTACGGTAACAGGCAAGGATCCGTTCCATTTGAAGTACGGATATAGTGCTTTTTGGCTTTTGATACTATTTACTATTGGTGCCTATCTGAGAAAATACCACATGGAATTTCGGTTCAGACCCCGTTTTTTTGCGTGCCTCTTTGCCGGATGTATTCTGGTCACTTGTCTTGGCGTGGTTTTATCGATGGTCTATCCTTCCTTTAATGGTATGCGGTTGATAGAGTATACTTCTCCTACCGTTTTGCTTGCCGCCATTGCGGTGGTCTTGCTTTTGGCGTCTGCGCATGTTTCCCCGGGAATCCAAAAGATATGTGCTTTCTGTACAAGTTTCACATTCAGCATATATTTATTACACGAACATCCTTTGGTTCGTCAGAGTCTTATAAATGACAGATTTGTTCCTGTGCTGTCCCTGCCCGGCGTTCTTCAACTTGCGGTCGTTCTGGCAAGCACGATTATTATATGGATCGTTTGTTTTTGCCTCGATTTGATCCGACAGCTCGTATTTCGGGTTTTGAAGATTGATTCGTTGCTCCACAAGGTAGATAAGCGTCTGCAACCTTAGAGCGAGGATTCAAAAAATACATAACGCAAGCCACTGTCCACGAAAAGGCTCGCGACGAGGCAAGACGTGGCCGCGGTCTGGAAGGTCTGCTTAACAGATATTTCAAGTAATCTCAAAAGCCTTGTAAAATCAAGCAATAACACACCAAGAGCGACCGCACGGTCGCTCTTCTTTTTGCGGCCCCGTGGAGCCAAAATTAACTTTGCCCGCCGTCATCGAGAGCGTCGGCACCTCCGACGTCACCTCACAAGGACGAGGAGGGTCAAAAGACATATGGAACATCAGGAACGTCTTTGACGCCGATTTTTAGACGCGGATCTGCCAAAATCCCTCAAAACGCCTTGATTTATTCCCGTACTCATGATATAATATGTATCCAATCTCGTTTTGAAGAACAAAGCAGCAAGGAGGTAGAACGATGGTAATTGCGCTATATGGCATAATCTTTGCCCTGTCGCTGTTGTTGCCGATGGGGTATTATCTGTTCGTGCGCAAGAAGCAGGACGAGCCCTGGCTCTTCGCCCTTTACCTCTCCGTTTGTGTGGTAAACCTCGGATACCTGCTCCTGTCGCTCTCAAAGACGGTTGCGTTCGCCCTCTTCGCAAATAAGCTTGCCTACTTCGGTCAGGTGTTCGTGCCTCTTTGTATGTTTATGATCATATCAAAGCTGTCGGGCTTCCACTATAAAAAATGGGGGAAATACGTGCTTGTCGGTGTAGCAATGCTGATGTTCGCACTGGTGCTGACAACGGGGCACCTGGATTGGTACTACAAGAGCTTTGAGCTTGTGTTTGTCGACGGAGCGGCCACGCTGGTCAAGGAGTACGGCCCGCTTCACCCAACCAATCTGATATACGTTCTCGCGTATTTCGTCGCTATGATCGCGGTGATCGGATTCTCATGGAAGAAACGCCAAAGCGGCTCGCAGAAGCTGGTGGGTATGATGCTTGCCGTGGTTGTTTGCAACATTGGTGGATGGATCGTAGAGAAGCTTGTTCAGTGGAACTTTGAGATTCTTGCCGCTTCCTATCTTATGAGTGAGTTTGTCTTTTTCTTCGTATATTGGATGCTGCAGGATTACGTTCCCGCATCCGAAAGTCAACGGGTGATCATCGTAGCAAGTGATCTTTCTCATGCGAAAAGGCTGGAGAAGGTATTAGCTGCGCTTCCTGAGGGAACGCGTCTTTCCCAGAGGCAAACCGAGGTTCTTGAACGGATACTTGACGGCAAGAGCCGAAAGGTAATAGCCTCAGAGCTGCACATTTCCGAGAACACCGTAAAGATGCATACGAGCGCATTGTACAAACTTCTTAACGTTTCCGGCAAGAGCGAAATATACGCTCTGCTGAAATAAACATTTCTTTACATTCTTTGAAAACGGAACGGGTTATGCCGTTCCTTTTTTGATTTTTGCCCGCGTTGAGGCGAAAAACACCCCAAATACACCCGATTTTCACCCCCGGGGGGTGTATTCAAACGCCTATATAATATATTATAATTTAATTAGCTTAATAGAAGTTGCTTTACCGAGTGGACGTTAGGTTTTTGATTACGGCATCTTGCCTTTCGAAAGGAGAAATTATGAAACAAATTGCTCACAAGAACAATCGGCTGAAATTAGGCACTCTTTTCGCCTTGATTTTAGTTATCGGAATTATTTGCTGGTTGGCGCCAACCAAAGCAGAGGCAATTCCGGCTACGGCGGTTACTCTTACCGCAACCGACGGAAGCCAGACGGTAATGACTGTTGATTCGGATGCCAGCGGCACGGGCTATAGCTGGGATGCCGAAACTTCAACCCTTACTCTGAACGGCTATAGCGGCAGAAGCATCGCCACCACCGGAGATCTTAATCTTCACCTCATCGGCGACAACACCTTGACGCTGGATCCCGATTTGACCAACTCGGGCGCATACGGTCTGAATCTTGACAACGCAGATGCCTGTGTGACTGTAACCGCCGACGAATGTGGAACGCTGAATATTGTTGGCGATATCAAAACTTACTTTTCCGCGGTAAGCGGCACTGCCATTTTCAAGGGCGGCACGTTTAATATTGACGTCACCACCTCGTCAAGCGGTCCCCTGTATGCCTTCGAGCGTAACGTAAGCTTTGACCAAAACGGCACGGGAGAAGTAGAGATCAACGTAAATATCGAGCGTACCGCTGCGAAGGCCAGCAGCTTTGTTTACGGCTTCTACAACGGTATCAATATCGTGAGCAGAGAGAACGTCACGGTAAACGTTGACCTTCAGGGCGCGGAAAATGATACCGTTATCGCCATCACCGACCTTTACCTTGAGCACTCGGCACCCAGAATTACCGTAAGCGCGGATAATAATGGCGGCTATTCCAAGCTCCGCAAGGCAGTGGGCTCGATCAATTCGCTCTCTCTTACCGAGGGCGGTCGCGTCGAGCTTCACGGTGTGGTTGGCATGTATTCTATCGGCGGTGGTATAAACGCGAATACCGTTACCACTACCCCTGCAAACAATAATTACATCTGGATAGAATACGACAATACCGAGCTGTATTCAAACGACTTTATCCTCTCTACCCTTGACGGCCAGATTTGCGAGAATACGGTATTTGAATACCAGGAAGAGCCTGCCGAGCTTAAATGGGTTGGCGACGGGCTGATTTCTATCCCCGCGGGCAAAATTGACGACAATGCATCGATAAACCTTCTTGCGGCGATCCGCGGCCTGGCAACGTATCAGGCATATTATCTTGAGTGTAAGGTTGTCGAGGGACAGCTTCCCGATGGACTCTATATTGCCTATCAGGGCGGCGTTCTTAACGGACAGTTCTCCACCCCCTGCGAGGCAGGAAGCGTTACCATTCGCTTAAGAGAAATCAACAGTACCTACTACGATCAATCGGATGACAGAACGGTTGAGTTCACCCTGAATTACGGTGCCGTTGTCGACAAGGACCGATTCCTCACCGTAGGCAACAGCGATCCCGTGGAAATGAGGACCGACGGCGCGGGCGCGGGCTGGAGCTACGACGGTGAAACCAAGACCCTGACCCTGAACGGCTATAACGGTGGGCCTATCGTTACCGAGGGTGTACTTAACCTTCATCTTGAGGGTGACAACACCATTACTCTTACAGATGAGAATCCCATAGGTATTCAATCCACCTATTCCAGCAAGGAAATCCGTCTCTCGGCAGACGCGGGTGGCACACTTAATATTAACACCCCCAACAATTATACCAAATCCTTTATCGGTATTGATGCGGCGCTGTTCGTATCGGGCGGTACCGTGAATATGAATCTCGCCTCTGACTTTACGGGAGATTCGTCCTTTGCAGGTATAGCACAGCAGGGCTACCTCGGATTTATCGACAGCGGCTTGCAGAAGAACTGGAATGTAACGTTAAGAAATAACAATACGAGTAAGAACAAGGTGAGACTCTACGGTAACTATAATAATGGGGTTAGTATTGAAAATTGCGGTGACGTTGAGATGAATATTGATATCAGAGGCGGCGAATGCACCGAGATACACGCCCTTTATTCTGTGAATATCTACAATTCCTTCCCTGATATTACCGTTTTCGCTGACAATCAAAACGGCGAATATGACTGTTTTGCCATAGACGGTCTGACCTGCTTGACTCTTTCTGAGGGCGGACGCCTTGACCTTGTCGGCAAGGTGTATGCTGCAGGCGGCATCCCTTACGCCCGGAGTCCTTATACCGTAACCACTACGCCCCAGAACAACAATTATTACTGGAAAGATACGAATTCTCATTACTACCGGGAGGACTTCTGGATGGCAGACCTTGATGGCAACATCCTCGACCGCGTGGTATTTGAGTATTCGGCAGAGCCTGCTCCTCTCAAATGGGTAGGCGGCACGCATTTCGACATTCCCGCAGGTGCGGTCGGCGATTATATCGGCCTCAACCTCTGGGCAGCTCTTGCCGGTGCCAATTCGCCCACCTACGGCGTGCAGAATTGGGTCTTTGAGATCATCGAGGGCAAGCTCCCCACGGGAATTGACTTTTCCTCCTACCCCGTCTACAACGGCAAACTGGATGGCCAGATAACCGCGCCCTGTACGCCTGGCTTTGCAAAGATCCGAGCCACCGATAAGGCGGGTACCCCCGATACCTCCGATGACAGATCGGTTGAGTTTACGATCAGCTACGGTGCATTCAGCACGAACAACCCCGTAAGCGGACTTGAAATCAGCAAAGACACGATCACCCTTGACGCGAACGGTACGGGCGAGATCCTCGCTACCGTTACGCCCGCCGACGCGGCATATCCTTACGTCGAGGCAATCCTCACCGAAAACGCTCGCCTGCTGGTCACCGTTGGTGAGCCTGTGAACGGCGTTAGCGTGATTACGATTCAGGCATGTGGCGATGCGGGTACGTACACCGTAAATATCCGAACGGTAGAGCTTGGCATTACCAAGACGCTCACCGTTTACGTAAAAGAGCCTGCCCCCACTACCTATATCAACTATTTTGAAGAACGCATTTACGGGTTTGAACAGGGCACAACCTATAAGATCAGCGGAGACGGCGTTTCAACGCTTCAGTTCATCGCGGATGCCCCCTTCTACGCCATTCCCGCCGAATGGTTTGGCAAAACGCTTAACATTGTAAAAGAGAACGGCCAAAACGGCAATTGTGACAGCGCTGTTCAGATTCTTGACGTCCCCGCGCGTCCTGTCGTGCCTTCGGGCATTACAACCAGCGATTCCTCCTCCTATGATTCGGGTGACGGCAAACTTGCGGGACTGGAAGAAGGTATGCAGTATAAACCATCCGCGGAGGAGAATTGGTACAACTACTGGACTCCTTCGGTCAGCGTTGAGGTAGGCAGCTACGACGTAAGATACGGCGCTACCAACCATTCCTTCGCAAGCGAGAAGATTACGGTAAGTATCGGATATAGTTCGCTTGCGTTTGAGGACAGAGACTCCTTCGATATCCCCGCAGGATATTCCGGCACAACCAACTATCTCTACGTAAGCCCCGGGGTAAGCGGAGGTAAGGAACCCTATGTCTACACGATCGAAGGTCCCGATTGGATCACAATCGACGAGGAAGGACGTGTGTCGGTTGTTCGTCCCGCGATCGACGTAGCAGCCACCACCGCAACCATTACGGTTACTGACGGTGACGGCGACAGCAAGTCTATTACGATTAACGTTGGCGCGGTAACCGTTCCTCACACCTGTGTGTTTGACCAGAAGGTTACCACCGACGATTACAAAAAGAGCAGCGCGACCTGTACCAACAAGGCCGTCTATCATTACAGCTGCACCTGCGGCGCTCTTAGCAGTGCCACCTTTGAACACGGCTCGCCTCTCGGCCACAACTACGTTGAGAAGATCGTAGACGCGGCTCACTTGAGAGAGAAGGCAGCGGACTGCCAGAGCTTTGATACCTATTGGTACGATTGTACGCGCTGTGCCAGCGTAAGTAGCGAGCAGTATTACACAACGCAGGAAAGAGGAGCGCATAAGTATTCCGAGGGCTTTGACTACAAGGTGCTCGAAGGACATTCTCACATTTGTACCGTTGAGGGTTGTGCTGCGAAAGACGCGCTGATTCCTCATACGCCTGGGCAAGAGGCAACCGAGGATCATGCTCAGACCTGTACCGATTGCGGCTTCGTTATCACTCCTAAGCTCGACCACGTTCATAAGCCCTCCGATCAGTGGAACAGCGATGACGATTCCCACTGGCATGATTGCACGCGCGACGACGGCTATCGCTCGGACGTTGAGGCTCACAAATATGATAGAGTTTGTGACACCGACTGTAATGTATGCGGAGCCGTAAGAGTTCCTACCTCTCACGCGGAAGAGGCGATTTGGGTAAGCAATGCCGATACACACCAGCGCAAATATAACTGCTGCGGCGTGCTCGTTGGCGAGGCCGAGGCTCACGTCTGGAGCAACGGCGTATGCTCCGAATGTGAGTATGCTTGTGCTCATTCCGCAGACAATGACCACAACCATAAGTGTGACGTCTGTGATGCCTCTGTCGGCACGCACGAAGCGGCAGCAGGCGGACACCTTTGCGATTACTGCGGCGAAAAAGTCAGCGATTGTGCCGACGCGGATCTTGACCACAAGTGCGATACCTGTTCGGAAACGGTGGGTGCTCACGAGGCGGCAACAGGCGAGCATGTCTGCGGCTATTGCGGTAAGACTGTAAGTGAGTGCCAGGACGCTAACGAAGACGATCTGTGTGACGTTTGCGGAAAGAATCTTGCGTCGCATACGCATAGCTTCGGAGAATGGAAAACCGATGCAGGCAACCATTGGAAAGAATGTGTTTGCGGAGGAAAGAGCGAGCTTGCGGCTCACGCTGACAACAACGGCGATAACAAATGTGACGCTTGCGGCTACGCAATGTCGACGCATACCGATGACACCGACGGACTTGGCACAGGTGCAATCATCGGAATCATTGTCGCTTGTGTTGCGGTAGTTGGCGTTGGCGCCTTCGTTTTGATCCGGTTTGCTATCAATAAGAAAAAGATGCGCTGACCCGGTCGCGGTTTTTAAGAAGAAATAAGCATGAACCTACATGGGCGGCAAGCCTTGCTTGCCGCCTGTCTTGCCTTGGTAGCTGCGCTCTCTGCTTTGGATGTATTTCCAAGTTCGTCCTTCGTCCTCTTGATATCCTTCTGCTTACCGTCGAGCATAAAGACATACCTGAAGCCCCGTATGCCGTTTGGTAGCCGGAACACGCCTGCTGAAGATGCTTTTGTCATAGCTTTTCTCCTTTTATAACTGGTGTTTTTCTGGTAATCTCCGCTTTTTATAGCTCTCCAATGGAAGTTTCCCATCTCCCAAACATATTACACCGTAAAGTTTTGCCCTCGCGCCCTCTTTTCAAAAAACTTAAAGGGGAAAGAAACAGCTTTTCTATAAAGTTTTTGGTCAAGCCTTTTGGACGGGCTTTCAATTTCATGAGGCGGAGTCGTTGGTCGTCTTGTGCAAAGGACGAAGTCCTTTTTTCTTTCCAAACGCCGGAAAACGTGTGGTTTCCTCATGCAAGCGCTGAAGGGCGGAGCAAGAGGAGTTTTTCACTAAAAAAGAGCGGGCTTGTGCCCGCTCTTGATGCTTATTTAAGTTGTTCCGTCAGATCGATCCAATAATATTCATATGTCATGGGTGGGGAAAAAATCTCAAACGAAAGTCCGCAGAAACGAATATCATCGAAGGCTTTATCAATGACTGCAACCAGCTCGACAGTCTCACCGGCGGGGATGATTGCTCCCTCGTAGGTGTCGTAGTCTAAACCGACAGGCAAAAAAAACAAATCCCATATATGCTGATTCTGCGCACCGTCATGTATAATCCTTGCGCTAGCGGAGAACATGATGTCTGGGTTGTAGTAGAAGTCTTCTGCGGTGTTGTTTCTGAAAAAGGCGGTGATGTGTACTTTCCCATCTTGCTTGAATGCGCCTGTGTAGGTTAGGGTGCACGTATTATCATGATTGCGGAATGCTTGGCGCAGCTCCGCTTTGGTATACGACGCATAATTTTCCATGCAGGACGCATATGCCTTCTGATATTCGACTTCTACGGCCTTTTCATAACAATCACTGTGGTAGAGCTTTGTGTCATCTACTGTAAAATATGTCAGTCCATTTTCTTCTTGAATGGTCCCGGATATGACCATGTTCACCGCATGGATGGATGCTACGTAACAGGCAAGCGCGTCGTCGTATTTCCAAGTCAGTTTACCGTTTTCAGATGTAAAGGTTTCCACACCTGTGCCATCTGCGTAAAAGGTAATAGAGGAACCTTCGGCCGGAGATTTCCATTCACCCAAAATTGCGGCTTTCTCTTGCGCATTTTCATCGACCGTACCCTCGTCAGTCGTATCGCCGTTGCTCTGCTGTCCGGTCAGCTTGTCCAATTCTTTTTGTGCCTGCTCATATTCCCCGGATTCCAAATATTGGATGAGCGTGTCGTACTTGGCGTACTTGTTGTCGTTACTATCATTGCACGCGACGCATACAAGGCATAGCACGGCTGCGAGTAAAAAAACCAGAATATTTTTCTTCATTTGATTGCCTCACTTCCTGTTTTTGTATCTTTTGTTTCATTATATCACTACTTATAAAAAAAGTAAATACCCGGAGCAATTTTCATCAGGCTTTCGCCTTTGATAATGCTAATTTGAATTTTGAAAAACGGGCAGAAAAAGAGTTCTGCCCGTTCTTGTTTTCTATTACACAGTTCCGCTGACCAGCAAAACTGCCGTGCCGGGGAGGAGCGTCCACTCGCCCGTGGCAGGGTCTTGGGTGTAGGTGGCCGCGGGGACGGTGATGACGCCGGGAGCCGAGGAAAATGCGCCGGTGGCCTGGTTGTAGGTGTAGCTGCCGGCGGGTAGGGTCGAACCGTTCAGCGTGACGACGATATCCGAGAGAATGGGATCGAACGTGTCGGTAACGACCAGGTCGTCCGTCGCAACGGCCTCCTCGTTGCCGTTGTTCTCGATAACGAAGGTGTAGGTCAGTCGATCACCGTCCGACACGGTGGTGGGGCTGAGAGATTTGGTGATCGAAAGCGCACTGCCGTTTTGGATGGTGACCGTTTCACTGGCGCGAACGGGAGCAGGGACACCGGGGCCGGTGACGGTTGCGGTGTTGGTGATGGTCGAGCCCTGTGCAGGAGGTGCGAATTCGTTGGGCGTTGCGCGATAGAGGAGCAGTGCGTTGCTGCCGCCGGGTATGCTGAGACCACTGACGGTCAGCGGTTCGGTTGCGGTTACCGTGGGGGCGGCTTGCAGAACACCGTCAACAAAATAGAGTGCCGAGCCCTCGACGTAGGTCAGTGGGATCAGCGTTTGTGTTCCAAAGACATAGGCACCGAGGTCATCGGTGACGGTCAGCCCCGTCAGCGCACTGGTGCCCGTATTGATGATATTGATCAAATAGGTCAGCTCACCGTCGGCCGTGTAGGTTGCGGTGGTTGCTGTTTTGTTGGCCGCCAACGCCTCGCGCAGCTCCCCCGACACAATGTTAGAGTTGGTACTGCCGCCGCGATAGCTCAGCGTTGCCTGATTATAAAAAGTTGCCATAGTATCATACCTTTCGAAAAAAATTCCGACGCGTATGCGGTCGGGAAGGGCAGTTGCCCTCCGATAACAGTGTATGCATCGTGTCGGATTTGGTCACTTGGGCGTGAAAAAGGGAGAACACACGGGCAAACGTCCTTGAAAATAGGGCAATTTTACTATAAAAACCGTAAATTTTGCGTAAAAGTAAGAAATTATATGAGAAATTTCATAAAATTCTTGACAAAGCGAGCAAATTTGTATATAATATAGGTTGTCATTGTATAAAAGCGATAAGCATAGGGCTTGTTCGCTTCCGATCATCGAACAAGGAGGAAACAAAAATGCTCAGAACTTACCAGCCTAAGAAACGTCAGAGAAAGAAAGAGCATGGCTTCCGCAAGAGAATGAAGACTGCTGACGGCAGAAACGTTCTCAAGAGAAGACGTGCAAAGGGCAGAAAGAGACTGACTCACTAATCTCGCCCGCTTTTGTACTCACATAAAACCTCCGATGCTCCGCGATCACCGTTTATCGTGTCAGTTGCATCGGGGTTTTTGCTGTGTACGCGCGTACACGAGTACGCCAAAGTCGCGCCCCTTTATTTTCAACATCCATTACGGCGACGCGCCGTCGACGGAAGCTGACAATGACCAATGTGTAAAAGTTCAGACAGGACAAAGGAAACAACATGAAGTTCGTTGCGATCAAGGAGCATCATCTGTATAACAAGGCCTATCGGCAGGGACAACGCTGTGTGGGACGGTATGTTGCCGTCTACGTATTGCGAGACTATGCCGCCAAGAAGCTGATGATGGCTCATCCCCAAAAGCGGTATGTGAACCGAATCGGGCTGTCCGTGACCAAAAAGGTGGGCGGGGCCTGTGTCCGCACGCGTGCCAAACGCATCATACGCGAGGCATACCGCGCCATTGAAGCACAAGGGAATCTCAAAACGGGCTATCTGATCGTTATGGCCGCAAGACATGAGATCGTGGGCAAAAAGACGCAGGACATCGAACGAGAACTGCGCACCGCGTTTGACCGCCTCGGCTTTTTCAAAACGAAGGCATGAAGTGGCTTTGTATTTGGCTGATCCGTTTTTATCAGCGTTTTATCTCCCCGCTAAAAGGTCGTCCGACCTGTCGCTTTACCCCGAGCTGTTCTGCATACGGCCTTGAGGCCTTCCGCAAGCGTGGCTTTTTTATGGGGCTCTTTTTGACGGTACGACGTATCCTTCGATGTAATCCATTCAATCCGGGCGGGTACGATCCTGTCCCTGAAAAGGGGCAGCCCATTCGATCGAAAAAACGAAACGACACCCCAAACGACGAGCCCAAGCTCATTTGCGAGGACTACGTCCTGCGCCGCGAGCGCCACAGGCAAGCATCCGAGACGGATGATGCCGCGCCACCGACGCCAACTGACAATACAAGGGATTGACCTTTGCCGCAACACCGCGCGGCCGGAAAACAAGTGGGCGGTGTATTTCCCAAAATACAGAAGGGAGCTTTTGTAGTTTCTACAAAACGTAAACAAATGAAAACAAACAAAAAAACTTTCGTAAAGCGCGCTTTATCCTTGGCGCTCGTCGCTCTGATGCTGATGACGGTACTCAGTGCGTGCGGCAACAGACAGACGGTTGTCAAGCCTGCCGTCAATACCGACGTCTTTTTGTCGGTTGACGAGAATTGCTCACTGACGGCGACCGAGCTCAGTGCCATTGCCAAAATGCTGTCTGCCACCTATGCGGCTGATTTTAAGACACAAGAGATTTTGATCGCGGCTTACCGTGGCTATGATATGCTGGCCGAGGATTTTGACGCAAGTAAGATCGATCCTGCTGTGACGAACGAGCCTAATCTGGCGGCCGTTGTCAAGCTGATCGAAAAAGCAAACCTTAAGGCGGACATCGATTCGCAGATCCATTTTGACACCTATACGACAATGAACGCCGCTGACGCATTGATGATCATTCGCTCCATGCAGACGACGGCTAATTTGAATGAGTCAGAGACCTTTCTGAACAAGATCCTTGGCTGGATCGGTGCGTTCATCGGTTGGATGACCAACACGCTGTGCTTCGGCAGCTATATCGGCGGTATCTGTCTGTTTGCTGTGATCGTCGAGCTGCTCATGCTGCCGTTGTCCATCAAGCAACAGAAAAACTCCATCAAGCAGTCCAAGCTGCGTCCCAAGGAAATGGCCATCAAGAAGAAGTACGCCGGTCGCGACGACCAGGTGACCAAGCAGAAGATGAGCCAGGAGCTTCAGGAGCTGTATCAGAAGGAGAACGTCAACGCGGCCGCAGGCTGTTTGCCGTTGCTTATTCAGATGCCCATCCTTCTGGCGTTGTATCAGATCGTTATCGATCCGTTGCGCTACGTGCTGGGTCAAGTTCCGGCGCTGTCAAGTGCACTGAATGCTTACTACACCGCGTCTCCCGCAGCCGGCGGTCTTGGTAGGACCATTGCCAGCGGCCGAGGCACCATTACTATGCTGTCCGAGTTGACTGCTGACAATCTGGCCGGTTTGAAGGATTTTCTGTTCTACAGCAACGGCGAGGAGTTGGTTTCGGCAATTGAGGGCATCATGCCCAAAATGCCCGACTTCACGCTGGGCAACATCAATCTGGGTCTGAATCCCGATATCTCCAAGCCCAGTATTTTGTGGCTGGTCCCCGTTTTGACCTTTGTTATCTACTTCTTCTCGATGAGATTGACCAAGAAGTTCACTTACCAGTCTCAGGCCATGCAGGATCAACAGACTGCTTGCTCGAACTGGCTGATGGATATCTATATGCCCGGTATTAGTACCGTGTTTGCATTTATGGTACCCGCACTGGTCGGTATTTACTGGATGTTCAAGAGCGTGATCTCGACGCTGCGTCAGTTCATCGTTTGCAAGATTATGCCCTATCCCCAGTTCACAGAGGAGGACTACCGCGCCGCCGAACGTGAGTATGCAGGTAAGGCCCCCAAGAAGGGTGAGACCCGTCCTGACACCCGCACCTACGGCCGCGACGTTCAGATGATCGGCGGTAAGCCCAAGTCGCTGTTCCATATGGATGATGACGACTACCTTGCCAAGATCGAAGAAGAGCAAAAGCGCGAAGCTGAGGGGCAGGGCGAAGAGAAGATCGAGGGTGTGGCACTGAAACAGTACGATCGCCCCGAGCGCAAAAAGAAAAATAAAAATCAAGTCAAGTCGGACGGTGACGATTCCTCCGCCGACGGTGAACAGTAATATTAGACGATTGGAGAATCATTGTGAAAAAGCAAGTTACGATTACCGCAAAGACGATCGACGAGGCAATCGCCAAGGCTGTAGAAGAACTGGGCGCGCCCGACGCATCGGACATTGAATATACCGTTATCGAGGAGCCTAAGAAGGGTCTGTTCGGCATCGGCGCAACGCCTGCCGTTATCGAGGCCACCTATCAGAAGAACGGTGTTGCTCTGGCACTCGAGTTTCTGACCCGTCTGACCAAGGATATGGGTTTGAGCGTTACCATGACCGTTCGCGACGGCAGCAACGGCGACAAGGTTATCGCCATCGACGGCGACCATGCAGGCGTGCTGATCGGTCACCATGGCGACACGCTGGACGCTCTGCAGTACCTGTCCAACCTCGCTGCTAACAAGAAGAGCGAGGGCGAGAAGCGTGAGTATGTTAAGATCACCATCGACGTGGAGAACTATCGTGCAAAGCGTGAAGAGACGCTGCGCGCACTGGCTCGCCGCATGGCAAACCGTGTTCTTCGCTACAAGAAGAGCGTGATGCTTGAGCCCATGAATCCTTATGAGCGCCGCATCATCCACTCCGAGATCCAGACTATCGACGGCGTTTCCACCAATTCCATCGGCTCGGAGGACAACCGTAAGGTCGTGATCTTCCTGGATGAAAAGTCTGCGGCCGCACACCGCACACCCGCCGAGGACGAGGCCGCTGAGATCCTGCGCGACTTCGGCGAGGAGCTTTATTAATAGGTAAGAAGAGGCGGGGGAAAAACTTTTTGAAAAAAGTTTTTCCCCCGCGCCCCCTTTTCAAGAACTTTGAAGAAAAAAAGTTTTAACTTTCTAAATACGAAAAAGTTTTCGCCCGCCTTTTTCAAAAGGCGGCGCAGTGGAGGGCGCGTAGCCCTCCTCGTGCTCCGCAGAGCGCGAAACACTCTTTCGGCGTTTCTTTTTGAAAGCTTTTTCTTTGTGCCTGCACAACCAAAGAAAAAGCGGCTAGCGAATTTTGCTTTGATATGCCTTTTCGCAAAAAGGTTTTAGGCGAGGTTTGGGGCGGAGCCCCAAATAAAAAATCCCCCAAGGAGTCAGATATGGAATTATTAGATACCATCGCTGCTATCAGTACGCCGCACGGAAAGGGCGGAGTGGCCCTTTTGCGCGTCAGCGGCGCGGAGGCTTTGTCTGTGGCATCACGCGTTTTTGTGCCGAAAAACGGCAAGGCGTTGCAGGACCTTATTCCTCGCATGGCAACTTATGGCGCGATTTTAGCGCCAGAGGGGGATACGTGGCAGCCTGTAGATGATGGTATTGCTACGGTGTTTCGTGCGCCTGCGTCGTTTACGGGTGAGGATACAGTTGAGATCACCTGCCATGGCGGTATTTTGTTGACCCAAACGGTACTGTCGGCTTTGCTCAGCGCCGGGGCACGTTTGGCGCATGCCGGTGAATTTACCCGCCGCGCCTTTCTCAACGGAAAACTCGGGCTTGGCGCCGCCGAGGCGCTTGGATCGCTCTTGGAAGCACAGAGCCGCGGCCAGATGGCGTTGGCGCTTGGCGGACTCCACGGTAAGCTGGAGGCGAGTAGCCGAGTGTGCTATGAGAAGTTGCGTACGGTTTTGACCTCGGTTTTGGCCTGCATTGATTTCCCGGATGAGGATCTGAGCGAGATGAGTCGCGAGGATATGATCGACGTATTGAGCGATACGCGCTTCGAGTTGGACGCGCTGGGTAAAACCTATCGCACCGGACATGCGATCGCTGAGGGCATCCCGACGGTCATTTGCGGGCGCACCAACGTTGGCAAAAGCTCGTTGTATAATCGTTTGCTTGGTCGCGAGGCGGCTATTGTAACCGATATTGAAGGTACGACAAGAGATGTTTTGAGCGAAACGACCTCACTGGGACAGGTGACGCTTCGCCTGTTCGATACGGCAGGGCTTCGCCGGACGGAGGACATAGTCGAGCGTATCGGCATTGATCGAGCCCGTCGCGCCATGGATGAGGCCGAATTGATTTTTGCGCTGTTCGATCTGACCAGACCCTTGGCTGAGGACGAGGTGGCAATGATTGCCGAGCTTTCTGATAAGCAGGCAAGTGGCGTGGCGGTGATTGCTCTTTTGAATAAAGCGGATGAGGCGAGGGACACGGCTGTTGCCGTCCAAGTTGAGCAAGCTGTGCGTGATGCCCTGAAACAGGTGTTGTGCGTTTCGGCACGAACGGGCGAGGGCATGGATGTGTTATTGCAATTGGTGGAGGAGCTGTTCGTGGATGGCTCGATCAGCCTGCGCAACGATGCTGTTGTCGTCAATGCCCGCCAGATGCCAACGGTGACACAGGCTGTCGAGGCGCTTGATCGCGCGTTGGATGCACTGCGCGGCGGCCTTCCGATGGATCTTTGCTGTGTCGATCTGACGGCTTGTATGTCGGCGCTATCAGAGCTTGACGGACGCGAGATTGGTGAAGACGTGGTCAACGAAATTTTTTCGCATTTTTGCGTGGGAAAGTGACGGGGGAGAGGGAGTTTAGCTAAGGTTTTTGCAACTTCTTCTACGGACGCTCACACTGTACCTTCGGCACGCGTTCGCTGTGCGGTTTTGATGTTCATTCTTTGCCACGCGGCAAAGAACGAACCAAGAAAGCGCGCCCAGGCGTTCCCCCTGGGAACCCCCTTGGCTTTGCCGCTCTACAAAGAGGATCAAGAGATAGACATAACGGTCTATTGTGTTGTGCTTCAAGGTAGCCGCCACGAGCGGCAGATATACTTAAGTAACAAGTCTTGCGGGGTTCCAAGGGGTATTAGACCCCTCGGCTCGTTTCTTGGCTACTTCTTGGGGAGAACCAAGAAGTAGCATGAAAAGCCGGTACAGATCAGCGCACGGCGTAGCCGTGCAGTATGATCGTCAAGAGGAGAAGACGTTAAAAATTCAGTTTTATGTCAACTCCCACCACGAAACTACCACGAGATGCAGATATACAAAAAACAAGGGAGATCTCCATTTGAAGATCTCCCTTGTATGCTTTAATAATTTTCTGCGTGTACTTCAAAATAGCTCTGCGGATGATCGCAGGTGGGGCAACCCTCGGGTGCCTTGGTGCCGACAACAATGTGTCCGCAGTTGCGGCATTCCCAAACCTTGACCTCGCTCTTTTCAAATACCTGCGCGGTTTCTACATTTCTCAGCAGCGCGCGGTAACGCTCCTCATGGTGCTTTTCAATGGCGGCAACCAGACGGAACTTGCGTGCCAGATCGTGGAAGCCTTCAGCCTCGGCAGTTTCAGCAAAGCCGGCGTACATATCCGTCCACTCGTAGTTCTCACCGTCAGCGGCGTCGGCAAGATTCTGGGCGGTGTCACCAATACCGGCGAGCTCCTTGAACCACATCTTGGCGTGCTCTTTTTCGTTGTCAGCCGTCCTCTGGAACAGAGCAGAAATCTGCTCATAGCCTTCCTTTTTAGCAACGGAAGCATAGTAGGTGTA
>JAFVZV010000080.1 GCA_017507985.1 Clostridia bacterium
CACCCCCAATGAGCTCAAGCTCAAGTACATGGCGGACAATGATTTTGCCGGTCTATCCGGTAAGGAGCTCAACGACGCCATCAAGGCTGCCATCAAGGCCAAGGGCGACAATCTGGTAGGCAACATGGCTTCTCAGGGCACCACCCCCAGACAGCTGACCGACCTGATCGGCTCGCTGTGCGATCTGACGAGCGGCTCGGGCGACAAGGGTACTCCCGTCGTCCTGGTTCAGGGCTATTTCGATAACTATACCAACTAATAGATAAAGCGCAAGGGGACTCCCACGGGAGCCCCCTTGACTTTTTTTGTGATTTGTATTAAAATGGAGAAAACCCAAACGAAAGGAGCGACCGTTATGCAACTGCAGGAATCGGGAGAGATGTACCTGGAAACCATATATACTCTGACGCAGACGAAGGCGGCGGTTCGTTCCATCGACGTCTGCGAGCACATGGGCTTTTCCAAGCCCAGTGTCAGCCGCGCCATTGGACTGCTCAAGGCGGGCGGCTTTGTCGTGGTGGACGAAAACGGGCACCTGTCCTTGACCGAGCAGGGAAGAGCGGTAGCCGAGCGCACCTACGAGCGGCACACGTTGCTCAAGTCGTTGTTCATCCGACTTGGCGTGGACGAGGCCATCGCCGACGCGGACGCCTGTAAGATCGAGCACCACATCAGCGACGAGACCATGACGGCGCTCAAGAAGTATCTGGAGACGTTGAAATAAAAGAAAAAGACGCTTCGCGTATTGCGAAGCGTCTTTTTTATCAATACTGCGCCGTGATGCGATACGTCTGGATGGATTCCAGCGCGCGCTCGACGTAGGCGTCGAAGTCCAGCCGCTTCTCCTGCGCCTCGACCTTAGAGAGCTCGGGCTTGGTGCGGGGATGCTTGGGGGTGAAGACGGTGCAGCAATCCTCGTAGGGGAGGATGGACGTTTCAAACGTGCCTATCTTGTAGGCGATCTGAACGATCTCCTCCTTGTCCATGCCGATGCAGGGACGGAAGACGGGACGGTTGGCAAGAATGTTGGTCACGTGCAGCGCCATGGGCGTTTGCGATGCGACCTGCCCGAGAGATTCGCCCGTAATGAGCGCCTGACAGCCGTATTTTTCTGCCAGCTTGTCGGCAATCGCCATCATGTAGCGGCGAAGCAGAAGGGTGAAATAATCCTCCTCGCAGGCCTTGACCAGCGCCTCCTGAATTTCAGTCAGCGAAATGACGTGCAGATCGATTGGACCCGAGTAGACGGCGACAAGACGAGCCAACTCCATGACCTTTTCTCTTGCCTGCTCGCTGGTGTAGGGGAAGGACTCAAAATAAACGGCCTCCAGCTTCATGCCACGCTTGGCCATCATGTAGCCGGCAACTGGCGAGTCGATGCCGCCTGACAGCAAGAGCATTCCCTTACCGCCCGTGCCGACGGGAATACCGCCCGCACCCTTCATCTGTCCTGCGTGAACGTAGGCGCCCAGCTCGCGGATCTCCACGCGGACGACCACGTCGGGGTTATGAACGTCGACTTTGAGCCAAGGGCAGACGGACAAAATCGCGCCGCCCACCTCGCGGGAAATTTCAATGGAGCCGAGAGGGAAGGACTTGTCGGATCTGCGGCCTTCGACCTTAAAGGTGCGCTTGCCGGAGAGCTTTTCGGGCAGATACGTCTTGGCCAACTCGCAGATAGCGTCCATGTTTTTTTCGCACATGACGCTACGACCGACCGACACGATGCCAAACACCTTACGCGCAGCCTCGAACATACCGTCTACATCGGCGGACTCGTCCTTGGGCTCGACGTACAGCGTGCTTTGGGCGCGGTAGACGTCAAAGTTGCCGTAACAACGGGCGCGAATACGCAACTCGCGGGTCAGCGTGTCTTCAAAATAGCGTTTATTTGCTCCCTTGAGCAAAATTTCGCCGTATTTACAAAGCAAAATTTCCTTCATGTTTATGCCTCTTCCTCGGGGGATTCGACCGTTTCATCCTCCGACTCCGGGCCGTCGATGGGGGAGAGAAGCTCCTGCGCGGTTTGTACATCCTGCTCGCGGACGTACACGTCGGTGCCGTACATGGTGTAACCGGAAATGACGCGAACAACGCCGCCTGCCCCGCGATCGCTCAATCGATAGGGAATGTCGGCGGAGCGCAACAGCGCTTCGATAGCGGCCAGCTCTTCATTGCCGTATGCCGTAGTAAGCAATACGCCGGTTTCCTCGGTTGTCTTTTCGGGCTTGTCCAGTCCGAACAGTTTATCCAAAAATGACATAATAGTCTCCTTTCGAAATCAGAAAGATCAAGGCGATCGTATAAATGCCGTTGATCAGACGGGCAGCTCTTCGGTGGTTTGCTCGGTTGCCTCGACCAGATCTGTCGCGTTTAGTACAACCTCTTCTTCCTCGGGAATGATGTTGCCTGCCTTATCGTGATGGTGTACCTCGAAGGTCGGAATATCCAGCGAAGCATCCTGCTCACCGACATAGTAGCGGGGGAACAGCTTGTGCCAAACGCGGCAGCAAGCGAAGGTATCCGCAACGGACGAGTGGGGAATGCCGTCCCAGCCAACGCCAAAGCATTCCATTGCATCGACCAGCGCGGCGTGGCGCACGTCGGGGCGGTGCTCATGGGTGAAACGGACAAACTCATTGGCACAGCAACGGACCTTGTCGTGCAGGGCCAGCTGCTCGGCCTCGGTCGCGTAGATATTTTTGATGTGGCTGTAGTCAGTAGAAACGCCATAGGCGATCAGATTGTCAGCGCCGGCGAAGATCTCTTTGATGCGAGGTGTCAGCTCAGCCAGCGTGGGGGCATCCTGCACCATGGCGGGGGTGATGCCGTGGATCTTTTCGGTGCGCTTCCAGCGTTTGGTGTGGGTGGGCTTGACCAGCGTGTCCATGATAAGCTGCTCGTTGCCGTCGACGATGGAAATGGAAATGATCTCGTCGTGATGGTAAACGCCGGTCAGCTCGAGGTCAAAGAACAGTACGCGGGAGGGATCCATGGCGTAATAAGCGGAGCGGTGAGCGTCGCCTTCGGCACGGCGTTCGGCCAGGTCAAGCTCGTAGCATTCCTTACACAGCTTGCGGCGATAGCGAACGTCTTTGCCGCAACGCACGCACAAAAGCGGCAGGCGATTGGCGGTTCTTTTGTCGTAGAAATAAACGACACTCTTGTCGTTTTTGCGAGTAAACGCGACGGGCTCCTCAACCGTTTCATACATCATTTGCGCCAGACGCTCCTTGGTATAATAGCCATAGGAAGCGGCACGGCGAGTGCTCATGCGATAAATGACGGTGCCCGACTCCAGCGTCAGCTCCTCTTCCTCGCGAGGCTTTTCCGTGCGGGGATGGTCATAAGCCGCAAACTCGTCGCTACGGTCGCGGTACCACAATTCGACCGGGGTTTCGGTGACGCGGGTAGGATCGAAATAGTAAATGATACTACCGTCCTCGTTGCGGTCAAAGGCCACGGGATCGCCCTTGGGAGAGAGATGCATTTGCATCAAGACGCTTCGAGTAATATACTTTTGCGAGTCAGCATCTTTCTTTTTGATGCGGGGGATCTTGGCGCCTGAGCGCAACGTGATAAATTCTTTCAAGCAGTCCTCCTGCGCCGACCGTCGTTGTTCTACGCGGCGGCGTGTCTTTTTATATTTTTTACCGACAAACGCAAAAAAACGCCTCCGTCGGACAGCATACTCATATTATTTTAACATAGATTAAAGAAAATTGCAATAGGGAAACGGCGGTGGATATGGAGGAAATGGTAAGATTTTACGGAATATTTACAACTTGGGGGGCGTATGATTTTTTTACTACTTCTTCTACGGCCTCGCACAGCTGCGCGCGCTCGGTGCGCGGTTTATGCCACTTCTTGGCGCGCCCCAAGAAGTGGCGGAAGAAGGGCGCCAAGGGGTCTAATACCCCTTGGATTCCCGCAGCGCGAAAAAGACGTTGCGCTGCCGCTCCACTCATTTTTTCGCGAAGTGTTACAGCTTCAGGTTTTGTGAGCGTGGCTTAAATAAAGTCACGCTCACGAAAGACGCACGCAAGAGAGATAGCAAAATCTTTTGCCATCTGCTACGCGCCCTTACTCAACCAAATTTCA
>JAFVZV010000081.1 GCA_017507985.1 Clostridia bacterium
CTCGGCACGAACGTATACGTAACCCTCGTCAGCGCCGATAGCGTAAGCTGCAATAGCCATAGCCTCGATCAGAGCGTGGGGGTCACCCTCCAGAATGGAACGGTCCATGAACGCACCGGGGTCACCCTCGTCTGCGTTACATGCAACGTACTTCTTAACCTCGCCACGGTTGTTGGAAGCGAACTTCCACTTCAGTCCCGTGGGGAAACCGCCGCCGCCGCGGCCGCGCAGGCCGGAGTCCAGAATGGTCTGGATAACGTCGTCGGGAGTCATTTCGGTCAGCACCTTGTGCAGAGCGAAGTAACCGTCCATAGCGATATACTCTTCGATATTTTCGGGGTTGATCACACCGCAGTTACGCAGAGCAACGCGGTGCTGCTTCTTGTAGAAGGTGGTCTCGCTCAGCGAAGCGGGCTCAGCGGTCTCGGTCTTGTCTGCCGTGTCATTGTAGACCAGACGCTCGACGATACGACCCTTTTCCAGGTGCTCGCTGACGATTTCGGGGATGTCGTCTACAGTCACTCTGCTGTAGAACGTTCCCTCGGGGTAAACGATCATGATGGGACCGAGTGCGCACAGACCGAAGCAACCGGTCATGACAATTTTAACTTCTTCATCCAGTCCCTTTGCCTTGAGCTCCTCTGCCAGCTTCTCGCTCAGCTTGACGCTGCCCGAAGAGCTACAGCCGGTACCGCCGCAAATAAGTACGTGAGAACGAATCATAACTCTTTATTCCTCCTAAATTACTTCAATCCGGTAACGGTGTATTCGGCAATCGCCTTGCCGCCCTTGATGTGCTTTTCGATGACTTCCTTTGCCTTCTCGGCCGTCATCTTAACGTAGGTGACCTTCTCTGCGTCCTTGGTGTAAACCTCAACGACAGGCTCGTACTGGCAAATGCCGATGCAACCCGTCTGGGTAACGATAACACTCTCGCCCAGGCCTGCCTCGGTAATACCCTCGACAAAAGCGTTGAGAACGGGACGTGCACCTGCTGCGATACCGCAAGTAGCCATACCGACTACGATACGAATGTCGCCGCTGGATTTACGCAGAACAACCTTGTCCTGCATTTTGGCCTTTATGGCCTTCAGCTCTTCAAGTGACTTCATAGTGATGATCCTTTCAATTATTAATTATAAATTTTTTAAAATTAATTCAGTTTATTGCATTACCCTCATACTGCTCTCTCAAATACGAATCGATCCAAGCAAGTATTTCGGGCTCTGATAGCGAGATGTCCTCGCCCAATATTTCGCGCAATGACGCGGTGGAAAGCGTGACTTCTCCCGCTGCTGTTGCGTGTCGGTAGGTGAAATCGATCAGAGGCGAGCCCTGAATAAGCGTTTTCACCGTTTCCACCATGTCGCCAAGCGGAATAAAATCAATGTGATGTCTGCCAAAACGTGCGTGTGTTACCGTTCCGTGCTGTTCGCTGACGGACTCATGAACCGAGGTGATTTCAACGAATCCCCCCGTCATTTCTGCCAGCATTTTTAAAAATGGAATGCCCAGACCCACCTTGCGTGTCGTCCGCGTGGTGAAAAACGGATTTGCCAGCTTGGCAAGCTGCTCTTCCGTCATTCCGCAACCGTTGTCGCGCACGGTAAAGTCCAACCAGTCTCCTTGCTCGACAAGCTCGATCGAAATGTCCGTCGCGCCCGCCCGCACAGAATTCATGGTGATATCCAGTACATACAGCGAAAGCTCGTCCATTTTTTCTCCTTTCCTCAGCCTTTGCCGAGTAAATAGTCGATCAAAGCGTTTGTGACCTTGGCGGACGAATAAGGGGCATCCTCCAACTCCACAGCAAAGCCCTGCTCGGATATGTCGGTTAAATAGTGTGCATCCGAAGATGCTACATGAACCAAGCCGCGATTCGTCAGGATCGGGTGCTTTTCGAGACAATCCGAAAGCGAGGCGATATCGTTGAGCTCAAAGGCGGTAAAATGCGGCTCAGGCGGGAAATCGCCCAACATCGAGATAATACCGCTGGAGCTTCGATCAATATGCGCGGGATAGCATACGCCGCCGCGCGCTGTTACCTCTCGGTAGGCATCCTCCAGCGACAGGTACGAAGCGTTGATGAGAAGATACTCCTCTTCTCCGCAAATCTCGTCGTCCTCATTCATAATGAGTTGTCTGCCGAAGATTTCAGCCTCGTTTTTGATCTTGAATCGGTGATCGTCCACGTACGCGCCAAAATCCATCGCACTCTCCAGATCTCGAAACAGGCATACAGCATGAACGTCCTCGGACGTTGTCAGCTCCATCCCCGCAATGGGAATGATACCGTGCGCCTTGGCAATCTTAAAAAAAGCAGGACAGTTTTTGGTGGAATTATGGTCGGTCAGCGCCACGATCTGCAGACCGTTAAGTAATGCCATGCCGACAATGTTGCCGGGGGTCATGTCCTCGTCGCCGCAGGGCGACAGGCAGGAATGAACGTGCAGATCGCAAAGATAGCGGCTCATTCTCCTGACTCCTCAGTCAATTGGCTGATGGCAACGCAGATTTCATAGGCCGACAGCGGCGAGGACAAAACGGTCAGCCCGTTTTCCTGAGCTGCCTTAAGTGCGTCCTCTTGCAGGACGACATCCTCGGCCAGAACAATTGCCGCAGGCTCGGTCAGCGTGGCAACCGCCACGACGTTGACGTTGGCCATGATGGTGACCCAGATACAGTCATATTCAACACGGCTCATGGCGCGGCTGAGAAAATCGCCTGCATAAACACCCAGAAAGGGTTTGTCAGTTTCACCGCAAAGCACCTTGGCGTCAAGCAGATCACATAGTGCGTTAACTGTCATTTTTTGTCCTCCTCATCCTTGTGATTTCTTTGGATGATGGCATCGAAATGGGACAAGATCTCTCCCCGCTCCATGTCAATTCCCCGCTCACGCATGATCTTTTTCAAGATCACGGTGCACTCGTCCGCACGCGACTCGCACTTAACAACGTCCTCTGCGAACGCCGTACAGTTGGGTGCGCCGCAGGAGCCGCAGTCAAGTCCCGGAAGAGCCTTGGCGATGGCTTCGATATCGCTCATCATGCGCATAGCTGTCTTTCGGTCAGAAGAAAGCAGGCTGTAAGGATTGTACTCGACCTCTTTCTCGTGGAAATACTTGTCGGGGATCCAATCGCTTGCCGGACGGTTGGGGGAAACGGGAAGATAGCGCTTGAGCGATTGCAAGCGTGCTTGGGCAATGTAGGGGTTGGCCACCGTCATCGCGCCGCCGACACAGCCGCCGCTGCAAGCGTTGAGCTCGACAAAATCAAGATTCGTGATATCCGCGCTGTCGATCTGATCGAGCACACGGATGCAGTTTTCAATACCGTCGGCCGCCAGATAGCGATCGTTCAGTATCGCCGTGGATTCGCCGCCCGTCGATGCCCATCCGATGCCGATGATACCGGCCTCAGTCACCTCGTACGGTTCTTCACGGTACTTGTTCATTTTGTCAAGCAATGCAAAATAAATATCTCTGACGGAAACTGTCGCCGACACGTAATTGCGCTCGCCTGCAAAATTGTTCTTCACGTAAGAAACCTTGGCAGGACAGGGCGAAATAAAGACCACGCCAATATCGTCATCCGAAAGCTCGGGATGCTCCTCCTTAGCCTTCTCGCGAGCCAGCATAGCGGCAATGTCGATGGGCGGCAGGATGGGCATGATATTTTCGCACAAATAGGGATAGTTGGTACTGATCAGTCGCGTGATGGTAGGACACGCAGAGCTGATAATCGGTTTTTTAACGTTTTCTCTGGTGATATACTTGCGTGTATACGCACTCACCAGTTCTGCCGCGCACGCAACCTCAAACACATCGTCGAAGCCAAGATCGAGCAGACCTCGGATAATGTAGCCGATGTTGTCAAGATTGTCAAACTGTCCGTACAGCGACGGCGCAGGAAGCGCCACCGTATACTTATAATCGTTAAGAACAGACAGCGCGTCGTGCGTTGCTTTTTTTGCTTTGTAGGGGCACACTCGAATGCACTCACCGCAATCGATGCAGCGTACGGAATTGATAACCGCATGCCCATCGCGAATACGGATTGCCTCGGTAGGACAACGTCTCAAGCACGCCGTACAACCCCTGCATTTTTCGATATCAAGTGATACCGAGTGTTTGTAATCTCTGATCATACACACCTCGATACATTTGATTTATTTTGCCCGTGCGGATCAGAATCTGACCTTCATAGTGATGGTCGTCCCCTGCCCCACAACGGTGTCGATACGCATTTCGTCGGTATATTTTTTCATGTTTGGGAAGCCCATGCCGGCACCAAAACCAAGATTGCGAATGTGATCCTTGGCTGTGGAGTAGCCCGCTTGCATGGCAAGCTCAACGTTGGGAATTCCCGGGCCCTTATCCGAAAGGATAATGACGATCTCGTCATCCGATGCTTCTACGTCGGCCGTGCCGCCGTTGGCGTGGATGACCATATTGATCTCGCCCTCGTACATCGCGATGGAAACGCGACGAATGACCTCAGGCGGATATCCGAGCTGACGCAGCTTTTTCTTGACCGTGACCGAAGCCTCGCCCGCGGAAGAAAAATCCGAGCCATCGACGTCGAAATGAAATTTTACCGTGTCAGACATGCTTGCCCTCGGCAGATCTTGACAGTCCCGCCGCATACAGAATACCGCTTGCCTCAAACGCACGCTTTTCCGTGCACATAACGGCAATGCCGCACTCTTCTGCCAGCTCGACCATCTCCTCCGTCGGTTTTTTGCCTCTGACAAAAACAATGCAGATCATATCCATCATATTCGCAGTGCGTATCACCTGCGGATTGATCAGACCTGTGATAAGTACACCCTGGTCCTTGACGTAAGCGAGCACGTCGCTCATCATATCGCTGCAGCAGGCCGAGATCACCTCGGAATCGAGATGTGATTCGCCCGTCAAGCAGACAGCGTCCAGAAGGTTACCGATTTCCTTGATCTTCATATATCGTTTCTCCGAATCTTTTGCGGTACAAAAAACCGCAGAATAAATTAGCGATACTTTGCGAGGATTGCGGGAACGTCAGCCTTGGTCAGACGACCGTAAACCTCACCGTTGACGGTAAGAACGGGAGCCAGACCGCAAGCACCGATGCAACGGGTTGCTTCCAGCGAGTATTTACCATCGGGAGAAGTGCTGCCAACGGGCAGACCCAGCTGATTCGAGAATTCCTCGATGATCTCGCCCGAGCCCTTAACGTAGCAAGCAGTACCCAGACATACAGCGATTGCAACCTCACCGTCGGGATTGAGCTTAAACTGTGCGTAGAAGGATACGACACCGTAGATCTCCTCCAGCGGAATACCGGTCTTCTCGGCGATAATGCGCTGAACCTCGATGGGCAGATAGCCATAGATTTCCTGCGCATCCTGAAGGATCGGCATGGTTGCACCCTTCATGCCGTCATACTTTGCGATCACGGCCAGCAGCTTTTCTTCCTGTTCAGGCGTGCCCTTGAAAGCGACGGTAGTCATTTTCTTTTTCATAGCGTTTGAATACCTCCTCAATTTTGTATTTTGTGCCATGGTAAAGTCGTTATTGCATATAAAAAATTAAAAACATTTATATATACGCATACAGCGTCATTATACCACAAAGTTTTCAAAAAGTCTATAGCATACGCAAAAAAAGTCGCGAAATTTGTTAAATTTTTATCGCATATCTTCCGATCATAAAAAAGGAGGGGCCGATGGCAGACAAAAATCTCCTGTTTGGCGATTTTTTGTCGTCATCAGCCCCTCGTATGAAATGCAATTACGCTTTACGTAACATTTTTTCCAGCAACGCAACCTTATTTTGTGAATATACATATGCTCCGCGAAAATCGCTTTGCTCGCGGCAACAGATCTCCAGATCGCAGAACACACAATACAGCAGCACCTCACTTCTGGCGGCATCGGCATGAAGCAAGCGGCGTAGAAGTTGTTCTGCTCTTGCATACTCCCCATGCACCATCGCTGCGTGCGCTGAAAAATGCATCTGCCAAAGGTCATTTTCCCGTTCCCGCTTTAAATAGGCGGCTACGCGGCGTTCTTCTCCCGCCGCCAACGCCTCACGCGCCACCACGTAACGGCCAAAGGCATCGTCGCTTCCCAAGAGCGGGTCGTCCACTGCGGCATCGGAGAGCACTTCGGAATACAGCATCGCGGACAGCCCGTGCATAAAACGAAAATACAGCGCGGCAGTCTGTCTGATGGCTGTCGTATCGTAAACGGTGCGAGCGGCATAGTCTATCGCATTGTCCAAGGCGGCACAAGCGTCATGCAGGTTTCCCCGGTCAAATTCCTCGCGAGCAAGTGCCAATGAGCACTGCGCCATAATCAGATAAATCTCGTCATCTGCCTCGCTCATCTCAGCATCCTCGAGGCACAGCTCCAAGCAGATGCGGGCATCTCCCGATCGAAGCACACGGCGAATGCCCTCAATGCGGTTCATTTTGCGCCAGACGCGGTCGTCATCCCCTTCGGCAAGCAAAAAGCCCGCGGGAACACCCAGTCGCTCGGCCAAATACCAGACGGTCGGAAGCGAGGGCAATGCCGCGCCGTTTTCCACACGGCTGAGCATATTGCGAGTGATCTGATCGCCCGCCAATTCGGATTGTGTCATGTTTTGATGCAATCGCAGTTTTTTGATTTTTTCACCAATATCCGTGTGCGGCATACGTGTCTCCC
>JAFVZV010000082.1 GCA_017507985.1 Clostridia bacterium
ATCTTCTTGGCAACGCCCTGACGGTCCTGGACCATTTCCTTCAGTCCTACGGAACCGACGATCTCACGCATATTACCTTCCAAAACCTGGGTGACCAGTGTCACCAGCTCCTGGCGAGTTTTGCCAAGCAGAGCCTCGGCGGCACGCTTGAGCAGCTCGGGATCGGACGATACCTTAATATTGGCAACACCGTCGACGGATACGTTGATAAACTCGTTGGTCGGCACGGCTTCGGTAGTCTTAACGTCTACCTGCATGACACCGAGCGAAAGCTTATCGACGCGTTCAAAGAACGGAACACGCCAACCGGCTTTACCGATCAGTATTCTCTTTTTTCCAAGACCGGAGATGATAAACGCGGTGTCGGGCGGTGCTTTTAAATAGCCAAACACAATAAAAATCAGCAACAGTGCGGCTACAGCGACAATAATGGCAATTACGGGATCCATTGTAAACCCTCCTGAAAATATATTTTTGATCATAGAAAGCGGTGCGTACAGTGATACCAGATATCGCCTGCAGGCATAATCGATATGTGTACGCGACTGCCATGGCAGCCTCGATTTCCATCACGACTATATTTTACCATCACATGACTGTTTTGTCAAGTGGTCGGATTTATTTTTGTTTAGATGCACAATTTCTATTTTGAAAATTGTACATTTTATCCAAAGTGATGATTGGTATCAAGCACACAATGCAGTTTTTTGCGCTACTTCCTTGCCCCAAACAAATTCCACTTGTCACGCGAGAATGTTCTTCCTGTTTTTCCGACTTTCTTGAACAACAAATATGAATAATTGATGAAAAAACATTGACAAAGCTATTTCCTTATGATATACTGTAGAAAATCAAAAAATAGAGGCGCGGCCGACATAATAAACACGAGCAGGGACACGGGCTCGTGTGGCAAAGGGGAGGCCGCCGAGAGTATGTGTGCCGCCCGGGCTTGCATATTCGGGCGCGACGATAACATCGGCGCGACTGTCACCGAATGTTCGGTGTTGCGCTATTTAGTATTGGATCGCAGGATCACGGTATTGATGGTGCCGTGATTTTTTTATTCTGACCTTACATTTAAACTAAAAATACATTATCAAACAAAGGAGAAAACACATGGAAGGTACTTTATGGGCATTCTTGCCCGCCATCATCGCCATCGTGCTCGCTCTGGTAACAAAGCAGGTTTACGTTTCTTTGTTCCTCGGCATTTTCGTCGGCGCATTGATGTATGCGGGAGGAGATCCTCTCAAGGCAATGTTCACTCTTTATCAGGTCATGAGTGAAAAGGTAGGTGGCAACACACCTATTATCGTATTTCTGGTCGTGCTGGGTATTCTGGTCGTCCTGCTTCAAAAGTCGGGCGGTGCCAAGGCCTATGGCGATTGGGCAGGTAAAAAGATCAAGTCCAAGGGCGGCGCGCTCGCCGCAACGGCAGGTCTTGGTTGTCTGATTTTCGTTGACGACTACTTCAACTGTCTGACGGTCGGCTCCGTTATGCGCCCCGTTACGGACAAGTTCAAGATCGCCAGATCCAAGCTGGCTTACATCATCGACGCCACCGCCGCTCCCGTTTGTATCATTGCCCCGATTTCGAGCTGGGCAGCCGCCGTTGCAGGCGAGCTGGAGGGCGACGGTCTGATGGTCTTCATCAGCACCATTCCCTTCAACGTATATGCACTCCTTACCCTTATTATGGTATTCACTCTGTGCTATTTCAAGTTCGACTTCGGCAAAATGAAGCGCAATGATTTGCTCGCCGAGCAGACAGGTGACGTTCATGCTGGCGTGACTGAGGATGCAGAGTCGGGCGAAGAGGTTAAGGGCAATCCTAAGGGTAAGGTTCGCCATTTGATCATTCCCGTTGCCATTTTGATCCTGTGCTGTATCGGCGGTATGCTTTATACCGGTTTCTTCTATAACTGGGACACCGGTCTGATCGGCACCGAGCTGCAGTCTGCCAACGTCATCGAAGCCTTCTCCAACTGTGATGCCGGTATGTCGCTGGCCATCGGTTCTACTGTAGCTTTGATCATCATTTCGCTGTACTACATGATTGCTCGCGTTGTTTCCTTTAGGGAAATCACGGGCAGCTTCACCGACGGCTTCAAGGCCATGGTTCCCGCCATTTTGATTCTGACCTTCGCATGGTCCATCTCGGGTATCATGGGTGCGCGCGGCGGTTATCTGGACGCACAGGCATTCGTTGAGGCTAACTTGGCAAACAGTGCCTTCCCGCAGTTCCTCTTCCCTGCGATTTTCTTCATTCTCGCAGGTGCGATCGCCTTTGCAACGGGTACCTCCTGGGGCACGTTCGGTGTGCTCGTTCCCATCGCCGTTACCATTTTGGGCGGCAGCGGCACGCTGACCATCCTGACCGTTTCGGCAACGCTTGGCGGTGCTGTATTCGGCGACCATATTTCTCCCATATCGGACACCACCATTCTCGCCTCTGCAGGTGCACAGTGTAACCACGTTGAGCACGTCAATACTCAGCTTCCCTACGCCGCGCTTGTCGCAGGTATCGCTGCGGTTTCTTACGTAATCGCAGGTCTGTGCGCAACGCTTGGCAGTGTTCTTTGCTGTGTCATTATGTGGGCTGTAGCATTGCTTCTGTTCGTCGCTTGCGTACTGTTCATCAAAATGCAAGGCAAAAGAAAAAGCACGTCCAAATAATCAAACGTTATCGCGGCAATACAAACCGTGATCAATCATTTCATACGAGGCTGTCCGATCGGACAGCCTCGTATTTATTTCCTGTATTTCTCTTTACAAAAAAAGCAGAATGTGGTATACTAAAGAGTAAAGAACCGATCTGCGCACTGTCGCGCATTTTACGGAGGTCAGACGTATGGATAATAAAAATTCGAAGGCTTGGCTATACCTGCTTCCCGCCCTGCTGTTTTTGGGCGTATTTATGGTTTATCCTTTGATTGACGTATTTATTTATTCCTTTGAGGAGGGCTATAACTCGGCCGCCCAGACCTTTTTCGGCATTGGAACGTACAACTATCAATACATTTTGCGCGATCCTTATTTTTTGCAAGCGGTGAAAAACACCTTCATTCTCGTCGTCATCACCGTTCCCATCTCCACCGGACTTGCTCTGCTCATCTCGCTTGCCCTCTCCTCCATTCAATCCTTGCGCAAGCTGTTTCAGACAATCTATTTTCTTCCCTACGTCACCAACACGCTTGCCGTTGGCTTAGTCTTTATGATCCTTTTCAAAAAGACTGCCTTTACCGACGGCATGGTCAATTTGCTTATCGGTCTGTTTGGCGGTCCGTCGATTGACTTCATCGAGGGGCCCTACTGGGCAAAAATGCTGGTGCTCTGCTTGTACACGATCTGGGTTGTCATGCCCTTTAAAATTCTGATTTTGACAAGCGCACTGGCCTCCGTCAAGCAAGACTATTATAACGCAGCCATGGTCGATGGCACCTCTCGTGCACGTATGTTCACGCATATTACGCTTCCCATGATCTCCTCGTCTTTGTTTTATCTGATCATTACGGGCTTTATCGGCGCATTCAAGGCTTACAGCGATGCTGTTGCCCTCTTTGGTACCAATCTGAATGCCGCGGGCATGAACACCATCGTTGGCTATGTTTATGATATGCTGTACGGTGACAGCGGCGGATTCCCATCCTATGCATCGGCAGCAGCAATTATACTGTTCTTGATCGTACTGACCATCACGTGCATCAATCTGCTCATCAGCCGCAAGCACGTATATCATCAATAAGGAGGAAAACCGATGCAAACTTCATTGGATTACGGTGAGAAAAAACGCGCCGCTCGCCTGCGCAAACTCATCTCAAAAACCGTTGTCTATGCGCTGCTGGCCGTCTGGGCTTTGATCGTGCTGTTCCCCTTTTACTGGATGCTTCTCACCTCGCTCAAAAGCTATGGCTCCTATAACGCAGAATTCATCCCGAAATTCTACACCCTTTCTCCCACGCTTCAAAACTATTTCGACGCGTTTACAGCGGTCTCGCTGGCCAAGTATTTTCTCAACACGATCATTTTTACTCTGGCAACCACTGCACTGATGCTGGTAATTACCATCCCTTCCGCGTTTGCCTTTGCCCGTTTGAATTTCCGCGGCAAAAATCTGCTGTTTATTGCTTTTTTGTCTCTGATGATGATTCCAACCGAGCTGGTCGTTATCACCAATTTCACCACCATCACCGATCTTGATCTGCGCAATACCTTTCTTGGCTTGATTTTGCCCTCCGTTGCGTCGGTGTTCTATATTTATTTACTCAAGGAAAATTTCGAACAGGTTCCCGAAGAGATGTATCTGGCCGCCAAGGTGGACGGAACGAAGGATATTAAGTATCTGCTCAACATTTTGGTTCCCGTCTGCCGTCCCACCGTCGTGACGATCACCATTCTCAAGGTCATTGAGTGTTGGAATGCCTACGTCTGGCCGCGACTGATCACGGACGACGAAGCATATTTTTTGCTTTCCAACGGTATTCAGGAAATACGCGAAAACGGCTTTGGGCGTGAAAACATCCCTGCGATGATGGCGGCTGTGGTTGTCATTTCGGTGCCGCTGATCGTTTTGTTTTTGATCTTCCGCAATAAGATCATGGCCGGCGTGGCAAGAGGAGGTACCAAAGGATGAAAAAAATGAAATCAATAATCTTGTGCCTGCTTGCGACGTTACTCTGCCTGCTCACGCTTGTCGCTTGTCACGGCTCGCGAGGCTTAGATGCCTTTGCAATGCCCGAATCGTTTGATACCTCTCGCCAATACGAGATCAGCTTTTGGGCAAAAAACGATACCAACCAAACACAGGTTGCCATCTACAAAAAGGCGGTCGCAGACTTTGAAGCATTGTATCCCAACATCAAGGTCAATCTGCAACTGTATACCGATTACGGTCGCATTTATAATGATGTCATCACCAACATTGGAACGGGAACTACCCCCAACGTTTGCATCAGCTACCCCGATCATATTGCCACCTATCTGACAGGAGCAAACATCGTCGTTCCGCTGGACGATCTGATGGCGCACGAGGCGTACGGTCTTGGCGGTAGTAAGGTCAAATTCGATTCCCCCTCAAAAGAGGAAATGATCCCAAAATTTCTGCAGGAGGGCGTGATCGACGGACAGCAATATGCCCTGCCCTTTATGCGTTCAACCGAGATTTGTTACGTCAACAAGACGTACGTGGAAAAGTTAGGCTTCACACTGCCAAAGACACTTACTTGGGATTTCATCTGGCAAGTGTCGGACGCAGCCACTGCCAAGGACGAAAACGGCAACTATCTTGTCAATGGGCAGAACGTACTCATCCCTTTTCTTTACAAATCCACCGATAATATGATGATCCAAATGCTCAAGCAAAAGGGTGCGGGCTACTCGACTGATGAAGGTGAGATCCTGTTATTCAACGAGACCGCTCAACAATTACTCTACGACATTGCTGATCATACCCAGTTAGGCTCCTTTGCCACCTTCAAGATCGTCGGCTATCCCGCCAACTTTTTGAATGCGGGACAGTGCATCTTTGCCATCGACTCCTCTGCGGGCGCGACCTGGATGGGTAGCGATGCGCCGCTGGTTGATATTCCCGAGGAAAATATGGTTGAGTTCGAAACGGCCGTCATGACGTTGCCCCAGTTTGACCCTGACCATCCTCAAATGATCTCTCAAGGCCCCTCCGTTTGTATTTTCAACAAGCAGGATCCTCAGGAGGTTCTGGCTTCCTGGCTGTTCACTCAATTTCTGCTGACCAATGAGGTGCAAATCGCCTATTCGCAGACCGAGGGCTACGTTCCCGTCACCTCCAAAGCGCAAAAAAGCGAAGAATATATTGACTATCTCTCGCGCGAGGGTGAGGACAACGAGTTATATTACGACGTTAAGCTCAAGGCAACCAAATTGCTGCTTGAAAATACTGACAACACCTTCGTTACCCCCGTTTTCAACGGTTCTGCGTCTCTTCGCAACGCCGCCGGACAGATGATCGAGGAAACGACCAAAGCAGTCCGCCGCAAGCAAACGGTCGACAAGTTGTTTTTTGACAGACTGTACACCAACATGATCTCGCTGTACCGCCTGGATCGTCTTGGCGAGCAGACAAATACCGGCAAAGCCGACCTGGGAGAATTGCCCTCAACTGCCGTTTTTCTACTCTCCGCTTTAGTCATTGCATGGATCTTGGTAGGCTCATATGCTGTCTGGCAATGGGTCAAGAAGAAAAAACAGGAAAAATGAGTGATATACCTTGACTTTTGCTATATTTAGGTATATAATATATCCATTAATTTCAAAATCCAAAAGGAGAAAAGACAATGAAAAGAATTTTTGCTGTACTGTTGGTTCTCTGCATGGCACTGTGCATCGTGGCTTGTACGGACAAGTTCGATCCCGCAGCCAAGTCCGAGGGTGTTATGACCTACGCCGAGTACAACGCTGCTGAAATGGATGCCGAGGTTGTCATCGAGGCATACGTTCAGGCAACGCAGTCCTGGTGGGACAACAAGATCACCGTTTATCTGCAGGATCCCGATGGCGCATACTTTGCATATGAGCTGGCATGCGCTGAAGAGGACGCCGCCAAGCTGACCAAGGGCACCAAGATCAAGGTTACCGGTCACAAGGGTCAGTGGGAAGGCGAGATCGAAATCATGGACGGTACGTTCGAGATCATGGAGGGCACTTGGGTGGCTACTCCTACCGACGTTACTTCCCTCTTGGGCACGGATGATCTGATCAAGCATCAGAACAAGCTCGTTTGCTTCAAGGGCATGACCATTGCCTCCATCACATATAAGAACGACGAGCCCGGCGATGATATTTACGTCAATCTCACCAAGGGCGGCAACACCTACAGCTTCTGTGTAGAGCGTTACCTCACCGGTCCTGACACGGACGTTTATAAGGCATTTGCCGATCTTAAGGCTGGCGACGTTGTGGATATTGAAGGCTTCTTGTACTGGTATCAGGGCGCAAACCCCCATATCACTGCTGTTTCCAAGGTAAACTAATCAAAAAAAACATACAAAAAAGGATCAACTCCGCATGAGTTGATCCTTTTTCTTGTCAGGAAATATCCTCTAAAAAGGTTTCGAAGGAGCGCCATGTCTGCTCGAACGTTCTCAAAGTATAAAAATATGAGCCATCCGTCCAAACCATCATATCACTGCCATCCTCCAAAAATTCAAATATGTGCACCATATATCCATGAATTTGTTTCGGATGATATACGGTACAAATACCCAATCGCTGTTCTGCTTCCCACGTCATGATCCCTTGGGTATACTGTGCGACCGTTTTGTTGCCGCGCTTGTACTGAATGATGACCTCTCTGTCATTTTGCTCAATGATCTCCTCGTCAAGCGTATCCGGATAGACCCACGGCTTTCGCACCTCCTCAATGCTCTCGCAAACAGGCGGCATCAGCTCCGTGTCCTCTTCTTTTTGGGGAACAGCCTTTACACTTTGCGCAACCTCCAGAAGCTGTTGCAAAGATAGTTGTTGGCTTTGCAGTTCATATCGATAAGACTTGTCTGTCCAAATCAAAATCAACCTGCCATCAGGGTATCCCAGCACAACACCCGGACGTGTACCAATATCGACGTTCCAAACCTCACACCCTGTATCATATTGCGTATTCTCTTCGAATAATACCGATTGAGAAAAGGTATACACCGTTCCCTCTTTAGACTGATACGATAGGCATACAGACGTTTTCGTTTCGGAGAGGAGATATTCGGTGATATTTCGGTTAGAATTGTCGGGCTTGCGAACCTCAACGATCTCTTCCGGTAGGACAACATTCCATGCCCATTCAATCAATTCCTGTGCATTAAGTATATTGCTCTCCAAACGATAGCGATAATTCTCATCGTTCCAGATGATTACGTTCTTTCCTTTTTTATAGGTTCTGAGTACACCTTGCGCATGGTGTATCACAATTGGCTCTTCCGTGTAGCCATACCCTTGGGTAGGAATACCGTCCGTCAGTAGCATTTGCGTATAGAGGCAAATACGCTCGTCTCCGCGATAATAATCGATTTCAAGGCGCCGCTCGCTGCGTTCCCACACCTTCTCTGTAATATCGCTATCAAGGTTCTGCGGCTTGTAAAACCGCGCCAAAAACGAGGGCGCTACATTCACCTGCTGCACACTTGCCGCCATGGTGACAAGCTCCTCCAGTGACATTTCGCCAAGATGATCCCATATCGTATACGTATAGGTATCATCATCCCATTGAAGCTGTATGGAATCATCGGGCACCTCCAAAACAATACCAAACGTCTGTCCGATGGGGACGACGTGCAAGGGCACGTCCCAATAGATACTACTGTATTCCGATTTGGTGTTTTGATAAAATGCGGCAACACAACGATTATCCTTGAAATATTTGACTGTACCCAAATTGTCGTATCCGCGATAAAACTCCTGCCGCCAGCCTTCGGGAACCTCCGCCGGGATACGCACCTCGATCTCCTCCTGCATATCCGATATGCTATAATTCGGCGACACACTCTCCGCAATGCGGATCAACTCGTCAAGAGAAAACGTCGTACTTTGAATGCAGTAGCGGTAATGCTCATCCTTCCATATCAGTATGATCCGATCCCCCTCAAGAGCAAACAAGGCATCCGCTTCGTCTTGGTTGATCGTCACCTTCTCTACCTCATATTCTTGCATATCAAGCGGATAAAGATCAACGCTCCATACCGCTTGGCTGAAGGTAAACACTTTGGTATTCCAATCGTAATTACTCACCTGGCGATAAGAAAAATCCTTTCTCGTATAGAAAAATTTATTCGGCGTGCTAGGCATAAACACCCAATCGCCGCCATCACTGATCAGATTGCCTTCTCCAGGTAGCACAGATGGAGCACGTGTTTCCAAAATATATTTTGGATGTATCGATCCGATACCTTCAGAATCGGGCTTTACACCCTGATTGTCAAAGTGGATAAGAATATAATCGTCATACCACTCTACGATCGCATTCAATATCGTGCCCCGCGCGGCTGCGATCGTGAATACCAGCATCACCACCAGCATCACCGCAATCACGGCGCACATAAGCACGCGCTTGGTGATGCGGATCACGCGCCGGTTGGCATGAAAAAATTCGTCACGGCGGATAACTCGGTAAACAATGCGATCTAAACGTGTGCTGATATGCACGTCCGACGCATCGATCGCATCATAAGCATCCGCAATCGTTTCGCCGCCCTCTCGCAGTGCTTGGCCGATATAAAAGTGAAGGCGCTTATTTGCTTCTAAGTTCATGCAATTCCTCCTCCCAATTGGCTAGCAGCATTCGTCTGGCACGCGTCAGACGCATTCTGACGTTTGCCTCGGAAATACTCAACATCCTTGCAATTTGCTGTACACTGAGCTGCATGTAATAAAAATAGTACAACGCATCGCTGTATGTGTCCCCGAGTGAATTGATCATGTCTATCAGCCTTTGCCGATTCTCTTGCTTTAAAAAGAGTTCGTCTACACGTTCATCGTCGACAAGCTCGAAGCCCTCGATCTCCTGCACGTTCGCTTCGCGGCTCTTTTTGCGATTTGACTCACGGTATTTGTCAATAGCAATGTTACGGCACATACGGAACAGAATGTTCTTTTGATGCACATCAGAAGCCGCACGATACGTTTCCAGATAGTCGATCAGAGCAATAATGACATCCTGGACGCAGTCCTCCGCATCGTGATGATTTTTCACAATGCCGTAAGCGATCTTATACAGTTTTAGCTTGTTTTGTTCATAGATCTGCGCCACATAATTGCGGTCGCTCTCGTCCTCAATGGTCATTAAAAACAGTAACACGGTAACTCCTTCTTGTGTCTATCATTGGATCCAACCATTTTCTCTCGGGTTCATATAGTTATACGAAACTCCAAAGCAAAAAGCAACAAGTTTTTTTTGATTCTTCTGCCATTCTTCAAAAATGCCGACCAACGACTTAATATAAAATTATTTTGAACCATCAATCCATTCTATTGACTGGATTGTGAGTATATTATACAGTCTTGTGACTGCATTGTCAAGTGGGAAAGTAAAACTTTGTAGACTTGCACAATTCCATTTTTTGAAATTAGTCACAACTGCCAAAAAGGCAAAAAATGCGGCCAACCGGTTGCGTCGTCCGCCTTTTTTTGCTATAATATAGAGGAATATTTCAGACATGATACTTCATGTCGAAAGGAGTATGTATGAAGCCCTTTTATTTTTGGAAACGCCTGCTCTGTTGCTTTTTGGCCGTGACGGCGTGTGCCGCTGTGAGCGGCTGTAAGCCTAAGACACCTTCCACACCGGGAGATGACGAGCAGCAGCCCGGGAATCCGCCCCCGCTTTACACTACCCCAATTTCTGAGGTGATCGTTGTGTCGGGCGAGGATCGTCTTGCTATCAACTTCTGCCGCGAGGACCTGGTACATTTCCGCTACGCACCAAACGGCGAGGATTTTTTGCCCGAGGATGCCGTTCCCGAGTCCATCGCCAAATATGACAAGGACTATGATGCTGTTTGCGGTGAGATTGATCAGACGAACGATGCCACTATCATTCGCACCGAAGGCTTGACGGTGACGGTCAACAAAACCACGCTGGCCATCACTATTACCGATCTTGAGGGCAATGAAATCTTCAAGAGCGCCGCCGAGGCATTTTCAAGCGACGGTCAAGCCAAGACGGCCAGCTTTGTTCGCGACGTAGCGACGACCGAGCACTTCTTCGGTCTTGGCAACCAGCGCGGAGACGACTTTACCACGCTGGATCACCGCAACACGGTATACGATCTGTGGATGCACGACAGTAACGTTCATGCCATCATTCCTTTGTGGTACAGCACCGCAGGCTACGGCGTATTTTTGAACAACTCCAACCGCGGTAGCGTTTCCTTCAAAAAGGACTATTCCCTCTCCGTCGAAGGCGGCGAGATGAATTTCTATTTTCTGTACGGACCGTCCTTCAAGACCATTCTGACCAACTGGTCCGAGCTGGCAGGACGCATGACCATGCCTCCGCTTTACGCGCTGGGTCTGACCTATCGCGGCTTTAAGGACTGGACAGAGGATCAACTCCGCGAGGCCATCACATCGCAGTTTGAGGTCGGCATCGCTATTGATATTGCAGGCGTTGAGCCCGGCTGGCAGACGGACACCTATCCGTGTACGTACGCATGGAACACCCGTTTTACCAAGGATCCCGCGGCATTCGTCAAGTCGATGCACGCACTCGGTCTGCACGTCAATCTTTGGGAGCATCCTTACGTGGATCCCGGTGCTGACATCTACGATGAGATCAAAGAGTATTCGCTCAGCGGCTCTGAAATCGGCACACGTGATTGGGAAGAAAAAAACGGCAATTACGCGTTTGGCGGTCTGGTTCCCGACTTTACGACGGACGAGGCACGCGATCTGTATTGGCGCATTCACAACACCAACCTCGCCTCCATCGGCATTGACGGATACAAAGTCGATGAGACGGACAGCTGGGGCGCCAATAATAGCCTCGAGCTTTGCTTCCCGAGCGGTATATCCAACAACGCTTATCACAACCTGCTGGGCACGCTGACGGTCAATTTGATGCACGAAAAGTACCGCGATGAATATGATCGCCGTACCTTCATTTACAGCCGCGGCAATTATTCTGGAATGCAACGCTACGCAACGTCGGCCTATACCGACTATTACGGCTTCGACCAGTTCGTCATGTCCGTTGTCGTTCAGGCATATTCGGGCACGTATTACACGCCCGAGATTCGCGACACCAGTACACCAAACGATATTTCCTACATGCGCCGCGCCCAGCTGATGTTCCTGACGCCTTTTGCCATGTCCAACGAATGGTCCACCGCGACAACGGTGCTTGACAGAAGCAAAAACGTCATTGATTGCTACACCAAATACAATCAGTTGCATTATAAGCTCATTCCCTATATGTACTCTCTCTTCTGGGAGCAGCACAACACGGGCGTTGGCGTTACCCGCCCGCTCATCATGGAATTCCAGAACGATCCCAAGGTCTATCAGATTGACAGCCAGTTCATGCTGGGTGACGCGCTGATGGTCTGTCCCGTCAGTAGCAACTCGCGCATCGCGACTGTGAGTATCTATTTGCCTGCAGACGAGCAGTGGATGGATTATAACACCGGCTACGTTTATAAGGGCGGTCAAACCATCTCTTACACCTGCTCTGCCAGCACTTTGCCTTTGTTCGTCCGTATGGGAAGCATCATCCCCCACGGTCATTACGGCAATAATACTGCCGACGTGGTCGATACTACGCTGACGCTGGATATCTATCCCTCCGATGAAAAGTCTACCTTCCTTCTTTATGAGGACGATGGCATTTCCTTTGGATACGACAAAGGTCTGTACGCTACAACCGAGCTGACCGCACAAAAGACCGGTGATCATATTCTGTGCACCGTCGCTGCGCGCAACGGCAAATACAGCGTAGCAACGCGCGATTGCGTCTTGCAAATTCACTACCGTTCGCTTCCCTCCTCTGTACAGTTGGACGGTAAGGATATCGCGGCAGTTTCCTCGCTCGAAGCCTTCAACAAAGCAACAACGGCGTGCTATTATTACGATGCAGAAGCTACGAACGACATCGATAAAATCATTTACGTTCGTCTGACCGACGATGGCAAGACACATGAGGTCCTGCTCAAGGTTGGCAGTGAAAGCAGTCAGCAAAAGCCTGAGATCATTCTCGAGGGCACGCTGTACGAATGCGAATCGAGCAGTAACACACTCATCGGCGCGACGAAGGCTTCGAAGCTCGGTGCGTCGGGCAATGCTATTGTCAGCAACCTCGGCAACGACGGCAAGAACACACTGACCATGAACGGCATCACGGTTGCCAAAGACGGCACCTATGACGTTGAGATCACCTATTACAACGGCGGCACCGAGACCAGAATGCTGTACGTCAGCGTCAACGGCGGTGACACGATGCCCATCTATTGCTTTACCAACGAGGATTGGAACGCTCCCGTTTCCATGACCGTACCCATGAAGCTGCACAAGGGCAGTAACACCATCACCTTCGGCACCGCGCAGGACGAAGGTATGGCGCCGGATCTTGACTGCGTCATCATCTATGACGATCAACCCGTCACCATTACCATGAGCGGCAATATCCTCTATCCCGAGGATGCAGAGCTTGGCGGTCTGCTTGAAATCGAAGACATGCCGGCGGCCGTAGGTGGCTTCGCGGTCAGCGGCTTTGGCACCTCGGAAAACGACACGCTGACCTACACCGTCACGGTGGGCTCGTCAGGTCCGTATCAGCTCAACATCAACTATTCCAGCCCCTCCATCTTGCCACAGCCCATCGATCTTGTGATCAACGGTCAGGCCTCGCAGCTCCGTCTGCCCTGCACCAACAGCACCCATCTGTTCGCTACGCTGAACCAGACGGTCTATTTGCAGGAAGGCGAAAACACCATCTCACTCAGCTGTAAGGGTGGTCCGACCATCTATGAGTGCGAGGTCGGCGGCAAGTACGAGCACTGTACCAACCAGCTCGCACCTCGCGACAACTACCCGCAGTCGGGCGGATTTGCGGTTGGCAATATGCAGTCTGCTACTTCCAGCTTTACCATGAACTCCATCAAGGTTCCTGAGGACGGCGTTTACAAGGTACTCATCTACGCCGCATCGGGTGATCGGAGATCCTTCCGCTTGAAGGTCAACGGCGAGGAAGTCGACGGCTTGTATTATGCACAAACGGGACACTTCCACAACTTCAAGCCCGTCGAAGTAGAATTGGAACTCAAGAAGGGAGATAACACCCTGACCGTCTTCGGTTATCCCAAAACAGATGGTCTGGGCGACACCGAATGGATGCCCAACTTCGACTATGTCATCATTCCCGAGGTTACGGGTGAGATCGACATCCGCATCGGTGCGATCTCGATCAAGTAATCAAATAATATAGCAAACAACGACCGCTGCGTCATATCGCAGCGGTCGCCCTTTTTATTTCATTGGATCGGCAAGGTTGCAGTGATGCCGAAGCATGCACCGTCTTTTGTCCATGCGTGAATTTTTCCGCCATGGGCTGACACGATGGCATGCGCCAGCGAAAGACCGATGCCGTGTCCGCCTGTTGCCGAATTTCGAGAAGGGTCGGTACGGTAAAATCGGTCAAAAACGTGATCAAGCGCATCACGGGCAATCGCTTCTGTCGTAGTATTGACGACTGTGAGATTCACTACCCTATTTTGCTTGGTCAACGACAGCGAAATGTCTCCGCCCGTGGGCGAATATTTCATGGCATTGTCCATTATAATCGAGACAAGCTGTGTGATGGCCTTGTCATTTCCTCGCATTGAAAGCATATCCTCAATATCACAAGAAAAATTTTTTTCTTGTGCCAACGCAGGCGCTTTAAAGGCCAATGCCGCTTCGCTGACGACCTCGGATAGTGGAAACTCGATCATCGGCAGCTTATGGTCGGCCTCCTCCATGCGTGCCAAATATACCAGATCACTTGTTAAGGAAGACAGTCGCATGGTCTGTTGCCGAATGTCCGTCAGCGACTCACTCATACCAACATCCATTTCCAACAGATCGATGTTGGCGTTGATAATGGTCAACGGCGTTTTGATCTCATGCCCGGCATCGGTGATAAACCGTTTTTGCTTTTCGTAGCTTTCGGCAATTGGACGGACGATCTTGCCCGCGAAAAAGCAGATAACAAAAAACACAATGGCAAAACCGCTCAGAGCGATCAAAATACTGGTCCACAAAAAACGATCAAACGAGTCCATACGTCGTCCACAGTCAAGAAAGGTGATGCGAACCGTTCTCTCCTCATACGATTTAAGATAGCGAAAGGCATTCTCAAAGCCCGTTTCATTTTGCTTACTCACAGCACTTTGGGCATAGGCAATCGCCGTCTGGCGGTCGACCGCCTTAATGCGGTTGATGTCTACGTGGAGCACCGTGCCATCCTCGCCCAACACAACCGAAAAATAGCGCGTTTCATACGGCAGCTCGGGTGACATATGAGGTGGCAATTGATTCCCCGGATTTCCCATGGGACCGCCTCCAAAATCGGGAAAAGTACCTTTGTTTTTGGAAAGAAAGATCAAAATATCGTCCACCTCCGCGGTGATTGACGTATAATTGAGCACGTTCATGCCTGCGACAATGACGGTCAAAAGCACCAATAGTGATGTCATGGACAGAATAATGAATTTGATCTTGAGCTTGCGTATCATGTGTCTGATACCTCCAAAGAATATCCTGCGTTTCTTGAGGCTACGATCTGTACGTTGGCCTCAAGAGCTAACAGCTTTTTACGCAGATACGAGATATATACCCAAACGACGTTGACCTCCGCTTGACTCTCATACCCCCAGATCTTTTCCAAAAAACGCTCGGCCGAGATCAAGTACTGTGGATGCGTCATAAGCATTTCCATCATTTGAAATTCTTTATTGGCAAGACGGAAATTACCGGCAGGCGAGCAAAGCTCAAACGTCGCACGGTCCAATGTGATATTACCGACAGACAAGCAGGTGTCAGGAGTTGTTTGCGCACGGGTAATGGTACGAATGGCAGCCAAAAGCTCCCTGGTGTCAAACGGCTTGGTCAAGTAATAGTTAGCGCCGCTGTCAAGTCCCTGCACTCTGTCCTCTACCTCGGTTCGGGCAGATAGAATAAGCACCGGGATTGTATTTCCTTTCTCGCGCAATGCTTTGAGCGCGGCAAAGCCGCCCATCCCCGGCATCATGATATCCAGAATGAGCACGTCGTAGTTGCCTGTCTCCAAATACACCAGCGCATCCTCACCACTATGGACAGCATCGGCGGAATAATGATTCTTTTCCAAGATCTTAACAATCGCTCTGGCGAGCGAGCGCTCATCCTCAGCAAGCAATATTCTCATAGCATTCCTCCCACTCTTACATACTCGTATTTTATCACAGTTTTGCTTGTTTGACAAGAGTATCCTATCATTCCAACATTAATCCAAGTTAAAAGAATATTTATTTTTGAATTTCCCCCCCCGCTTTTCACTTGAATTAAGTTTAGACGGTTATAATCATCGCAGATGTCCACCAGGAGGTGAAGTATGGCAAATCAGTCCGTGTTCAGGCGATACGAGTTGAAATACTTGCTGACTCAATCGCAAAAAGAAATCATACTTGCAGCGATGGCGCCCTATATGCGCTCCGACGCCTATGGCAAAACGACCATACGAAACATCTATTTTGACACTGACAACTATCGTCTCATTCGCCGATCTATCGAAAAGCCAATCTACAAAGAAAAACTGCGCATCCGTTCGTACAAGCAAGCAACGCCGAGCAGCACCGTATTTGTTGAGCTTAAGCGAAAGTACGATCATGTGGTTTACAAACGGCGCGTTGCCCTGCCCGAGCAAACGGCTCTCGACTGGGTCTGCGACAGAATCCCTTGCGCCCCGCCCGACCAGATTTCAGCAGAAATCGATTACTTTTTACAGTATTACGGCGCGCTTCGCCCCACGGTTTTTCTCTCGTACGAGCGAGATGCCTATTACCACCACAGCGACAGTAGCTTTCGCGTGACCTTCGATGAGAACATTCAATGCCGAAAAAACGACTTGTCCTTGGAATGCGGTGTCTATGGTGCCCCCTTGCTTGACAATGATCATACGCTCATGGAAATCAAATGTGCAGGGGGCATTCCGCTGTGGATGACCCGTGTTCTCTCCGACCAACGAATCTATAAGACCTCGTTCTCAAAATACGGAACTGCCTATCAGACCATGATATTCCCTTCACTCAAATCCATCACAAATACCGAAAAGGAGCTTTTTACCCATGCCTGAAACGATTTTTCAAGGACTGTTCGATACATCGACCACCGCACTCATCAGCGTTAATGACTTTTTACTTTGTGTTGCCTGCGCCCTTGTTCTTGGTTTGATCTTGGCGCTGAGCTATATGTACCGTACTCGCTACACCAAGAGCTTTGTTATCACGCTCGCCACGCTACCTGCCGTCGTTTGTGTCGTTATCATGATGGTCAACGGCAACGTTGGTACGGGTGTTGCCGTTGCAGGAGCCTTCAGTCTGGTGCGTTTTCGCTCCGTTCCCGGTACTGCCAAGGAGATCGGCATGCTGTTCCTTGCTATGGGTGCGGGACTGATCGCGGGTATGGGATATCTTGCATTTGCCTGTCTGTTCACACTTCTGTTGTGCGCTGTCAATATGCTTTACAATCATCTCAGCCTCGGCGCAAAGAAAAATGCGGCCAAATACAAGAGCTTTCGCATCACTATTCCCGAAGATCTTGATTATACGGGCGTTTTTGAGCAAGTTTTTGCCGAGTATACCAGTGCCTGCGAGCTGACCCGTGTCAAATCCACCAACATGGGAAGTATGTTCCGTCTTACATACGATGTCGTATTACGTGATCCTTCCAAAGAAAAGGAGCTGATTGATAAAATCAGAGAGCGCAACGGCAATCTGGAGATCACTGTTTCCAAGCAGGAAAGCACGGAATCTCAACTATAACGGAGGAACTGTATATGAAATCAAGCAGAAAACTTTGCCTTTTGCTCCTGTCACTCTTACTATTGCTCTACCTCGTTGCCTGCAAACCGAGTAATTCTGGTGTGCCGGGCGGCTTTGGAGGTGACGGCGATCTTAACGTACCGCCAAGTGATCTCGGTGGGAGCGACGACGGATTTGGCGAGGACGTTTCAGATGAGCTGTACGGCGGCTATTTTGAGGAAGCAACACAGGAGTTCCGAATCGAGTGCCTGTCCGGTACGCCAGATTGCTACAAAATCGAAGCAAATACGCTGACCTTCACAAGCGTCGCAGCCGACTCGGTGTATGCGGTCTCGGGACAGTTCAAGGGTAATATCATTATCAACGTGGGGGATGAATATAAATTTGATCTGGAGCTACACGGTGTTTCTCTCGTATGCGACAGCGTAAACCCCATAACCGTTCTTAGCGGTGATGAGGTTGCCATCAAAGCCAAAAAGGACTTTGAAAATTTCATTTATGACACACGAAGCGCGATCGATGAAACAGATGAAACACTCCATTCGGCAACTATCTATTCCCTGGTCGATCTGGAGCTTGGCGGCAAGGGCAAGCTGACTGTCGTTTCTCAAAGCAACAACGGCATTCACACTAAGGACGATCTACAAGTCAAAAATCTGACTTTGACCGTCAACTGCGTGGACAACGCCCTCAAGGGCAACGACAGCGTGTCGATTGAAGGGGCAACGACTACCCTCATCGCCAAGGCAGGCGATGGTATCAAGACGACCAACAGCGATGTTTCGGATAAAGGCAATCAGCGCGGTATCGTGACCATCGCCGGCGGCACTCACACAATCTATGCCGCTTGTGACGGCATCGACGCGGCCTATAACGTTGTGATTGAGGAGTCACTTGAGGACATTCCCACCGTGCTCAGCATTTACACCGATAAGTATTCCAACTACTCCGAAAAAGTCACTGACGTGGCAGAAAACGTATATTATATCCGCTTTTCCAGCGACGCTTATGCCTATTCGGTCAAATATTACAATTCAGACGACGATTACGCCTGGGTCAACGCTGAATATCATTCAAACGTATCGGGCACATGGAATAAGTACTATTATTATTCCTTCCCTAAACTGACCGACTATGCCAAAATGCAGTTTTTCATTTACTCCTCGTCTATGGCGCAGGGGCAAGAATACGACTATCTCGTCGCCTCGGACTATCTGACGCCCAACACCGAGTACGACACTTTTGCTCTAACATCGCGTGGCAATGCTTTGAGCTATAGTTGGACCAACTACACAACGACTGTCAGCGAGGGTATGGGCGGTTTCCCGGGCGGAGGTCGCCCGGGGGGCGGAGGTCTCGGTGGCATGGGAGGTATGGGAGATGGTAATGCCGACAAGGGCGATTACTCGACCAAAGGTCTCAAAGCAGCCAATGAAATCATCATCAACGGCGGCACGATCAATATCAAGTCCTACGATGATGCCATCCACGCCAACAGCGACACAACGTTGGAAAACGGCGAGAGCCCTTTGGGCAATGTCACCATCAATGGCGGTGTCATGACCATTTACAGCAACGACGACGGCTTACACGCCGACGGAACGCTGACCATCCATGCAGGCCACGTTAACGTTATCAACAGCTACGAGGGACTGGAAGGTACGTTCGTACAGATCAAAGGCGGCCGCGTGTCTGTCATCGCTAAGGACGACGGTATCAATGCTACGACCACCACAGGCACAGCCATTACTATCGAAGAAGGTACAGTTTACGTGTATTGCAGCGGCGATGGTATCGACTCCAACAGCCGCTCGTCTTACACGGGTATCGTCTTCGCAGGTGGTCGCACGGTTGTCATTTCGACCTCGGGGGGAAACTCTGCCATCGACAGCGAGCAAGGCTATTCCTACACGGGAGGCTCGGTCGTTGCCATTATGCCCTCGGGCGGTATGACGAACGAGGCTACGCATTGTGCCAACTTTTCGAATATCGCAACCAGCAAATCGACCTCTGTTTCCGTCGGCTCTTATCTGACGGTCAAGGTTGACGGCGATGAAACCGTGGCAATTAAAATGCCGCAGAGCATCTCTGGTCGCATCATCTATCTTGGCAGTAACTCTGCTTATATATCCACAGACAGCAAAATGTCAGTTGAGCTTGATGCCAACGGTGTTTGGTGGAAGCAATAAAAAAAGGCTCTATCTGTCAAATCCTTGACAAGAGAGCGCATAGTATAATGATTTCAGGGAAGAAGCAAGCGCTCCTTCCCTGTTCTTTAATTATTCAGTTAACGCGCGCATAACGGTCGCGGCGGCGTTTGGGGTGGGGGTACATTCAGCAGCGATGGCAGGTACGGCACGAATGAGATCACCAAGCAGATGCGCACCGCGGATCATGCTGGGCGTATCCGTCGGGAAAACCACCTGACGAATGATGCCGTCCACGTAGGAGGCAACGGTAACGGGCCTGATAAGATCGCGCGAGCCGCGCGAAAGCAAGCAAATGCCACACAACGGCACGGCGGCGTTGACGCCCTGCCCCTCCTTACCGCACCAAGGCGTGCCGTAGGCAAGATAGGTGCCGTCGCTCTGTCGGCGCAAAATGGGCTTGTCACCGTTGATAATCGTCACGTCATCGCCAAATTTCGCTTTCCACATATTGGTATGTACCGTTTTACCTACACCGCGCGGAGCGACGATGGCATATCCCTTGCCCTTGTAGGACACAAGCGATGCATGAAGCACGAACGCGTCGTGATAC
>JAFVZV010000083.1 GCA_017507985.1 Clostridia bacterium
AAAGGAGATCCGCCGTGAAGAAATTTAATTTTTCCCGATTATTCCCCGCTCTGTTGGTTTTGCTGACGTTTTTTCTGCTATGCTGTGGCTGTACGCCTGACGCACCGCCCGACACGCCACCGGATGATTCCAACGACCAAGAACAGGAGGACATCCCCATGCTTGAGCTGATCAAAGACGGTGCGACGAGCTATGCCGTTATCCGTCCCGAGGACTGCGACGCCGCCGTCAAGTCGGCAGCTTCCTCGCTCCTGCGCGCCCTTAAAACCATCAGCGGCATCAAAGACATTGACATTAAGACGGACTACGAAGCTCCCACAGATTGTGAAATATTGATCGGCAACACCACGCGCCCCGAGTCAAGCGAGGTTGCCTCGCGTCTTGGTGAGGACGATTACCGTATCGAAATCGTCGGAAGCAAGCTGGTCGTCGTCGGCAAATCCGATGCCGCACTGTCGGCAGGCGTGCGAGCCCTTTTGCGCAAGGCGTTTGGCTTTGTTTCCGTTTACAGCTATACCCCAAGCGAAACGGTCGCTCTGCGCTTGGATCTTTGCCTGACAGACGTACTTCCCACGGGCAACACCGCCGCCGATCCGCGCAATGAAAGCGACGTTCTCATTTATACCGCCAACGTCATGGACTTTGGCGCGGCCGCAGACGGCGCGACTGACGATACCAAGGCCTTCCAGGACGCCATCGACCACGTATACAAGCAGGGCGGCGGCACGGTCTATGCCCCCGCGGGTCATTATCTCATCAAGGGCTCGCTGACCCTCAAGCGCTCGGTCTATCTCGCGGGTGAGTGGACGAACCCCGACGACACCCCAGGCAAAATCAAAGACGGTACTGTCTTGCTCGCTATAGGTAACAGAAGCAAGGTAAACGGCACGTCGCTTTTGACCATTGGCGCAAGTGCGGGCGTGTTGGGGCTGACGGTCTACTACCCCGAGCAGAGCCTTGACAAACCTGCCGAATACCCTGCAACTATTTTGATCAAGGACAACCTCGCAGGTGACGGCACCCAGCATTCCTCCTCTGTTCAGTGCGTAACCATCGTCAATGCGTATCGCGGCATCGCGGCCGATCAGGGCTGTCAGCTTCCCCGTATTGACGACGTCTATATCTCCGCACTGGACTACGGCTTCAAGATCAACAAATGCTACGACTGCGCCCGCATCACCTCGATGCACATTGGGCCTGACTATTGGGCGGCCTTTACGGGCGAAAACCGAGCAACAATCGCCTCCCAAATGCAAAAGAGTACCACCGGCATCATCCTCATGCGAACCGACGGACAGATGATGTATGACATTTCCATCGATTCCTGCAACATCGGTCTTTCCCTTCAGCGCAATCCCGATGACAATGGCGAAACCGCGGGTTATACCAATATCGCAAAGCTGAATATAACAGAATGCTTTACCGGCATCAAGCATCAATACAACAGCGCCTCCATCTCCGTGGCGACCATTTCGAGTTCTCTTGAAGGTGCACTCGGCGTTTTCGTCCAAGGCACTGCCGATGAGAGCACGCTCCGTCTGTATGACTGCGAGTTCCGCATCCCTGACGACTGCTGTGTGTATATGGGCGAAGGAGATGGAACACTAGCCGTCCAGAACAGTACCTTCACGGAATGCAAAGGAGAGGCCGTTTCGTGTCAGGCCGGCATTCTCATTCTCACCAATAATCTCTTTACTGATTGCGCTCGCTCTTATTACGTCAGCGACGCCGCCAAAGCTGCCGCCATCACCAACAACAAGATCTCGGGCGAATGCGTCAGCGAATTAGACGAAAAGCACAGCGTCGTACAGACTGACTCGGTGTCTTCCCTGCCAGCCACGCCCGACTTTACGCTGAACATTCCCAAGCCTCCCGTCATCGCGGCAGGCAGTCAGATATTCAACGTCCGTGACTACGACGCGAAGGGCGACGGAAAAGCAGACGATACGCTCGCCTTTGAGAAGGCCATCGAAGCGGCCGAAAAGAACGGCGGCATCGTCTACGTTCCCGCCGGATATTACAACATCACCGACCGTCTGGTTATCCCCACTGGCGTTGAATTGCGCGGCGTACACGAGAGTATGCACGTCACTACGGGTGAGGGCTCGGTCATATACGTCACTTCCGGTCAAGGCGATGCTGATGGTGATGCCTTCATCACCATGGAAAAGGGCTCGGGCTTGCGCGGACTCACCTTCTGGTATCCCGAGCAGGCATGGAACAGCATCAAGGCCTATCCCTGGACCGTTCGTGTCGAGGGTCAGAATTGTGTGATCCGTGATATTTGCTTCGGCAATACATATCAGGCTATCGACATGGCAAGCGCCGACTGCGGCGGTCACTACGTTGACAACATCACGGGCTGTGTTCTCTCGCGCGGCATCGCACTGGATGGCAGCTCAAGCGCAGGCATCATTATGAATACCCATTTCAATATCACCTTCTATGCCGCCGTTTGGGGCACCAAGCTGACCGACGCCAGCGGAGCATTCGGCTCAGGCGACATGGCAGTTGCGCTGTTCAATCACATGAATGCCAACCTCACCGCATATGAGTTCGGCGAAACAGTCGAGGAGCAGCTGCTGTTCATCTTCAACTATCGTGCCCGTTACGGCATGGACTTTACGGGCGGCTTTGACGGCAAGATCATCGGCAGCGGCGTTGATGGCTCGCTGTGCGGCATTCGTGTCAAGGGCTCGTATAAAAACGATCTGATGCTGCTCAACTTCATGGATGATATCGTTCCCGGTGCAACCCCCGAAGGCAATCTTGCCATCTACGTTGATGTAGACGACGATACCATCGTGCGTTTTGTTGCGAGCAGTGCCTCCAGCTATAACTACGTACCAAGTGATCTGGTCGTTTTGAAAAACGGCAATCTGATCCTGGACGGCTTTGACGCGCGCGTTACTCCCTCCTCGGGACACGGTGCTATCAGCATCCAGGGCGGTAGTGCCGAGATCAGCGGCATTGTCTTCCAGCACGTAGGTCCATTGGACGCAAACGGTCAGTTCAAGGAGCAATCCAACACCGCACAGACAATTGATGTCATGGTCAGCCGAGGCGCGTATCTCGATCTGTATTCGGCGATCGGTCGTTGCTTCTTACGCGACAATATTCAAGGTGGCACAGGCGAATATGCCTTTGCTGTGGCCGACTAAACCAATCAAACATTTCCAGCGCTGCGGCTTTTGCAGCGCTGGTTTTTTTTGTTTTTTCAATCATTTTAAAAAAAGCAAAGTTTTTTTATTTTTTTTGAAAAAAGGTATTGACATTTGTAGAAAAAGTGGTATAATAGTCACGTTG
>JAFVZV010000084.1 GCA_017507985.1 Clostridia bacterium
CCAGCTTGAGATGAAGAAGGCTGTTGAGGCAGGCTACTGGCATATGTTCCGCTACAACCCCGCCGCTAAGGCAGAGGGCAAGAACCCCATGACCATCGACTCCAAGGAGCCCACGGCTGATTACGTTTCCTTCATCAAGAATGAGACTCGTTATCAGCGTCTGGCACAGGCATTCCCCGAGAGAGCAGAAGAACTGTTCGCAAAGGCTGCCGACAATGCCAAGGCGAAGTACGACAGACTCCAGAGAATGGCTAAGCTGTACGAATAATATTCGTCACGCATATATAACAAAAGGCCAACACCCGAGGGTGTTGGCCTTTTGTTATTCTATGAAGTTGAGAACATCCTTAAAGTCATCTACGATCGCAATGTCCAGCTCTTGCTCATTCGGTGCTCCCTCGACGTTATACCAAACGGTGTTCAGTCCCACCGCAACACCGCCGTGAGCGTCGGCTGCGTAGTCGTTGCCAACAAACAGCATCTCTTGCTTTTTGATCTCGGGATGTCGAGCTTGAATATCCGCAATCGCTGCCTCAAAAAAACGGGAGCTCGGCTTACGCACGCCAAACTCGGCACTGGCGTATACCTCTTCAAAATAATGCAGGATGCCATGATGCGTCAGATGACGTTTGGTCGCACAGGAGGTGAAAATCGTATTCGACAGAATATACATCGGAATATCGCGCGCCTTTAGTGCGTCCAGCACGTACCGCACATCATCTGAAACACCGCCTTGTTGCATGGCGCTCATGATGGCGTATTCCAGATCATCCACACTCTCGGGCAGAGTCTTGGCAAAATGAGAAAACCACAACGGTAGTTCGTCCTTTACAAAATGGATTTCGCTATGATCAATATGGCGCTGATGGTACAACGGCAAAAAGGTGTCGGTATACGCCTTGAACTCCTCAAACGTACAAACGTCCGATAAATAATTGTCGTGTACATATGCCACCCCGCGCAAAAAATCAAACAGCTCGTTTTTCAGCACGGTATCATACAAATCAAAAATAACAGCCCGCTTCATCCCTTGAACGCTCCTACACAATTTTGTGGCCGACCTGCTTCAAACGCTTTAAGGTTATGTGCAACGATATCGATCAGCCTCGTTCTCGCCTCGATCGATCCCCAAGCAACATGGGGGGTAACGTAGCAGTTTTTCGCTGTCAGATAGGGATGATCGTCTCTCATCGGCTCCTCGCAAAGCACGTCAATGCCCGCACCGCGCAAGCGGCCTGCGTTCAGTGCGTCCGCCACCGCAGTCTCGTCCGTTACACCGCCGCGCGCCGTGTTGATCAGCACCGCCGAGGGCTTCATGAGGGCGAGCGTGCGGGTGTTGACCGCCTGCTCGGTCTCGGGCGTGAGGGGACAATGCAGCGAGAGATAGTCCGACTGCGCAAACAACGTATCGGCATCGACGAAGGTGACCTCGCCCTCGCGCCCGCTTGTATGAGTGCGGGAGGTGGCGATGACCGTCATGCCGAACGCCAGCGCGATCTTGGCAACCGCGTGGCCAATGGTGCCATAGCCGAAAATGCCCAGTGTTTTTCCCGCCAGCTCATACACGGGATATTTAAAATAAGAAAACTCTTTGGATCTCACCCAATCGCCATTTCCCACCGAGGCGGCGTAGTCGTCCGCGCGAGTAGCAAAGTGCAGCATCAGAGCAATGGTATGCTGGGCGACCGAGTCGGTCGAATACCCGGGCACGTTGCAAACGACGATGCCTCGCTCGTCTGCCGCCGCCACGTCGATGTTGTTGTATCCCGTGGCAAACAAGCCGACGAATTTCAAATTTGGGCAAGCATCCATGACCTCGGCCGTGATCTTTGCCTTATTGACAATGACGGCCTCGCAATCTCCGATGGAAAGAGGCACCTCGGCAGGTGGCAAAAGATCAAAATAGCGTACCTCGCCTATTTGCTCGATGGGCGTGAATACCACGTCACCGTTCGTTACCGTACAGCGATCCAAAACCGCGATTTTCATGAGAGCACCGTCCTTTTTTTCGTGATAATCTATTATAACACGGTTGCTTAAGGTGTTCAATAGGTTGTGAGAGAAAAGCGAAGCTTGTTAGCCGCTTTTTCTTTGATACCGCTGGCACAAAGAAAAAGCTAACAAAAAGAAATGCCAAAAAGCATTTCGCGCTCTGCGGAGCGCGTGGAGGGCTCCGCGCCCTCCACTGCGCCGCTTTTTGAAAAAAGCGGGCAAAAACTTTTCTGTCAAGTTTTTTGAAAGGAGCGCGAGGGAAACTTTTTTCAAAAAAGTTTCCCTCGCACCTTTATCAATTATTCTTCATTCTCCGGATAGAAACCGAGCACGCCCTCGTCGGAGCAAAGTCCGTTTTCCTGACGGACGAGCAGACGAATGGTATTCTCGAAAGTATGGACGCCGTCCTCGGCCTTCAGGGTAAAGTCAACGTACTTACCTTCAGCCGTGACACGGATCTCGCCGACCTTGACCGCACGGGTGTGACCGCAAACGGCCTTGCCTTCGGTTATCTGCCCTGCAGAGCCATAGCAGTAAGACACTTCCCTCTCGTCACCGTCAAGCGATACGAACACCTCGGCCACGACTTCCTCGCCCGGCTCCCAGATCAGCTTATCATACTTGATGCTGACGTTCAAAGGAGCGAACGCCTTACCAACCTGCCAAAGCACCGGCTTGGCTCTCATGCAATAGTCGATCATGCAGGTACAGCTAATGTTGGGATAGGGCTCATTGATCTGCCAGATGATACTGCCGCTGTTTTCAAAGGCGCGGCGGCGGTTGGCCTCAACCGCGTAGCGCAATCCCTCGGCCTGAATGAACTGGGAACGGGCAACCTGCTGTTCCAGCGTTTCAGGCTCGCCGAAAATGTGCTTGTCACGCCAGGAGTTGTCCCACCACTCGCCGTGATGGCGCCATACGTGATTGTGTGCCATATCGTCGGGCTTGAGGTTATCCTCGGACAAGAACGTCTTCATGGTCTCAACGCTCATCATGCCGTCCACGCCAAACTCGCTGTGGAACAGGCTGTCCGACTCGTTGAACACACGATAGTGCTCCTTGGTGCCGTAGTAACGCCAGCTACCGTGAACGTCGTGGTTCTCGCCCTTGTGCCCGGGATCCAAAAATTCGTAAGGACCGCTGGCCGATGTCGGCAGCATGGGAATGTGGGGTGAATAGTAGGATACATAACCCAACAGCTCGGCAATGTTGCGATCGGCAAACGTCGAGGGAATCCCCTCCTCGTTCATCAGCTCGTTACCGCCACTCCATACCGCCAGCGAGGGATGATTGCGGCGGGTTTTGATGGCCCATTTGGCCGTCGCCTCCTGACGAACAAGGAACTGCTCGATCTTGGAGGGAACGTTATCCAGACCGCTGGAGGACTGGATAAACTCCTGCCATACCATAAAGCCCATGCGATCGCACAGCTTGTAAAAGGTTTCGTCCTCAATAACGCCGCCGCCCCAGACGCGAATCACGTTGATGTGCGCCTTCTTCATCATGGTGAGCAGCTGCTCCAGCTTGACAGGGTCATTGTAGCCCGTCATATCAATGGGGGTCAGGTTGACACCCTTGGCATATACGCGAGTGCCGTTGCAGTTAAATACGTAACCAAGCGCGCCTAAGGGGGCGTTGTCGTTTTGCTCCAGCGTGATGGTTCGGAAGCCGACTTGTTCAACTCTTGTTTCAACAGCCACGCCATCCTTGATGATGGTCATGGTCAGCTCGTACAGATTCTGCTCACCGACATCCAGCGGATACCACAATTTGACGTTATCCACGTGCAGTCTGGCCTTGGCTTCTCTGCCGCGGCTGTCCAGAGGGCAGTTGACCAAGCAATTGCCGATGGACACCTCGACTGTACAGCCCTTGGTGTCGCCGTGCAGTGTGGCATAAAATTCCGCGTCACCATTCGTGCCGACGGGCTTAAAATAAAAATCTTCAAATCGCACTTCATTGTAGGCGCGAACGTAAACAGGGCGATACAGACCAATACTGATCAGACGGGTGCACCAGTCCCACTTATAGCTGAAACGAGCCTTCTGGGTGAAGGTTCTGGAGGTGTATCCGATCTGCCCCATCTCATCGGGTGCGTTTTCCAGCACCACTGTCACGGTGTTGCTTCCCTTTCGGGCAATATCGGTCACGTCGGCCACGAAGGGGACGTACATATTATCCGACTGCCCCAGCTTTTTACCGTTGAAGAATATATGTCCCATGCAGTCGATGCCCTCAAGCACCAACTCAAGACGCTCGCCGTCCCCCTTGGGATCAAGGTCGATTTTACCATCAAACACCCACCAATGGTTGGATACCCACTGGCATTTGAGACTGTTCATTTCAAAGAAGGGATCCTCAATGACACCCGCTTTTTGCAAAGCATCATAAATAGAGCCCGGAACTTGACAAGGAATGGGGGGCAAAATGGACTGATTTTTGACGTCCGTTTCCATATTCTGCACGCGGAAGGGCGTGTAGGGATAGTGGGGCGTCATTGTCCAATTGTAGCTTTCAAATCGTTTCATACAATATCCTTTCCGCACCGTATCGCGGTGCCGGGAGTTGTTGGCTTCATTATAACAAATAATGGGAACAAATGCAAGGTGTTAGGCAAAAAATACATGGGAAGAATGTTTGAGCAAAGGAAAAGTATCGCTATATTTCAACCAACTTCCCTACAGCCTCGCACAGCTGCGCACAAAGTTTTGTGTTCATGCTTGCATAATGCCCGCGTCCAGCGGGCAAGCAAAACTGATATATTTTGCTTTAGCGAAATGGGCACTCGGTGAAAGCAAAGATGCCATTTCTTTGTCATTGAACAAAGAAATGGCGAAAGAAACCTGTACAGCGAACGCGTGCCGCAGGCACAGTGTGAGCGTCAAAAGGAGAAAATGATTAAAATTTCATTTCTCTCCCCCCGCATAAAAAATCGGCCGTTGCCTCACAGCAACAGCCGATTTTTTATTCACACTTAACTTCACGCTTCCGCGCCCTCGATAACAATTTCCTCTGCGGGAGCTTCCTCCTCGACGACCAAGCAGCCTGCCTCTTCATCGTACAGGCCGTCGTTATACAACTCATCCAGTTCCTCGTCATAGTCACCGCATTCCAGCAGACAATACTTGCGATACAGCTTCATCGCAAACCAAATCACCGCACATGCACCTGCCACGAAGGCCAGCGTAACGGCAATAATTTTACCATAATTTGTTTTTTCGTTTTTCATATTTGACCACGACTCCTTTCACTCGTTTCACAATCAAGGCAAACGCCAAGGGCGCTTGCTTACAATATTAGTATACCATGCTTTTTAAAAAAAGCAAGCAAAATTTCAAACATTCACAAAAGTTTAAAATTTGGAAAGCAATCAAGCATCAGACTGCGTATCCGCCGTCGACGCCAAGCATCTGCCCTGTGATGAACCCTGCCTCGGGAGAAGCCAAAAACGCAACAGCCGCCGCCACTTCCGCAGGCGTTCCCATGCGGCACAGCGGCGTTTCATCGCAAAGAGCGATACGCGTCTGCTCATCCAACGCGGCATTCATCTCCGTTTCGATCACACCGGGCTCTACGCAGTTGACGGTGATGCCCGACGGTCCCAACTCTTTAGCCAGCGCCATGGTCAGCCCGCGCAATCCTGCCTTGGATGCCGAATAATGCACCTCACACGATGCACCGACCTTGCCCCACATCGAGCCGACGTTGATGATGCGGCCGTTATGGCGCGAGATCATATCAGGAGCGATCGCACGGCACAGATAAAAGGCAGACGAAAGATTGGTATCGATCATGCGCCGCCACTCCTCGTCAGTGACATCGGTAAACAGCTTGATTTGAGCAATACCTGCATTGTTGACAAGCACGTCCACGCCGCCAAGCGTCTCAATGGCCCAAGCCGCCGCGCGCCTTGCCCCATCAGAATCGGAGAGATCGGCCATCAGTGCGTGTGCCCCCGTCTTGGCGGACAATTCTGCAGCCGCATCCTCGCGACTACGGTAGATAAAAGCCACCTCATCGCCCTGCGCACAAAAATATTCCACCATCGCGCGACCGATGCCGCGTGCACCACCACTGATGAGCACTCGTCTCATACCCTTATGCTCCTTACTTGACAAATTCGTGATAGATCGCACCAATCGCCGTTTCGTAATCGGCCTCTTCGACACCGATGATGATATTCAGCTCGCTCGAGCCCTGGTCGATCATGCGAATGTTGATACCGGCCTTAGCCAGCGCGGTAAACACGCGTGCAGCCGTACCCTTGGATTTGGTCATACCACGGCCAACGACGGCAATCATCGCGATTCCATCTTCAATTACAACGCTATCGGGACGCGCACGACGTTCAATGGATGCCAACAGCTTTTCGCGCTTACCCTCGAGAGCCGCCGTAGGAATAACCATGCTGATGGTATCAATACCCGTCGGCAGGTGCTCAATAGGAAGGTCGTAGTCCTCCAGCACATCGAGAATACGGCGGGTAAATCCGACCTCGGCATTCATCATATCTTTTTCAATATTGATAAAGGAGAAGCCCTTGCGTCCGGCAACGCCCGTGATGATGCGCTGCTTGTCATAGGACGAGGCCGTTGCCACGATCATAGTGCCGGCATCTTCGGGACGGTTGGTGTTACGAATGTTGATCGGGATGCCCGCAATACGAACGGGGAAAATTGCATCCTCATGCAAGACCGAAGCACCCATATAGGACAGCTCACGCAGCTCGCGATAGGTGATGGTTTCGATCGCGCAAGGATTTTCGACCAGACGAGGATCGGCCATCATAAAGCCGGATACGTCGGTCCAGTTTTCGTACAGATCGGCACCGGCGGCATGTGCCACAATGGAGCCGGTCACGTCCGAGCCACCGCGCGAAAACGTCTTAATCGTTCCGTTGGGCATGGATCCGTAAAAGCCGGGAATGACGGCATATTCATATTTTTTTAGCTCTTCCTGCATCAGCTGTTGCGTATATTCGGCATCAAACTGACCGTTTTCCTTGAACATAATGACGTTCTCGGCATCGATAAAGGAAAATCCCAAATATTTTGCCAGAATCAAGCTATTCAGATATTCACCGCGAGAGGCGGCATAGTCACGGCCAGACGCGTGCAGCATGGCATTTTTCACATACTCCAGCTCGCCGGAAATATCAAAATTCAAGCCAAGATCGGCAATAATATCATTGTAGCGCTGTTTGATCTGCTCATAATATTCGTCAATATTCTGGTGGGCGCGTACCATTTCATAGCAACGGTAAAGCATGTCCGTCACCTTGATATCGCTTGAAAAGCGTTTGCCCGGTGCGGACGCGACCACGTAATGACGGATTTTATCGGACTGCACGATCTGGGCGACCTGACGAAAATGATCCGCGTCAGCCAACGAACTGCCTCCGAATTTAACTACTTTGATCATAAGAAAATGTGACCTCTCTTTCACTCTGCTGTATGATGTGCCGCAAATTGCTTTTCACATACGCCCTTTTGGCACAATACACTAATAATTATATGGTAAATTGTGCTATTTGTCAATAGCAAAGCCCGATTTTTCAGGCACATAAAGACGTTCTTTTTGCCAATTTATTCTTTGAAACGGTTTTGCTTTTGAAGCATTGCCATGCGATATATCTCTTCGGTAGCAAGGCGGGTCTTGGCAACCACGTCGCGGTCTGTCTTTGGGAAGCAATAATACAGCACGTCCGTGTTGCCGATGCCGATAACGTCACCGATCTCATACCAATAATAATCCGAATTTAGACTATAGGATGCCAGCGGCTTTTGGATGTAGTCCAGCTTACCGTCGCATCCCGTCAGGTGAAAGCCCTGCTTGGTGTGTTGTAAGCGGCCTTCGCCCACGCGGTAAAGCGCCTTGGTATCGATCAGCATACAGATATCCACAGGAACGTCAAGCGAATACTCGCCCCGCTCTATTTCGCGGCGCACGCACTCACGCTCCCAACGATACCAGTCGGGAATATGCGAGAACTCGGTTTCTCCCGCAAGCGCGCGCATTTCCCCGTCCTCAGTCAGCGCCCATTCCTTGCTGCAAGCGTTACAGTGTAGCGTGATGCCCCTTCCCTGCATTTGCCCTTCGGTTTGACAATAGGGGCACCGGTATAGTACACGATTGAGAAAATCAGCGCGGAAGGGCTCCGTGATCTTAACTCCCTTTTCCTTTTGCCAACGGAAATAATCGAACGAAAACTGTTCCTTGAGAATGGCATTGATCTCCTCCGGCGTTTTGCTCTTGATCTGTTCGGGCGAGAGCAGATATTCCATCTCGGCACTTACCTTGACACGACGGAGTTGGAGATTATTATACAGCGGATCACGCGAAAACGCCCCCTCGGTACGGATCATAATGACGGGAACACCGAGCAGCTTGATACAGCTCCCCAACGTATCGGGCAGCGGTGTAGCCGTTCCGTCAAAGCTGTAACCCGCCTCGGGATACATCAAAACGGAGCACTGTTTTTTACGTACAGCATGAACCATGTCGCGCACCAAACGAATGTCGGGCACGTATTTTTGCGTCGGAATGCAGCCAAGCTGGCGCATCAGCCATTTTTTGCCTACGAGTCCGTCGGCTGTACACACGATATTGAAGGGGCGGGGATAGAGGATCGTCGAGGCGATTTTAAGATCGATAAAGCTGGCGTGATTCATCAAGATCAAGCACGGCTCGCGCTTGCCCAGCTTTTCCATACCGATGCGGCGGCAGGTAAAGCGCGTCGCGATCAGATCGGGCGTGCATACCACCCGAAGTAGTGTGCGGAACAAAATATTCGGCTTGTGAGGCGGCTGGTGCTTGGCGCGAGGAAGTGCCATTACTTGCTCATAGGACATTTGCTTGGTTTTGATTTTCATAAAAATCCTTTCCTTGTCGGTGATCCAACCGTTTCCGTTGACGCAAACATCGATGGTGTCTTTTCGTCATCATTCTACCATACCTGCTTTCGCTTGTCAACGAAAAGCGTACATTCGTATAAAAATTCCCTGTAAAAAAGGAAAAAAGACAAGGTTTCCTCTTTCTTTTTTATCATTTTTATGATACAATAGGACTATCAGCCATCATCGTTGCCATTGGCAAAACAAAGAAAGGAAAATCGATCATGAAAACGAGAAATGAAATGGATCCCAAATTCATGTGGGACTTTTCCCATATGTTTGAAACCAAAGAGGCGTGGGAAAGCGCCTACGCCGAATGTGAAGCCGACATTGCCAAGCTCTCCGCGCTTGCGGGAACGCTGTGTGCTTCGGCCGAAAGTCTCAAGGCAGGTCTTGATGCCGTGTACGCCGCTTCTAAAAAAATGGAGCTGGTCTATTTGTATGCTATGTTGCATCAAAGCAGTGACAACGGCGATCCCGAATATCAGGCCATGCAGGGCAGAGCGATCAATCTGATTGTTGCCATGAATACTGCCATCGCTTTCCTTGAGCCCGAAATCCTCGAGTGCGACGAGCAAACCGTCCGCTCCTATCTCGAGCAGCCCGAATTGGCCGTCTACCGCCAGACCGTCGGAGAAATTTTGCGCGGCCGCGCTCATATGCTGCCCAAGGAACAGGAAATGATGTTGGCCATGCTGTCCGACGTCCGTGGCAATGCCCGTAATATTTTCGAAATGCTGCAAAGTGTCGATATGACCTTCCCCCCCATGATCGACGAAAACGGCAACGAAGCCCCTCTGACGCACGGCAACTTCGGTGTTTGGCGTGAAAGCTCGAACGCTCGTATCCGTCACGAAGCCTTTACCAAATATTTCGGCGAATTTAAGAAATATATCAACACCTTTGCCTCCACCTATGCGGCATCGGTCAAAACGGACACCTTCTATTCGAACGTCCGCAAGTTCAAAACGCCTTGCGAGGCCGCACTGTTCGGCAGCAACGTTCCCGTTGAGGTATATGACAGCCTAATCGAGGCCGTTCACGACGGTCTTGGCACCATGAAAAAATATCTCAAGGTTCGCAAGGAGGCACTGGGGCTTGACGAGCTATCCACCTACGATCTCTACTGCCCGATCCTTGGCGACATCGACATGAAGGTCGATTACGAGCAGGGCAAGGAACTGGTCAAAAAGGCAACTGCGCCGCTGGGTGAAGGCTATGCCGCTCTGCTTGACCGCGCGTATAGTGAAAACTGGATCGACGTCTACGAGAACAAGGGAAAGACGACAGGTGCCTTTTCCTGCGGCGTCTTCGGTGTCCATCCCTACGTTCTGCTCAACTACACCAACACGCTTGACGATGCCTTTACGCTGGCACATGAGCTGGGCCACGCCATGCACTCCTATTATTCGAGCGAAGCGCAGGATTACGTTAACCACGATTACAAGATCATGGTCGCCGAGGTCGCATCCACGGTCAACGAGGTGCTGATGACCAAATATCTTTTGTCGGTTGAAACGGACAAAAAGCGCCGCGCTTACATTCTCAACAACTTCCTCGAAAGCTTCCGCACGACCATCTTCCGCCAGACGCTGTTTGCCGAGTTCGAGCGTATTGCCCACGATATGTATCAGGCAGGCACGCCGCTGACCGCACAGACGCTAAGCGAGGCCTACCAGAAGCTCAATGAGCTTTATTACGAAGGCGCAACCGTGGGCGAGCTGCACAAGTATGAGTGGGCGATCATTCCTCACTTCTACAATGCCTTCTACGTATATCAGTACGCCACGGGCTTCAGTTCTGCTGTTGCCATTGCCAATCACATTTACGAAACGGGCGATGCCTCGGATTATCTGGCCTTCCTCAAGACGGGTGGCAGTGATTATCCGCTGGAGGAGCTCAAGATTGCAGGTGTGGATCTAACCAAGCCTGACACGGTGAAAAATGCCATGAAGGTCTTTGCCGAATGTCTGGATGAGTTTGAACAACTGCTCAAGGAAATTTAATTTTTACGCAAGGGACGTGATACGCGTCCCTTGCTTTTTTATGTGATACGATGATAAGATTAAGCAACTACTTCTACGGCCTCATCCTGCGCGGCAAGCCGCGCGCGTTCGGTGTGTGGTTTTGGTGTTCATTCTTTCTCATTCGAGAAAGAACGAACCAAGAATAACGCGGGCATCTAATTCAGTGCTTATATGAATGTTAAACTCCCCGCTCCCCAAGAATTTTGCAAGCAAAATTCTTCCCATAGAAAATTAAATTTTAATCCGGGCCTAATACCCTTAAGAAACCCGCAAAACTTTTTGCTTTGGCATATCTGCCGCTCGTGGTGGCAAGGCGGCGAGAGATAGGCAAAAAGCTACTATGTCTTTCTCCTCTGTCCACTTTGTAGAGCGGCAATCGCAGGGAGGCCTCGGAGGGAACGTCCGAGCGCCTTTCTTGGCCACTTCTTGGGACGCGCCAAGAAGTGGCATAAAAACGCAAGCACAGATCAGCGCGCGGCAAAGCCGCGCAGTATGATCGTCAAAAGGAGAAGTTGTAAAAGAGTTCAAATCTCCCCTCATCACCTCCCCCATTTTTGTTTACATTTTTCTTCATATTTGTTGACAAAATCGCTCAAAAATATGTTATAATAATAAGGTTAGATATTCGATACTAAGAACAAGGAGGTCCCTATGTTCAAAAAATTTCTGAAAAGCGTAAGAGAGTTTAAGCTCCCATCTATTCTTACGCTGATCTTTATCATTGCCGAAGTGGTTATCGAAGTATTCATTCCCTTCACCACCGCCAAGCTGATCAACTACATCCAAACCACTGCGATGCTGGAAATGGCTGTCATTGCCAAATACGGTATTACATTGGTCATCATGGCACTTTTGTCTCTGACCTGCGGCGGCGTAGCGGCATACACCTGCGCAAAGGCCTCTTCCGGCTTTTCCAGAAATTTGCGTCAAGACGTGTTTGACCGCATCCAAACCTTTGCTTTTGAGAATATTGACAAGTTTTCGTCCACGTCGCTGGTCACCCGTCTGACAACCGACATTCATAACGTACAGATGTCCTACATGATGATCATCCGCACCGCCGTCCGTGCGCCGTTGATGCTCGTCTTTGCCATTATCATGGCCGCCGTCATGGGTGGTTGGTTGGCCATGTCTTTCGCTGTGCTGGTACCGCTTCTTGGCTTCGGTCTGTTTCTCATCAGCCGCAAAGCCATGCCCGCCTTCCGCGCAGTCTTCCGTAAATACGACCGCCTCAATGAGTCCATCGAGGAAAACGTCCGCGGTATGCGTGTGGTCAAAGGCTTCTCTCGTGAAGATTACGAGAAAAAGAAATTTGGCATTGCCGCCGAGGATATCTGCTCCGATTTCACCAAGGCAGAGCGCATCGTTGCTCTCAACTCACCCTTGATGCAGGTATGCGTTTACGCTAACATGGTCTTTGTTATGCTGGTAGGCTCCATGCTGGTCATCAACAGCGGCGGTGCCGTTGTCAACGTCGGTCATATGTCCGCTATGCTGACCTACGGTATGCAGATTCTGATCCAACTGATGATGCTGTCTATGATTTACGTCATGCTCACCATGTCCTCCGAGTCCATGAAGCGTATCATCGAGGTATTGGATGAGCGTTCCGCCCTGACCAGCCCCGAAAATGCCGTTACCACTGTCAAGGACGGCTCGATTGACTTTGAAAATGTCAATTTCAAATACTCGGCCAAGGCGGAGCGCTTTGCTCTGTCCGACGTTGATCTTCACATCGACTCGGGAATGACCGTTGGAATTTTAGGCGGTACGGGTTCGAGCAAGTCCACGCTCGTCCAGCTCATTCCCCGTCTGTACGATGTCACCGAAGGCTGTGTCAAGGTTGGCGGCGTGGACGTGCGCGAGTACGATCTGGATACGCTGCGCGGGCAGGTCGCGATGGTTTTGCAAAAGAATCTTTTGTTCTCTGGCACCATTAAGGACAATCTGCGCTGGGGTAACGAAAACGCTACCGATGAAGAAATGATCGAAGCGTGCAAGCTGGCGCAGGCACACGAGTTTGTCACCTCCTTCCCCGATGGGTATGACACGCACATCGAGCAGGGCGGTACCAATGTCTCGGGCGGCCAAAAGCAGCGCCTTTGCATTGCCCGTGCACTGCTCAAAAAGCCCAAGATTCTGATTCTTGACGACTCGACCAGCGCGGTTGACACTCGCACAGATGCATTTATCCGCGCAGGCTTCAAATCCTACATCCCCGAAACAACCAAGATCATCATCGCACAGCGCGTTTCCTCGGTACAGGATGCCGATCTGATCTTGGTCATGGAAAACGGCACGATTGCCGCCATGGGTAAGCATGACGACCTGCTGGCCTCGTGCGATATTTACAAAGAGATTTACACCCAACAGACTAAGGGAGGTGAGGATGATGAGTAAGAACAACACTCCCGCAAAAATGCCCGGTGGTCGCCGCAAAATTGACTTCAAAATGCTCGGCCGCGTCATCAAGCTGCTGTTTGCATCCTACCCTCGCTTGCTTCCGATCGCCATGTGCTGCATGGTGCTCTCGGCTATGGTCTCCGCCTGCCCCGCCATCTTCACCCAGCGCATCATCAACATCGTTGACGTTGCCCTCAAGGCAGGTCACGGATGGGATGTTGTCGCCCCGCAGGTTGTTCCTCTTGTTCTCATTTTGGTCAGCCTTTACGTTCTTTCCATCATATTTATCACCTTACAAACACAGCTCATGGCGTATATCACGCAAGGCTTTCTGACTAAGATGCGCCGCAAGCTGTTTGATGGCATGCAAAATCTGCCCATCAAATATTTTGATACACATCAGCACGGCGATATCATGAGCCACTACACCAACGATATCGACACGCTGCGTCAGCTCGTCTCTCAATCCCTGCCCAGCCTGCTTCAGTCTTGCACCATCGTGCTCACGGTTCTGTTTATCATGCTGTGGTCCAGCGTTTGGATGACGCTGGTCGTACTTGTCGGCGTTTGCGTCATGATCGTCGTATCGGGCAAGATCGGCGGTGGCTCTGCCAAAAACTTCATCAAGCTGCAACGCAACGTCGGTCGCTTGGAAGGCTATGTGCAGGAAATGATGAGCGGTCAGAAGGTTGTCAAGGTATTCTCGCACGAGAAGAAGGTGCGCGAAGAATTTGCGCAGATCAATGAGGAGCTGTTCCAAACCAGCTACCGTGCCAACGCCTTTGCCAATATGCTGGGGCCTATCATTATGAATATCGGTAACATTTTGTATGTTATCGTGGCAACGGTCGGCGGTGTATTCATTCTCTCCGAGCTTCCGAACGTTTCTTTGAGCGGTCTTGGCGCGTATCTCTCCCAAGGTGCCGCCTTCGGCACACTGACCATTGGCGTTGCCGTTTCCTTCCTCAATATGACCAAACAGTTCACGGGTAATATCAACACCTTCTCCCAGCAGATCAACTCCATCGTCATGGCGCTGGCCGGCGCAGGACGAATCTTTGCTCTGATGGATCAGCAGCCCGAGATTGACGATGGCTACGTCACCTTGGTTAACGCAAACATCGATGCGCAAGGCAACATCACCGAAACAAACGAGCACACCGGTCATTGGGCATGGAAGCACCCGCACAGCGACGGCACCATCACTTATACCGAGCTCAAGGGTGACGTTCGACTGACCGAGGTTGATTTCGGCTATGAAGAAGATAAGCTTGTCCTTCACAACGTCAGCGTCTACGCCGAACCCGGGCAGAAGGTTGCCTTTGTCGGCGCAACGGGTGCAGGTAAAACGACCATCACCAATCTGATCAACCGCTTCTACGATATTGACGACGGTAAGATCCGGTACGATGGCATCAATATCAATAAGATCAAGAAATCCGACCTACGCAGCTCGCTTGGCATCGTTCTTCAGGACACCAACCTGTTCACAGGCACCGTCATGGACAATATTCGTTACGGCAGATTGGACGCCTCTGACGAAGATTGCAAGCAAGCCGCCAAGCTTTCGGGTGCGGATGATTTTATCACCCGCCTGCCCGAGGGATATAACACCCTACTGACCAACAACGGCGCCAATCTGTCGCAAGGTCAGCGTCAGCTCATCGCCATCGCCCGTGCGGCCGTGGCAGACCCGCCCGTCATGATTCTTGATGAGGCAACCTCCTCCATCGATACTCGCACCGAGGCCATCGTTCAGCGCGGCATGGATGCCCTCATGAAAGGACGCACGGTGTTCGTCATTGCTCACAGATTGTCCACCGTCCGCAACTCGGATGTCATCATGGTTCTGGAAAAGGGCGTGATCATCGAGCGCGGCAGCCACGACAAGCTGATTGAGGAAAAAGGAAAGTATTATCAACTCTATACAGGCGCGTTCGAGCTTGAATAAAAAGAAATACAAAAAAAAACGGGAAGACTCAGTCTTCCCGTTTTTTTCTATCATTAAATATTATTACTTCAACGTCAGCTCAACAGCCGTCGTTTTGTTGCTGACGCGCATATACACGTAGATGTGCTTACCGATGATCATCCAGCATGGACCGTCGTAACCAAAGCCGGGTTTTGCTGAACCGTCTGCATTGGTCTGAGTCAAGATTGGAGCCTCGATGGTCTCCCAGGTGATCAGATCGCGCGAGCGGGCAAACATATGCGTCCAGTATGCCTTGTTATAGCCGCCTTCCTCTGCCTGGTCAGTGCTGACCTCGTATACCATGTAATAGTAACCGTCGACGTAAATGACGTCACGGCGTCCCGTCGTACCGCTGTAGAGGGTATTGTCCTCGGTGGGGATGATAGGATCGGGCACCACCGTCAGATTGTGCAGATCCTTGCCGTAGGCTACGCCGATCTGACAGTCCACAAAATCAAAGCCGTGGAAGAAGAGATACCACGTGTCCCCCTCTTTATACAGATCGGGCGTACCGACGTTAGCGGTCTGCCACGGAATTTCGGGGTTCTTGTAAAGAATGACACCTTCCTTGGTCCAGTTGATGCCGTCCTCGGAGGTTGCCAGCGCGACGTTCTCAAGCGTGCCGTATTCGGTCTCCTCGCCGCCCTTGCATTCGTACGTCAAATAAAAGGTACCGTCGTCGTCCAACCAGACACCCGCGAAATATGCGCCGTTACAGTCGTAGTCCTCGTCGGGCTGCAGCACACATCCTTTGTCCTTCCAGTTGATACCGTCATCCGATACTGCAAGACCGACACCGCCTTTACCCGTTTCGGTCTTATACGTGATGTAATAGCCCCAGTACTGATCGTTGTAATAGATCATATCGGGAAAATGCATTTTAAAGCTCGCGCCCATGTTTTCGGTGGTGATGGTCTCTACTGTGTTCCCTGTGAACAGGCCGTTCAGAATATCACCAAAATACTCGTCTGCCTGCTGTTGCGACAGACCAAAGAGAACCTTGGGATTGCCGTCGTCGGGCACAAATTCCGGATCATTCCAAAGACCCTCGTTGTTCAACGCGGCATCCAGCTTGATCTCCTCACGGCTCTCAAAATCACTCTCGCTTTGGTAACCGAGATAATTGGAAAGGAAAAAGGTAACTGCTTCCTCGAGTGCACCGTCTTTTTTGGCAACGATAACGATCTTTTTGCCTATCACGCGAATGAGATACGCGTTTTCATGCGACAGCTCCTCCATCGCCGCGATGGACTCGGGACGGTTGGTCTTACCGATCAAAATCTCATAACGATCGGCAAACTCGCCCTCGGTATCCTCATAGTCTGTCGTCAAATCGACCTTAACACCGGTGACAGCTTTGATTGCAGCGCCCAATTTGATGCACATTTGGGTTTCCGTATCTGTCGTACTCGCACGATCCGAGCGTACGATCATATACGGAGAAGCACCCTCGGAAACAAGAATAATCTGCTCGGGCGGCTTGGCAGGATCATCAGGCGTGTTGGGCTGCCCCTGCGTAGGATCGGTACAGGCGAGCAACATCATACCGCACATCAAGAGCGCGAGCAAAAAACAAAGAATGTGAGAAATACGATTCAATTTCATGGAAATCCTCCAAAACAATTATTGTACTTTGTCACCGACAACCATGGTAATGTTGCTGTGACGGTTGGCAAGATCGGGCTCTTTTTGCCCGTTGATGCGAATATTCACATTGGTGTTATCTCCACGGTAAAAGTCCATTGACAAATCGGAATAGTCATATCCACCCGTATGGATCATACGGATATTGTCAAATTTAATGGTTTCGCCTTTGATGGCATTGCCCTCAAAGAAACTAAAAATACGGATATAGTTGATCGCCGACAAATCGCACCCGCCGGCAGTAACATAGCTTTCATTCAAATACAGATAGATCGTATTCCATCCGGCCTTGATCTTGCCCGACTTCAGTGCATTATGCACAGGCCAAGCATTTTCCAGCTTATCGCACGTGCCGGACGAAGTGATCTCAATATACAACTCGCTGATATTCGCCATCATTGCCGTATCGGACAGATAAATATCAATGGCAAGTGTATCCGCATCAGAAGCATCAATGGGAGAAAATTGCGCTTGGTTTGCAAAGGAATTTGTTCCGGAAGAAAAGGTATGCGCAACACAAGCGCCCTTTTCTTGGTCATCGTCTCGTACAAACGAACCAAATGACGTATTACAATCATGCAGCAGTGTCACATCCTCTTCCTCCGCAATGACAAAAAATGTAAGGTTACACATCAATATGAGTGAGACAAAAATGCAAATAATTTTCTTAAGCATTGGATCCTCCATCTGCTACAGCCAGGCTGCAGCGCATCTTGGTATTGTGCCGTTAAGAATTAGAGGCGCGAAAAGACCTGCAGACCGTATTCGCACAGCGCGTGGTCTTCCTCACCCGTGCCGCCCGAAATACCCAGGCCGCCGACAATGCGATCGCCCACCTTCAAGGGAACGCCGCCGCCGAAGACCAGCATTTTATCCACGTTTTGCAGTCCGTAGAAGGTTCCGCCGGGCTGTACCAGTGCCGACAGCTCCATGGTGGACATTTTGACCGAAACCGCCGTATATGCCTTTTTCAGCGCCACGTCGTAGCTGACCAGGAAGGCATCGTCCATCACGTGTACCGCGATGGGATTGCCCTGCGCATTGCAAACGGCAATGACTGCCTTTTTGCCGATGGTCGCGGCGTACGCCTCGATCTCACGGATCAACATCTCTGCCTTTTTCAGATCCAGCGTGGCGAGCGCACCCACACGGCGCAGCACCTCATCCACAACGGCATCCGCGCTGCCAACCGTCCCACCGCTGGCCGTCTGCGGCACAGCCTTACCCTCACGACGCAGCTTTTCATCATGATCGGCACGGCGGGCCAGCATATACAGATAATCGGACAAACGGTTGAGGTAGGCCTTAGCCGATGCATGGGCAGAATATTTACGCTCCATGGTCACCAGCTCGCGCTCAGCGCGACGAGCGATGGTGCGAGCCACGTCAAGACGTGCCGACAACTCGCAATAGCCGGGCATAATAAACTGACGCTCACGGGGGAAGGAATCCTCCACAAGGTCAATGATATGCTCCAAAAATGCCGTTTCTTCAGCAGATACCTCATACGCCTTATTGCGAGGATCAGCAATCCCCGCCATGATGGTCATCAGCGTTGCCTGCACGCGGTCGAAATGCTCGACGCAAGTATCGCTGTCTGCCGTTCTCATGGAGGCAATGTGCGCCTTGGCAAGTCCCATCTGCGAGGTCAGCTCGTCAATGGATCCTAGCGCCGCAATGCGATCATCTGCCTTTGAAATCTGGGTTGCGGATTTGAGCGTGGTCATGCCCGCATCCCCGTGCTTTGTATAAATTTTCATCGAAACATGCTCTCCTTAGTGAATTCTGTTTCAGATCGGTACTACTATCGTTGATCAGTGCTCTCCCAACTTAAACGGGAGCTTTTTGATAACTCTGGCACTGTTGGCTCCAACGTCCCGCGCCTGCCCCGGCGTTGCGCGCTCGAAGCCAAGCAGCGGAGATCGATCCGTCATACCCTTGATATGCAGGGCAATCGAGCAACCAACAAGGGCCACCCCCGAGCCGAGCACCGACACGCCCGAAGCAGCCGCAGCCAGTGTTGCCGCATCGCCCGAGGGCTGTGCGATCACCTCATACAACACGCCCTCCTCCTCGATGCCGGCGCATATTTCGCGCAACAACATCTCATCGGGACGAACAGTAAAAATCAAAATGGTTGGTTTTCTTGCGATCATGGCTTATACATCCCCCAGATACGAAAGTACAAGTCCCGTCGCGACGGCGTTTCTCGGTCCCTCGGTGGCACGGATATTTCCTCGGCCGCATACGATACGGTAAGCGGCAAACTCCTCCATAAGCATCTCGGGAATTTCAAAATCCTCAGCCGAGCCGCCGACAAGCACCACGTTGGGAATACGACGCATCTCATGCGTAGGTGCAACCTCGCGCAACGCGCGCAACGCATTGGTAACAAACACCTTACGCTTGGCCTCGCGGCGCACCTGGACGATCTTTTCCATGGGGATATCCTCGTCAATACGCACCATGCCCTCAGGTGTCATGAGCACAACGTGACCGAACAGTCGCGGATCGATCGATCCGTCAAAGAACTGCATTGCGCCATTTTCCAGACGCAAATGGAACAAGCTCTCCACCTTGCCAAGCGGATATTTTTTGATCTGCTCGGCCGTGTGACGGCTCGCAAGCCCCAGCTCGGTCTGAATGAGCATAGACACCAGCTCTCCTGCGCCTGCGCAATGGGTCATACGGACAGCACCATCCTCATCGATGACAGCTGCATCGGTCGAGCCTCCGCCCATATCAAGAATCGCCAACGGCACGCGGGTACCCGGCGTGGTCATTGCGCCAAGCGCGGCCATGACGGCCTCCACACCTGCCACGATCACACGAACGCCGAGATCTCTCATCAGCGCATCGGCAATCTGCTGCATCGGCAGCTGACGGGTACGCACCATTGCAGCAATACCCACTGCCTTTTCCATGCAGGTCTCGCCTGCCAACGCACCTGCAATGGCCACGGGCGCCAACGTATCGACAGCCAGCAGATCGGTGATACGAATATCCTCCGCCCGCTCGCCGCTCACCCCCGACATGCCGTTTCGAATGCGTTGCAGCATTTGACCGACGTTGGTATTGGGCTCACCCAAAATATTGCGAATCTCGCCCGCATTTTGCAACGTTTGCATGATGCGTTCGGCGCCCTCGTCAATATTAACGGTCGCAGACGAATGCGCATCAAACGTGATCGAGCCGGCCTTCAGCACGTTCTCACGGATATTACCGTGAGGCGTCTTTATCACAACCGCGCTTCGCTTGCCAATCAAGCTTTTGGCGATCGGCGTAATGCTGCGCGTCTGTGCGGCATCCAACCCAAGCAACGTAGCAATGCCATATGGGTTGCTCAGCATACGCACCGACTGCCCCGGCAGCGCCACCTCAATGGCAGCCAGCTTACCCTCGGGCAACCGTTCAATGTAGCGAACCTCGTCGATGATCGGTATTTTTTTGTTTAGACGGTTTTCGACCAGCACCGCCTCGTCCGCCTGCATAATAACACCCTTGATTTCATAGCGCTCGGCGGCGCGGTTAATGCGCTGGGAAACCGTTTCATATGTATACGACCTGGGCACCGTGACGATATACGCCACGCCCTCGCGCGCCATATCCAGTCGCGCAAGAGGGATGAGCTCACCCACCGCCTGACCCGCGCCTGCGGGCGTGGCCGGATTGTGCCCAATCATAGAAGATTCGGTAATGATGGTCTCGGTAATGGTTTCCATCGCTGTGTCACCGATGACAGGTGCGGCCTCGTTGATGCGGACAAGCGACAAGTCGGAGATCTGATATCCCGCCTCGCTCACCGCCGCCAATAGTGCCGCTTTGACGCCGTGCACGTTGGCAAGAGTGCCTTTGGTTCCCGTCGTCGGCCGCATGGCACCGCCAAGAAAACGAGTGAAGCCACTCGCATCCCGCGTACCGATGCACACCTCGGTGGTGGAGTTACCGATATCCACCCCTGCGATCAGTTTCAAAGCAATATTCCTCTCTTTTCGTAAACCTCGGCTGCTTCCAGCACCAGTTTTGCGCAAGTTTTTGCATTGTATTTTTTATTCAGCTCATCAGCCATAGCCAACAGCTCGGCCTTGGTCGAGCGATTGGGGCGGAGCATATTGTACATTTTCAAAATGACCTCGTCGGGAACGTCGACAAGCTCGGCCGCGCGCTCGAAATTGCGTGCCATAGGCGGATTGTCCGCCTCCATTGCCACCTGTCCTTGCTTGCGCAGCATTTCTTTGGAGATCTTGATGTCCTCTCCCGTGATATTTCCCTTTTTGATCTCTTCCAGGTTAATATCATCCAGCTTTTTGCCGGTCTTAGAGGTGATTTTTTCGCGTTCGTATTCACCAAGCGGATATTTCATGGTAGTTGCTTCCTTTCCTGTGACAAACGATCAGCGATCGCTCCATGCGATGATGGGGTAGTTGGGATCAACCTGCTCGGTCTCGGCAATATGCATGATAGCCGCTTTGACCTGATACTTGGCTCGGCACATGGGATCGTTGACCGAGGAAATGGGCGTGACCTGCTCACCCTTAGCATACTTGGCAGCATTCTGACCGATCTTGCGATAGGTTTCCAGATTCATCAGCGGTGCCTGAGGGAACAGCTCCAGATTGGACAGCGGATACAGGTCCTTCTGGTGAATAACGGCCGTACCCTTGGACTGCAATCCGATACCGATGCCCGAGCCCGAGATCTTGGCCGCCTCAAGGCCCATGAAGCAGACGTCGCTGGTCTTGAGAACCTTGACGACGCGGGGCACCATGCCCTCTTCCTCAATACCGGCCTTGACCTCGCGGATGACCTCAGAGAGAGGAATACCGCAAATGGTCGCCTGAATTTCCTTCTGGAAGCCGGGGCCTACGCCAATGACGACCTCCTTAGGGTCCGTTCCCTTTTCGGCAATGGGGTAGCCGTGGTAAGATGTCTTGGTAGGATTGATGCGTTCGGTGCCTGCCATAGATGCAGGACGGGCAGCGGACTTTTTCGCCGACGCGGGGCAAGCGGTGGCCATTTCGCGAATGGCAGCAGACGACGCGACCTCACGAGTCGGCTGTGCGCGCAGAGCAGTCAGCACCTTTTCAATGGCCTCTCCGGGAACAACTCCCTCGAGCTGTGCGGCCTCCTTGATGACGGCCTCGGAAATTTTCTTGCAAATTTCATCCTCCAGTACAACACCGCGACCGGTGAACAACAGGCTCTCGTTGGACACGGGAGCGACCTCGGTAATGGACTCGCCCTGCAGCGATCCTACAACCTTTTGCAGCATTTCCTCGGGATCAACGCCCTCAAGCTGCTCTGCCTCCTTAACGACGGCGATAGCAATGCGGCGAACGATCTCCTCGTCCACGCGAACACCACGGTGGCCCATCATTTTGGCAGTAGTGCAGTCCTTGCGAGGCTCAGCGCCTTCCAGATAGTCCACGACCGAGTGAAGCATCTCCTCGGGACGAATACCGTCCAGCTGAGCCGATTCACGAATGACGGCCTCGGTTATTTTCTTACGAATATCTTCGGTGAGTTGCATATGTATAATCCTCCGTTTTCGTTTTGGTGGTATAATTCAAATCAAAGGTTGTGCGGGTCGATCTGGTGAGGAATATCCTTGATTTCCTCCCAACGCTCGCCATCGAGACGATAGCCCGTGCCGGGGCCCATATAGGTGTTGGGCGTGTTGATGGCGCTGAGCACGCGGTAGTTCTCATCCAGCACCGCCGAGGTCTGCATATAGTCGCCGACAACGCGTTGCTTGAGCATATTGAGCACGCGCTGAGCGATGTCCTCATGTCCCGTCTCGGCTAACGCACGGCAGACGTCAATGCCCGTGATGCCACGCTTGAGCATATCCTCGCAAGCGATCAGATCGGCAGGCACGTCGCGGTTCAAGGTGTCCTTGGAGCCGTGCGCATATACGACAGCCTCCACCTGCTCGTCCGTGATTTCGGTCAAGCCCAGATAGCGGAAAACCGACTGAACCGCCTTAGCCGCCTTGCGGCGCACCGCGATGACATCCTCCTCCAGCACGGGGCGAAGACCGCCGTCCACCTGAAGGTCACGCTGCAGTACGTTGTAATCGTCAAAGTCCTCGGCATCAAAGTTGGAGCCGGCGAACATATTATCGTAGTTGGGCTCGGCTGCATAGCCCGAGAAAATGAAGTCGGTACCCGGCATCAGCTCAAGCAACGTACGCGTGGTACGGCGAGCAGGAGAATTGGAGAAGCTCTGGTCGTTACCCGAAGCACACTCAAGGCCCAGAAGGGTTGCCACCAGGTTCTCACCCAGCACCTCCCGAATACCCGAGGGAACCGACGCAGGAACGGCGATACAACTGATCGCACCGTTCTGCGTTCCCTGCGAGCCTGCGCCTTTGGTCACGTACAAGCAACGGCACTCGAGATACAGCATGGACTTCTTTTCGCTATATCCCATGAGGACCTCCGAGCCTGCGCCCGAGGTGAAGCGAACCTTAAGGCCGCGCGAAGCGTAAGCAGAATTGAGGAATGCCTTGGAATAGGGCGTATCGTCACCGTCTACAAATACTTTTTCGGTACCGTAAACGGAAACGGTTTCCGCATACGTCGTTAGACCACGAATGCCCAGATCCAACTCGGTTGCCTCCTCAGAGGAGCACTGCGTCAGCACGCCGGGGCGTCCTGCCTGTGAGCCGATCAAAATGGCCATCGCAGAAAAAGGAGCGTAGCGGGCAATGCCCATGGTCGTCTCCTCCTCGGCAAAGCCGCGAAGTGCGCCCTCAGCCGCGTCGGCCGCGAGCTGTACGGGATCGTCCTTGAGGTTGGTGATGTGCGCTTGATTAAAGGGACGCAGACGAGCGCGCATCTTTTGCATACCCATCATCAGCTCAACGACGTTGAGGTGCCCGATAACCTCGGCCATTTTTGCAGGCGAGATACCCGAGCAGATCTTCAGAATTTCTTTTCTCGGCACGTGGATATCGACGATCTTTCTCGCAATCTCCAACGACGGAATAGACATGGAAACGGGGGCGCGTTGAATATTGATCGCATGATCGGCGATAAAAGTATCGATAAAGTCGAAGTCCTTTCTTGCCTTGCCGTCAAGCTCTATGATCTTGCCGCCGCTGATTTTGATGGAAGGCTTGGGATCATAGGGGCTGTGCATGGCAACAAAGCCCATCTCGGGCCATTCGCTGATATAGCCGTCCAGGTTGACGGGACGGGCATCCAGTGCCTCAAATCTCTTGGATCTTTTCATGGTGAACGGTTCCTTTCTCTTATGGTCCTCGCACGCGTGCTCACGCGTACGCGCGCGTATTGGCAAAGGAAATCGCGCCGGGCAGGCACAATTTCCGATCATATAATTCTAGTCTTCTATATTATACTATAAACTCGCCAAAAAGTCAATGCATACGACAGCAAAATCCTGCACAAATCTTTGCCCGAATCTCACTCAAAATCGGCGCTTTGTTGGTCATTTTGCCCCGGAAGAATATAATAGCGCCTTGGAGCATACGCTGTTTCGAGGTGATGCCGCGTGTCTTTTGTTTTCAAGCAAAGAGCAATCCCAAAAACAAATAATAATATTTTTATAAAGCTGATCTCTATTTTATCAGCCGTTTTTCTATGTATATTGAGCGGTGTAGGCTGTGCAAGCCGGCCAAGCGCCTGTGCAGCGGACGTTCTGCTTGCCATGACCGCCGCCGGATCCTCACACCCTGTTGGAGATGCTTACATTTTGCCGAGCAGCACGGTCCCCGACGCCGCAGAATCAGAAAAGCAGCCCGATGGGCAGATATGGCGCATCGCTGATAGTTCGCTTTTGCACGCCGCGTTCGGCAACGAAAGCAGCACTGAAAATAACGAAATTTCCGAACTGTCACAAGGAATCGTTGATAGCGGTGCGATGTTTCTGTCGACCTCTCACGTTCCTTGCGAATACATGGTATTTCACTGCATCAGCCGCTCAGACACTGACATGGTCGTCGAATTGCTCTTGCGCCGACTTGATGTCTTACGACAGCAGTATCGCGATACCGAGCACCAGGCAACAATCGAAAATGCCCGCATTCTCGTCCTTGACAAGTATGTGATCTTCGCCGTGGCGCAGAGCGCAGACGACGCGATAGATGCTGCCTGCCGCGCAATTAATAAATCATAATATATCGACACATGTACCAACCGTTGACAATTCTTCTGAAACATGGTATAATGATCATATCACATATAAGGAGGACGTTTCATGGATGATATGATCATGCAAAAGGCCAAAGAGCGCGTGCGCGCCTATCGCGTACAGTTCAATCTGCTCACCATTCTATCCGCCTTGATTGCCCTTGTGCCCACTTGTTGGGTGGTTTTCGTCATGCGCGACCACTTTTGGTTGATCCTTGTATCCTGTTTGTTGTATCTCTTTTTGCGCAGGATCATTGCCTTTCGTCTTTACAATAAATTCATCATGGCCCCTCTGATACACGAGATGGATCCCACGCTGTACCGCGCCATACTGCTCGAGGCCAAATGTGCTGCCTACCCCGGCGTTGATCATATGTTTGCCGCGTATTATCACGGCGAGTATCAAACCGTCATTGATTTGTGTGCCAACAAAATGGCCGACCCGAAATGTCAACGGTTCACATTGTTTTATCTCCTTGAGCTTGCGTCCACTTATTTTGAGCTGAACGACATGGCCGCTTTGCGCCGAACGCTGGATCGCTACGACGCCTATCTCGCCACGCGTAAGGATGGCGACGCCCTTCGCCAAAAGTACCAATCCATGCAATATTACCGCGCATACGCAGACGGAGATTATGCCGCGTGTCGCGTGATCATCGAGCCGTTGATCCGAAAAGGCGATCTGCTTCTTTATCACGTCGAATTTTCTTTTTTGCACGCGCTTGCCTGCTATCGTTTGGGCGATCTTACAGCGGCACAGTCTTCCTTTGCTTTTGTTGTCCAAAACGCCCCCAAGCTCCATTTTTGCACCATCGCGCAAAAATATCTGGATGCCATGGAGAGAGGTGAGGACTACTGTGCAGAGGTCACCGCCCTAACACCTGATCCCGCCTATCAGCCGCTCTCCTTTCCTGCGCGCCGTCGTACCCGCCGTGTTTTGTATATTCTTTTAGGCATTGAACTTGTTTTGTTGCTGTTCATTGTCCTGTTGCGATCCTTCCTCGGATAAATAAATCACTCCGCGGCCATCTGCCATGACACAGATCGCCGCGGAGCTTTTATCCGAATAAAGACATGACCCAATAGATCACGCCCCACACCGCCCCCGAGAGCGTACCGTAGAGCAGGACGGGACCTGCAACCGTAAATATTTTAGCGCCAACGCCCAACACCCAGCCCTCAGCCTTGCAATCGATGGCGGGAGAGACCACCGAGTTGGCAAAGCCCGTGATAGGAACGAGCGTCCCCGCGCCGGCAAACTTGGCGATCTTAACGAACCACCCCAGCCCTGTCAGCAACGCGGCAACAAATACAAGCGTCACCGAGGTCAGCGTTCCCGCATCCTCCTTCGGCAGTCCCAGTGTGCTGTACAGCGTTGTCAGGCCTTGTGCAACCGTGCAGATCAGTCCACCCACCAAAAAGGCGTGCACACAGTCCTTGACCAGCGGTGAGCGGAGGGCGTGCGCATTGGCAAAGCGCCCGTAGGTCTGTTTATCCATATTCATAGCGACACCTCACTTTTTCGTCGGAATTTATTGATAAATGTAGTATGCCCTGTGAAAACTTTTTCATGCAAACACTTGACACCGCCGTTTGGGATTGCTATAATGATTACAGAGAGAAACCCAACTTCGCCTGCCATCGCAGGTAAAATCGGAGGTAATTATGGCTGAATCCACCTGGAATGACATTTGTAAAAGCGTCAGCGGCTTTGCCAAAAAAGCGGGACGCAAGGCGGAAGAACTGACTGAAGCTGCCGCCATCCGCCTGAAGATCTCGGCAAAAAAAGCCGAGCTTGAGGAAGCGTATCTTGCGTTAGGCAAGCTGGCGTATGAGCAGGCAAACGCTGAGCCCGATGCCGATACGAGCGAGGTTGACGTTCGTTTTGCCGCCAAGCTCGCGGACATTTCCGCGCTATTGGACGATATCGCCATGCTCGAACAAAAGCTCAATAAGGACGCTTAACGCGCCGTGTCAAAGCAGAGGAGATCGCTGTGGTCTCCTCTGCTTTTTCTTTGGCAAAAAAATTGTCAAAGGCTCTTGATTTTAAGTATGATATATATTATAATTATACTATCTATCTGTCGGCAAATTTGTTTTTATACGAAGGGAGCCCATCATGCAACGAGTTTCCAAACACAACTATTATCTCGATATTGCGCAAACGGTCGCCGAACGCAGTACCTGTATGCGCAAAAAATACGGTGCTATTATCGTCAAGGATGATGTCATCATCGCAACGGGCTACAACGGTGCCCCCCGCGGCCGTCAGAATTGCACCGATTTGAATTTCTGTATGCGCGAAAAGCTACAAATCCCGCGTGGCGAGCGCTATGAGATGTGCCGCTCGGTTCACGCCGAGGCCAACGCCATCATCGCCGCTCCCCGCGATCAGATGTTGGGGGCTACGCTGTATCAGACCTGTGTCGATCCCGCAGACGGCAGCATCATCGGCAACATTTGCTCTTGCATGATGTGCAAACGCATGGTCATCAACGCAGGCATCACCACCGTCATCTTCCGTGACACCAAGGACGATTTTCATATCGTTAACGTTCAAGACTGGATCGACGACGACGACTCCTTGAGCGGAAAATTCGGCTATTGAGCCGCCACAATCGCCGCAAGTCGCGGCATGAAAGGATCATTATGCAGCTTCATTCTTCCCCTCGCGCCGTACGGCGCACGCTTGCCATTGTGGTTTTGCTGATCTGCGCACTATTGCTTGCTTCCTGCGGCAAAGCGCTTCATACCATGACCTCCAACGACGGTGAATATTTCGATAAATGGACAGACACCTCCTACACCGCGCTTCCCGCCTCGTACGAGCCCATCGCCCGAGGTGACGAATACGGCAAGGTCAATCTTGCGGGCGTGACCAACATACTCTACCGCATTGACGGGCTGTCTCCTCAAGAATACCTCTGCTCCGCTTACGGTGCCGTTTATCACAGTAAGGATGTCCTCGTTCCTCTCTTTGACGAGTGGACGATATCCTCGCTTAAAGTATGTACCGACGCCACCATTGTCGTCGCCAATTTGACGCTTACCCCCGAGGACGCCGTGCACGCGGCCGTAATCGAAGCGGTACAGACGGCCTGGTGCGACGCCACCGCCATCCGCTATCCCTCGTATCTGACCCCGGATGAAAATTACACGCTCCGCTTTGAAAGCAAAGATGCCCCCGGGTTGTATTATGCCGTCAAGCTGTTGGCCTACGACGAGGACGTCTATGATGTGGTTGCCAATGAGGCAGGCGAAGAGGTCGAGGTCAATCTCGGCCGCTATTTCTTGTATGATCGCTACAGTGGTCGTTGCGTTCCCACAGATGATCGCATTTTCCGTCTGCTGCAAGGCGAGGAGATCGCGCCGTGAGTCACAGTGTATATCGTATCGTACGCCTTGCGCATGAACATCTGCCCGGAGCGGCCGCACTTGAACAGCTGTGCTTTCCTGCCGAGCCCTGGAGCGAACGCGCGCTGGACATTCTTTGCCGTGAACATGGCATAGGATACGCTGCACTGGACGAGGGAGGAGTCGTGCTGGCCTACGGCGGCATGACCTACGCCGCCGACGAGGGCTCGATCACCAACATTGCCACCCATCCTTCCGCCCGCCGTCAAGGGTTGGGCCGTGCCGTCGTGCAGGCGCTGATCCGGCAAGGCGAAGCCCTCGGTCTGACAGACATTTATCTGGAGGTGCGCCTCTCAAACGCTCCGGCCATTGCTCTGTATGAGGCGCTCGGATTTACCGCAATCGGCACACGGAAGAATTTTTACCGCCATCCCACAGAGGATGCGTTGCTCATGAAAGTAATGCTTCCAACCGACACACCATAAAAAGGACAACACCTATCATGTACGTATTAGGAATCGAAAGCTCCTGCGACGAAACATCGGCCGCCATTGTCCGTATGGACGAGACCTCGCGAGAGATCTGCGCTAACATCGTCGCATCCCAAATAGACACCCACCGCCTGTACGGCGGCGTCGTTCCCGAAATCGCCAGCCGCGCTCACGTAGAGGCGGTCAGCCGCATCACCTACGAGGCGCTGGAGACGGCCAAGCTGTCGCTGTCCGACATCGGTGCTGTCGCCGTGACCACCCACCCCGGGCTCATCGGCGCGCTACTCGTCGGCGTCAACTTTGCCAAATCCCTGGCCTTTTCACACGGCATTCCGCTTGTTTCGGTCAATCACATTCATGCCCACGTAGCAGCCGCCTATCTTTCGGAGCCATTGCTTCGTCCACCCTATCTGGCGTTGGTCGTATCGGGCGGTCATACCTCACTGTACCATGTGCGCGACGAGATCACGTTTGAGGAAATCGGGGCGACGCGTGACGACGCGGCAGGAGAAGCCTTTGATAAGATCGGGCGCGTCATTGGTCTGCCCTACCCGGGCGGTGCCGCGCTGGACAAGCTGGCTTACGAGGGCGATCCCAAGGCATTTTCCCTGCCCTCGCCTGCAATCGCCGGCGACGAGCTGGCTTTTTCATTCAGCGGATTGAAAACAGCCGCCCTTAATCTCATCAATTCAACAACACAGCGGGGAGAAACCATCAACCGCGCCGATCTTGCCGCCTCTTACACGGCCACCATCGTGCGTGCGATTGAAAAGAAGGTTGATCAAGCGTTGACACAGACGGGCGAAAAAACGCTCGTAATGGCCGGTGGCGTAGCCGCCAACTCGCATCTGCGGGCATCACTTACCCGTCTTTGCGCCAAGCGCGGCGTCAAGCTGATCGCACCTCCGCTTGCTCTGTGTGGCGATAACGGTGCCATGGTCGCTGCCGCAGGCTATTTTGAATTTATGGCCGGACGACTATCCGACACCTCTCTCAACGCCAGCGCCTGCGACATTATGGCGGGCGAATGATCGAATCTTTTGTTTTCCACAAATTCAGTCGATTTTCCCACAGTTTGCAAATAATTCTCGCCAATATAGGCGAAAAATGTCAATTTTTGTTTTAATTTCCGTTTTTTCTGTGGAAAACTTGATGTTTAAGTTCCCCAAGCATGGTGTCAGTTCTGTGGGAAACCAAGTTTTTTGAAAGTTTTCCGCAGCTTACTTTCGCATTTCACTCAAAAAAACGCTCTAATATTCCATCACAGGAACAAAAAGGAGTTCTGATATGAATCACGATTTTACCAACATACCCAGCGATACCAACAACACGCCCGTTGCCGATCTCCATACCGAGGAGACCGACCGCCCCAGCGTCTCGCCCGCTGTCATCAAGAGATTGCCTCGCTATTTCCGCTATTTGCGTGAGCTGTTGCGCGAGGGCAAAATGCGAATCAGCTCAGGCGAGCTCTCATCGCTGATGAACGTTACCGCCTCCCAAATCCGCCAGGACCTCAACTGTTTCGGCGGCTTTGGTCAGCAGGGCTACGGCTATAACGTTAATTATTTGTACGCCAAGATCTGCGAAATTTTGGGCGTTGGCGCAGGACTGAACGCCATTGTCATCGGCATTGGCGATTTGGGACGCGCCCTGGTACGCTCCTCCATGTTTGAAAAGCGCGGAGTGGATATCATCGGCCTGTTTGACATCTCTCCCGATCTCATAGGCAAATCCTTCGATTCTCTGTCTGTTCGCCATATGGATACTTTGCAGGAGTTCTGCGAGCAGCATCAGGTGGATTTTGCTGTTTTGACCGTCCCCAAGCCCGTCGCACTCGACGTAGCCAACGAGCTCATCCGTCTGGGTGTCCGCGGCGTGTGGAACTTCACGGGTGTCGAGCTTCCCTTTGAAGATAAAAATATCATTGTTGAGAACGTTCACCTGGGCGATTCTCTCATGACGCTCAACTACAAGCTGTGTGCCGACCGCAAGGATGCGGCCGCACAGCAAGACTGACATAGCAAGGAGATCCTCCTGCATGAAATACAAGTTACATTACGGCGACGGCGTGATCAACCTGCCCGAGGCCGTGCTGTCAAAATCAAAAACCATCGACGGAAACACCCTCAAGGTGCTGATGTGCATCGCGGCAGGTGGCAATCCGTCCAAAGAAAAAATCGCCCGGGAAATCGGTTGTGATGTCGCCCAAGTCAGTCAGGCCATTCTCTTTTGGTGTGAGGAGGATATCCTTAGTATAGACAAATCCTCTGACCGCAAAAAGGCGACCGAGCCGTCCGAAGACAACACTCCCGTCGAACCGGCCGTCAAGACGGTTGATTCGGCCGCGGCCGTCACACCTGCACCCGCATCGCTCCCCCGCTACACGACCGAGGAGCTGGTCGCGCTGCTGGAAAGCCGCCGCGAGCTGGCCGCATTGATTGATGAATGCACTCGCGTGTTCGGCAAGGTGTTCAGCACGCACGAGACGAGTATACTGCTGGGTATCGTGGACTATCTCAACGTTGACGGCGAATATCTGTTGCTGTTGTTGGCGCACTGTGCCAAGATGGGCAAAAAGAGCGTTCGCTACGTTGAAAAATGTGCCTTTTCCTTTTACGACGACGGCATCACCACTCCCTCCGCTCTTCAGGAATGTCTGAAAAAGAAAGAGGAAATGGAGGAGGTCGAGGGCAAGCTGCGCACCTTATTTGGCATGAACAGCCGTGCGCTGACGACCAAGGAACGTAAGTTGATCGACACCTGGTTGTTCACCTACCGCTACGGCATGGACATTATCACTCGTGCCTACGAGATCACCGTCGATGCCATCGGCAAGTCGTCCATTCCCTACACCAACTCCATCTTGGAGCGATGGGCAGCCGCCAATCTGCATACCCTTGCCGAGATCGATGCCGCAGAAGAGTCGCGTGCCGCGACAGGACAAGTCAAGACCGCCCCCGGTAACAGTTTTGATACCAATGACTTTTTTGACGCTGCCCTCAAGCGTAGCTTTGGCGACGATTACGATCCGGGGAAAAAATAAAGCGGAGAACGAGAGGACGCAGGGCTCTGCCCTGCACCCGCTCAAGCAACTTCTTGGAAAACGTTTTGGTCGAGCTTTTTCAAAAGCTCGCAGATTCCAAAGGCAGCGCCTTTGGTCGCCCTCCTCAGAGGGCGAAATTCTCAACAGCGTTTCTCTTTTGTTAGCTTTTCTCTTTGCGCCTTGTGTGTCAAAGAGAAAAGCGGCTATGAGCCGCTCGCCACAACTCCAACACTACAGGAGGTCAAGATGCCTTACAATCAGCAAAATTACCGCCGTATTCGACAAGAATATGAAACGAAATATTTAACCGCACGCGAGGATGCCGAACGCCGCCGCCGTGAGATTGAGCTACTCATCCCCGACGTGGTAGCCATTCACCGCGAGCTTTCGCGCGTCGGTCTTGAGATCATGCGCGTGTCGCTCGAGCACGGTGACGATGCCGCCGCACGCGAGTCGGCCATTGCTGCCTTGCGGCAGAGAAACGAATCCTTGCTCAAGCAACGTGGCGAGCTTCTTTTGGCCGCCGGCTTCCCGTCGGATTACACCGAGCTACGCTACGAGTGCCCTGCCTGCAGCGACACCGGTTTTCTCGACGATGGCCGGATGTGCCGCTGTATGAAGCAAAAGCTACGCATGGCAGGCTATGAGACGTCGGGACTGGGCAATCTGTTGCGTGAGCAGAGCTTTGACAATTATTCGCTCGATTATTTCAAAAACGATGAAAAAACCTATCGCACCATGAGTGCAGTCGTCCGTATGCTGCGCGATTGGGCAGAAAATTTCACGCTGGGTGATGCCTCTCATCCCGCCAGCGACAATCTACTGCTCGTGGGCGGCACGGGACTGGGCAAAACGCATCTGTCCACCGCCGTGGCAAAAACCGTTCTGGATGGCGGTCACGACGTGTTGTATACGACTGCTGTCGGCATGGTCGCGGCCTTTGAGGCCGAGAGATTCGGCAACAGCACGGGGCTGACCGAGGAGAGCGATCTCAACCGCTACTACAACGTCGATCTGCTCATCATTGACGATCTGGGCACCGAGGTGGTCAATCAGTTCACCGTATCCAGCCTGTTCAACGTTATCAACACCCGCATGAACTTGCGCCGCCCGACCATCATCAATACCAATCTGATGCAAGAGGAGCTGCGTCGCCGCTACTGGGATCGTATCACCAGCCGTTTGTTTGGCGAGTATCGTATTCTGCTGTTTCTCGGTACTGACGTACGCGCACAAAAAATCCGCGAGAGTCGCAAATAATCAAAAAATTGAATAGTTTAACGGGTACTGCACATACTACGCGTAACGGGCAGTACCCGTTTATATTTTATGTAACAAGCGCGGAGATGCCGCGGGAAAAGGATATATCATGTCAACTGCTACCATGAAGACCGCTACGACAGAATTGCTGCAGCGGCTTTACAAAAATCTCAAGATGGGAAGCGACTCGATCGTTTCTCTGCTTCCCAAGGTCAAGGAGGAGGATGCCGCCTTCAAAAGCGATTTGACCATGCAGCTTGACGGCTACGAAAAATATGCCCATCGAGTCAACGATCTTTTGCGTCAAGACGGCGAGCCATCCGAGCAAGACAATCTGTGGAACAAAATGACCGCCAAGGTCGGCACGACCATGAGCACGCTGATGGACACCACTCTCAGCCATTTGGCCGACATGGTCATTCAGGGCTCGACCATGAACATGAACGACACCATCAAGCTCATGCGCGAATTTGAAAATTCCAGCGCCACTGAGAGCGCGCTTTCGCTCTCGCGTGACATCATCGGTTTTGAAGAGCAGAATATTGAGCGCATGAAGGCGTATCTGTAACGTCGCGCAGGGGACTTTTTCAAGTCCCCTTTTCGTTTGAGCAGAAGAAAAGGCGCCGAAAGGGCTGGTTCTCATAAGGAAGTTTGCCTAACATACGGTAGGGGCTTTTGTGAACGCCCGCGGGAAACCGCTGGTCTCCCCTACGAATAAGGGGTACTTGCTCCGCAGAAAACAAATAATTAACGCCGGCAGATTTTCAAGATCTGCCGGCGTTCGTTTTATTCTGTTCAAAAAATTGGAATTTGTTTTTATCCATTAAATATGCTTCATTTACCGAGATTAAACTGGTCCGCAATCTGCTTTCCCATCTCGCCTTCAAGGTCTTGCGCATCCGAATCTGCTATATAGTCTAAATCGTGGTCATCAAGATAAAGGTAGTACAGCGTGGAGTTTTCTCTATCAATGCCAATCATATATATTTGCTTAGGAAAATAATCTTCTTCTCCTTCGGTTACAACCTTGAAAAAGATTCCTTCGCAATAAAATTCCGGTGCGGCAATAAGGTAATCGCCATCGCGGTCAATAACAGGCTCTGTCAAAAACTGATGCGAGTCTATATAAGCCTTGTAGTCTGCCTCACATAGTTCAAGGCTATCGTATTTTACGATTGCGGTGATAGACTGATAAAAGAAGAATCCAGCATCAACCTTGCCAACAAATCGAACATTCTGCTCATCAAATTCATTGTACCTTGGGAAATTACTAAAATCAGTTCCCATATCATCTGCACACTGGTTGAAGTCAGCCTCATTTTCAATCGTATAGTAATTCACACTTGTCGGAATCCCAAAGAGGCTTAAAAATAGAGTGAGCGGATTGCATAGTGCTATGACAACGATTATGTTCACCAATGTAGAAAGCCATTTGCGCTGAATGCGCATGTTAAACAAGAGCATTAAAACGAAAATGATATTACAAACGCCAATAATAAAAAGCTCACGGTATGGAGTATAATTCCCATAAAGATACGGTATGTTTTCTTTCATTGCAAATCCATCAATGATTGTAAGGATTGCCAAACACGAAAACCACGCTGAGGCAAGACCAATCAGTACGATTGCTACGATTTTGATGGGAGAGAGCTTAACTTTTTTCCTGTTCATAGTCGTTCTCCTTTGTTATTTTTGTGATTTTAGTTTGTTGGAATGGCGTGGTGTAAACTTGTTAGGCAAATTCTTATTTATCGTTCCGTTTTATCGCCGGTTTTGCCTTTGTATTACAGCGTTGCAAGCAACGAGGGCTTCGGGGAAAGCTCATATCCCTAAAGGCTCCCTCCGGGAGGGAGCCTTTCTGTCAACCCCATTATAACACAAATCGGCAGAGAAATCAACGTCTCTGCCGAAATTTTTATGCGTATCCGTAGGGGAGACCTGCGGTCTCCCGCAGGCGAACACAGTTCGCCCCTACCGTGTTCCGAAAACATCCTTATGAGAAGGAGCCTAACGACACCTTTTCCTTTTATTCAGCTCTCCAACTGTCTGCCAAGAAATCCTGCGGCGGTCTGGATCAGCTTGACCTCAACGTCGCCCGTAGGCGCGCTGCTGTCGCGGCTCTCGTCGTTGAGCTGAACCGATGCCACGCAGCCGATGATATCACCCTCGCTGATGATGGGCATCGCACAACTGACAAAGTGCGTCATATCTGCGTTGCCCGATAGCACAGGCAGTTTTTCCTCGCCCTCGTGATGGACGTAAAGACCGCGGCTATTGATAATTGCCTCCAACTCGTCCGAAAGGGGCTTGTCGGTGTATTCCTTACGCGACACACCCGCGCAAGCGATCACCGCGTCACGGTCGCAGATCACAACAGACAGCGAGCAAGTTTTGTGCAGTGTTTCCGCATATTGCGCGGCAAACCCTGCCAGCTCGCCAATGGGCGAATATTTTTTGAAAATGACCTCACCTTCACGGTCGGTATAGATCTCCAGCGGATCGCCCTCGCGGATGCGCATGGTTCTTCTGATCTCTTTGGGGATAACGACTCTCCCCAGATCGTCGATACGACGTACAATTCCCGTAGCTTTCATTTATATAAAACCAATTATCCTTTCTCCAATCATCCCGCCCTGTGCATATGCACATTGCGGCGGCTCTGTTAGTTTCTGTCATATCGGGCGAATTATACGCCGCATTGGTTAATTTTTGCGAAAACCTACATTCTCTCTGCTTGAGGCGAAAAGAAAACGGGTTGACACATCAACCCGTTTTCTTATATATTTGATCAGCGCGCATCCGTCAGATAGACGCGGTCCAAGTGTACGACGTACGTCTTGTTTCCGTGTGCACCGACAACAAAGCGGAACGCATACAACGTAATATCTTCGCCTTCCCCATATTTTTCAGCATCCAGATTCTTTTCAAATGCCGAGAGCGGGATGGCAATCTCGCACCATTCACCGTTTTTCGTTGACAGACCGTATTCTTGCAGCTCGGCCTTGGTAAAGGTCTTTTCGTATTCGTGAGAGTCTTGAATCTGATTCAGCTCAACAAAGATATACTCCATGTTTGCCAGATTCTCCACGTTCACCCAAAAGACCAGCGTATCATTTTGATAACTCAGCGGCATATTCAAATCGCTGACGATGATACGGAAGTCGGTAACCGACGAGTCACCCTCGACACGCAACGAAGAATTGCCGAATTTCTTGTTTTCCAGGTCGTAAGAAGCGCCGTACCATTCCTGAATCATCGCGCCGTCAAAGGCATCGTACTCGGCATCCGTGATAAGTCTGCCGCCCTCAGGAGCAGCCTCGGGTACGTGGTCACTTTCGTAATGCACCACACGCAGATCATCGAACTCGATCATAGTACCCTGCTCTGCCGCTACAAGCACGCCAAAGCTGGTAATATTACTATAATCAAAGTCTGTGTCCATGCCGTTATGGATGTTGAAAGACAGCTCAACCTCGTGCCAACCGTCTCCCGTCAGTGTGTGGTTCCATGCGTGGATGCGGCCCTTAGAGTCAAAGACGCGGAAGAAGAAGGTTGCTTGTCCCTCCTGACGCTTACCGTACACGTCATCGTGATCACAGGTCACCTTGTCTACGTCGTCGACAAACAGCCAGAACTTCAAGGTCGTTTTCTGCTTGTCAACTGCCGAGAAGGAGAAGGCATCGCCGCTTCTCCACATCAATCGAGTCAGCTCTTTGTCATCGCGGCTGATGGTAAAGCGCCACGCAGCGTCGCCTTCCATCTGATAATCTTCGTCCAAGCCAACCGCCTCATACGTCGTAATACCCTCGGTACCAAGCTCGTCAAAGCTGAACAGCGGGGTTTCCGTATAAGTATCAACGTAATCACTATACTGCTTTTTCAAGGGAGAGCCAACAACCTCCTTAAGCAAAAGCAGCTCGCGAACGGAAATAACGAATTCCAACGAGTCGGAGACGCCCCACTTGCCTTGACTTTCGCTCAAGTAATATTTGATCAGGTATTCGACGCCATGCACCGTTGCTTCATCATTCGTACCGATAACGATCAGCTTTTTGCCTTTAACGCGGATCATAAATCCGTCGCCCACCAGCTCGCCGAGAATTTGCATATCCTTCAGATCCTGCAAAGCCTTGCTTGATTCCTCGCGGTTGGTATTGCCGATCAGAATCTCTTTTTCGCCTTTTTCAGCCCAGTCGGTATCCATCTTGAGCTTTACGCCCGTCTTGGTGTGAATCGCCTCATACAGGGTTGAAAATGCAGTTCTTACGTCAGGCTTGGCCGTATCGCCGCGAATCAGCATATACTCCGATACGCCATCTTTAATAATGGAGAGGCTATCCTTGTCCTGCTCGTCGGGTGTTGTTCCCGGGCCGTCCGTGGGACCTTCTCCGGCCGGCGGTTGATTGTTGCAGGAAACAGAGGCCAACAGCATTAGCAGTGCCAACAGCATACACAAAATTTTTGTCAGTTTCACGGGTATTCTCCTTTCGACCTTCCCCAAGGGTAAGGCTTTTGCAGACTCATCAATATATTTATTATACCTGCATTTTCCTCGTTTGTCAACAAAGAAATCAGCTGCCGAACGAATCTTATATTTTTTAACATCCTATATACATTTTCGCAAAAATATGGTATACTGTACGTAACCAAAAAAACAAGGAAGTATTGCTATGAAAATTCATCTTCGCGCTGCGGCGCTTGTGTTGAGTATCCTATTATTGAGTTGTGCGCTGTGCAGTTGTGCATCCAGATATGACGAGGCACTGAGCGGCACATGGGTTATCACCTCATTTGTCACACAAGACGGCACCAACGCCACCATTGAGAATGAGCTGTGTATCGTTTTCGACGGCAACGGTCACGGCGAGATGCGCACAGCATCGGAAGCCTATTATACCTTTACCTACACCGCAAGACGCGGGAGTATGCTACGAGTGATCGACTATGGACGCGGCGAGCCTGAGGTCGTAGAGGAAACTTATACGATACAGCCCGACGGCACGCTTACCATCGTCACGCCCGAGACGCAAAACGCCCCTGCGGCGACGATAATGTTTAAGAGAAAAGGGACATGAAACCCTGCTTTTTGCATCGATTTCTGCAAATGCTTACAGCGGAAGCCGCTTGTAAAAATAATCGAGAGCCACAATCAAGTCTGTGACTCTCGATTTTTCTATTTCCAGTTACAATCGTTCAATCAGATCCGCAATCACGCCTTGGTCGTTGGAGCACAGCACCATATCGCTGATGCACTTGACCGCTGTGTGCGCGTTGGCAGGACAAACGGCCACGTCTGCCGCCGAAAGCAAGGCCAGATCATTCTCATAATCGCCTACACCATAGGTTGTAACGGCATGACCCGTCAAAATCTCATAGCTCTGCTTCAGCGCACGCAGCATACTTCCCTTGGAGCATCCCTTCTTCTGCATTTCAAACAGTGTCGCCGAGGATTTGTTGTACTCAAAGGCATTCTCGCCAAACATGGTCACAAGTTCGGCGTACAAAGCATCCAGCTCCTCGCACGCCCCCTGGAATACGATCTTATGCCACAGCCGTTGCATCCATTGCTCGACAGGCGCGACCTCAACGAGATAGGAGCGGTTCTTTTTACTGTAATCGATGAACTTTCTTATATATTCCGTCCGCCCGTCGGTCAGATATCCCTGCGGCGTGGAGACACGAAATCCTACGCGAGGGTAGTTGGCACGCGCGAACTGCAGCACCGGACGGGACAGTTCAACGTCCATAAATACCTCGGCCAGCACACGAGCCTCACCAAAATCATAGAGATACGAGCCGTTGGCCACAATCACGGGCATATTGACCAAATTCTCCACGCCGGGCACAGCCTCGGGCAGATGGTCGTGATGTCGCCCTGTCGCAAAGGTAAACAGTCCGCCCTCGGCGCAAAAGGCGCGAATAGCGTCCACGTTGCGCTGTACAACGCGTCCCTTGGCATCAAGAAACGTGCCGTCAAGGTCGGTTGCGATCATCATTCCCTCGTAGCGTTTCATGCTCCTATCTCCTTTCATCAAAATTTATTGTGCCTGTCGGCGCAGAATATCAAGCAGTTTGGCCATCTCCTCGGGCATGGGTGCTTCAAAGCACATCTCCTCACCCGTCCTCGGATGGATCAGTCGTAGTTTTCCGGCGTGCAGACATTGCCCCGTAATTAGCGCCTTATGGTCGGCCTCAAAGCGAGTATTGCCTCCGCCATATACACCATCACCCAACAATGGATGCCCAAGACTTGCCATGTGCACACGAATTTGGTGGGTGCGTCCCGTTTCCAGCTCGCAGCGAATATGCGTCATTTTGCCAAATCGTTCCAACACGGTATAATGCGTCACCGCCTCGCGGGCATGAACGCCCTCTCCGCGCAGCACCGCCATTTTTTTGCGATCGATCGGATGGCGTCCGATGGGAGCGTCAACCGTTCCGCTGTCGGTTTTTAAATTACCCAACACGATGGCATCGTATACGCGGCTGACCGTATGCGTTTTGAGCTGCTCGGACAGCGATACGTGTGTCGCATCGTTTTGGCAACGACGAGCAGACCGCTCGTATCCTTGTCAATGCGATGAACAATGCCGGGGCGGATGACACCGCCAATACCCGAGAGCGAGTCACCGCAATGAAATAACAAAGCATTGACCAGTGTACCATTCGGGTTGCCCGCCGCAGGATGGACCACCATGCCAACGGGCTTGTTGACCACAATGATGTCGTCATCCTCGTAAACAATGTCCAGCGGAATATCTTCGGGAAGCGCCTCGGTCGGCTCGGGCTCGGGCAGTTCGACGATCAACTGATCGCCCACGCACAGCTTCACATTTTTAGTCACAGGCTTGCCGCTTCGCAGAATATGCCCTTCTTCCATCAAGCGCGCCACGGCCGACCGGGACAGTCCCGTCACCTGTGCCGCAAACACGTCGGCGCGCACACCTGCGTGCGCATCATCCACCGGGTAGATCATGCCTTATCACCATCGCTCTCGGACAGAGAATTTTCGTCTGCCTTATTGCTTCCCTGCTTGTACTCACGATACAATTCCAAACCGCAATACAGTACCATGATACCCGCGCCGACACACACACAGCTATCGGCAACGTTGAATATATATGGCCAAATACCGTAAAAGTCGATCATATCAATGACGTAGCCGAGTGAGATGCGGTCGATCATGTTGCCGATACCACCGCCGACGATCAGCGCCAGCGAAGCGCGCAGCCAGCGATTCTGTTCGGAAAGAAACAGCAGATAGAACGTGACACCAATGATCGCGACCGTTGAAAAGATCATAAAGATCCAGCGATGATCGGACAGACTGCCAAACGCCGCCCCCTCGTTTTGCAGATAGGTCAGCTTGAGCAGCCCCGGAATGAGGGTTACGCTGCTGACAGGCTTGAGATAGGTCACACACAGCCATTTGGAAATCTGATCAATCGTCACACTCGCAAGCGAGAGAATCAGCCACAGCCAAGGACGTCCGCGCATACAAAGGCGCTTGTTACCGTTCGTCCCCGTCATGCATCAGCCCTCCAGAATGTTCAAGCAGCGAGCGCACAAAAATCCTTCGTCGTCCTGCTTGCCCTCGGTAGAGTAGGCCCAGCAACGGTCGCACTTGCAACCATCCGCGCCCTCAACCAGTACGGCAATGCCCGAGGCAGTTTCAGTCAGGGCGCCCTCGGGAGCTTGACCCTGCTCCAGCTTGACGCCGGATACGATAAACACAGTTTTAAGGTTGTCACCGAACGAAGACAGCAGCGCCATCTGCTCGTCGTTTTGCGTATAGATGGTCAGCTTGGCATCCAGCGATTTACCGATCTTTTTATCGGCACGCGCCAGCTCCAACGCTTTCATCACGTCGTCGCGCAGATCGAACAACGCGTTCCAATGCTCTGCCAGTGCAGGCATGGACAGCGCTTCGTCGTACGTGGGCAGATCGTTAAAGAATACGCTTTCACGCTTGTCAGCCGCCGTATGAGGCATTGCCTGCCAAATCTCCTCGGATGTGAACGCCAACAGCGGAGCCATCAGACGAGTCATAGCAGACAGCACCAGATACATCGCGCTCTGGGCACTGCGGCGCGCGAGCGAATCGGGGCGCTCGGTATACACACGATCCTTGGTAATATCCACGTACAGCTTGGACAAATCGGTTGTACAGAAGTTGGTCAGATCGTGATAAATGCTGTGGAAGCAATAATTCTCATAGTTCTCTCTTGCACGGCGAACCAGCTCGTTGGCGCGGGAGAGCAGCCAGCGGTCGATCTCATACATATCGTCAACAGCCACCATATCCGTCTCGGGATCAAAGCCGTTAAGGTTGGCCAGAATGATACGCGAGGTGTTACGGATCTTACGGTAAGCCTCGGAAAGCTGCTTGAAGATGTTATCCGAGCAACGGACGTCCACTTGATAGTCGGCAGAAGCAACCCACAAACGAACAAGGTCTGCACCGTATTTAGCCACCATGTCCTGAGGATCTACACCGTTACCCAGCGACTTATGCATGGCTCTGCCCTCGCCGTCAACGACCCAACCGTGAGTCAAAACGGCCTTGAAGGGAGCCGTTGTGCCGCCCTTGGCACCGATAGCCGTCAGCAACGATGCCTGGAACCAACCGCGATACTGGTCAGCGCCCTCCAAGTAGAGGTCGGCCGGCCAGGTGTGCTCGGGCCAAGCAGGGTTGGCCTTGTCGTCCAAAACGGCAACGTGGGTCGAACCCGAGTCAAACCAACCGTCCAGCGTGTTCTGCTCCTTGATAAAGTGCGTCTTGCCGCACTTGGGGCAGACGTAGCCCTCGGGGAGCAGATCCTTTGCGTCCATCGAGAACCAGCAGTTCGATCCGTGCTCAGCAAACATAGCAGACACCTTCTCGATGGTTTCAGGGGTGCAGATGGTTTCCTTACAATCCTCGCAGTAGAAGACGGGAATGGGCAGGCCCCAATGACGCTGACGCGAAATGCACCAGTCAGCACGCTCACCCAGCATCTGCTTCATGCGGTCGCCGCCCCACGCAGGCATCCAAGTCACGTCGTCGCAAGCCTTAACCGCATCGGCGCGGAAGGCATCGACCGAGCAGAACCACTGAGGAGTAGCACGGAAGATGATGGGAGACTTACATCTCCAGCAGTGAGGATATTCGTGCTCAAATTCCTTGGAAGCAAACAGCGCACCCGTTTCCTTCAAATCGGCAAGAATTGCCTCGTTGGATTTTTCATAGTAAAGGCCGGCAAACTTACCTGCATCCTCGGTCTGATAGCCGCGGTCGTCAACGGGCACGATGATGTCGATGCCGTAACGCTTGCAGGTCTGGTAGTCGTCCGCACCAAAGCCGGGCGCGGTATGAACGCAACCCGTACCGCTGTCCATGGTAACGTAGTCAGCCATGAGGACAACGCTCTCGCGGTCAAGGAAAGGATGCTGGGTCTTGATGAATTCCAGCTTCTTACCCGGCATGGTCGCCACAATCTCATAGCCCTCGACGCCGCCCTCAGCCATGGTCTTCTCGACCAGTGCCTCGGCAATTACGTAATATTCATCGTTTGCCTTAACGACAGCATAACTTTCCACGGGGTTCAGCGCGATAGCCAAGTTACCGGGCAACGTCCAAGTAGTCGTCGTCCAGATGATAAAGTATGTCTTGGAAAGGTCGCAAACGTCGGCCAGTACGCCGTTATCGTTGTTGACGCGGAACTTGACATAGATAGAGGTACACTTGTCCGTCTTATACTCGATCTCGGCCTCGGCCAGCGCCGTTTCGTCCTTAGGGCACCAGTAAACGGGCTTCAGGCCCTTGTAGATATAGCCCTTGCGGAACATCTCACCGAACACCTTGACCTCGCGCGCCTCAAAGGCGGGTGCCATGGTGGTATAGGGATGCTCCCAGTCAGCCGTCAGACCCAGACGCTTCATCTGCTCTCTTTGGATGTTGATGAAATCCTGAGCAAACGCCTCGCAGGCGCTACGGAATTCGGGAATGCTCATGGCCTTGCGGTTGAGCTTGTTCTTTTTGATAATAGCAGACTCAATGGGCATGCCGTGGTTATCCCAGCCGGGGATATAGGGCACGCGATAGCCCATCATGCTGCGGGATTTGTTGATGAAATCCTTGAGAATCTTATTCAGAGCATGACCCATGTGGATATTACCGTTGGAGAAGGGAGGGCCGTCGTGCAACACGAACAGCGGCTTGTCCTTGTTGTTCTCCAGCATTTGATTGTACAGATCGATGGAGTTCCAGTACTCCAGCATTTTGGGCTCGCGCATGGGAAGATTTGCCTTCATGTCAAACGACGTTGTCGGCATATTCAGTGTGCTCTTGTAATCTTTTGCCATTGCTTGTTTTCTCCTTTTTGTTTTAATTTTCAACGAATACATTTTCGCGGCGGGAAACAAAAAAACGCCCCACAGCCGCACGCGACCATGAGACGGAAGAACCTTCCGCGGTACCACTCATTTTGTGTCAATGACACCACTCAAGCGTCAACACATTCGTATTGCGCCGTACGCCTTAACGCGGCAACACGGGGCGGATTACACTCGTAGCGAGAGATTGCCGTCTCGCGCGATTTCACCGTTCCTGCTCCGAAGGGATACGCCATGCCGTCCGCTGCGCAGTTCCACCAAACCTGCGCTCTCTGTGAGTTTTCGACACTTTGCTTCTTCATCATAGCATTTCAGGTTATTTTATCATATTTTATATGGTTTGTCAAGGGATTTGGCGGGGAAAGCAAGGGAAAATCTAATTTTCCAACAACTTTTTCTTTTGACGCGCATACTGCTTCGCGCTGCGCTGTACTGGCTTTTTGATGTTACTTCTTGTCTCTCGACAAGAAGTAACCAAGAAACGAGCCAAGACGTTCCCTCTTGGAACTCCCTTGGCATTGCCGCTCTGCAAAGAGTTTCAAGAGATAGACATATCTATCGGTTATGCGGTGCTTCAAGGCAGCCAACACGAGCGGCAGGCAAAGATAGCAACAAGTTTTGCGGGTTTCTTAAGGGCATTAGGCCCTGATTGAAATTTTCTGTTCTATGGGAAGAATTTTGCTTTGCAAAATTCTTCGGGAGCGGGTAACAAAACATTCCCATAAGCACTGAATTGGATGCCCGCGTTATTTTCTTTCGTCCTTTCTTTGTTCAGTGACAAAGAAAGGACATCCTTGCCTGCACAGCGCAGCGCGAAGCAGTATGCGCGTCAAAAGAAGAAGTTGTTGAAATTTTATTCTTTCCCCTCCTACTCCCCCGAGAGCACCACGCTCACCACAACACCGTCCCGAAGACCAAAGGTCAAAACACTTCCCTCGCCGCGATAGATCAAACGGGTATCACTCTCCTCATCCGCCTGCCCCATCGCCGCAATGACATCCTGTACAGAGCATCCAATGCGTACCCCCTGCGCGCTCTGCACACCGTCATCGATATACGACACCGATGAGACGACCGCCGCGCCGCTCATAGGTGCAAACACGTACAGCCGCAATGACGGATAGGTATACATCCGATCCATCCCCTGCCCCGCACAGCTTTCCGCTTCAGTCACGGTATAGTCATCGCCCAGTTGTGCGATTGCGTCATCTGCCGCCATGCCGACCGTCAACTCCAAACCGCGGTAAGATAGTGAAAGCGGGGCAGGCTCATTCGGCAACGGAGGAGCACAAGCACAAAGCAAGACGAGGGAAAGCATCAACACGACGATTATTCGTTTCATTTTGCCCCCTCCTTCTTTTGCGCCTCATAGCGGGCGATATCCTCCGTCCAAACGACGCAATCATGATCGCGCAGACGTGTATCCGTCAGCTGATAATTTTCCACCAAAATTTTGCCGAAATAAGCCGTCAACTTTTCAGCACCGTACACATTCAGATGGAGCCCGGCATCGTAGGTATCGGTCGTATAATTCAGACCGATGGTCTCGATCTCATTCAAAAAATTGTAATATGGCAATCCGTACTGCTCCGCAAGAGCGACGACCTGTGCCTCATATTCTTCATGCCATGGATAGCGCCACGAGTCGGTCGGTGCTTTGATCAGCACCAACTCAGCATTGTTGTCACGGCACAGCGTGACAATGCGATCAAAATAATCCAACGCCATCTCACCAAAGGCGGTCGCGCGCGGCGGTAATGCCCCCTCGTGACTCGGAGCGTTTCCTGCGACCACGCCATTCTGCACGAGATATCCTCGTACCGAGACGGGCTCCTGATGCGAAAACAGCGTCGTGACATCCTGCCATGACAGCTGAGACCAACGATCATGATACCGCAACAGTGGAAAGGCATAAGACAGCTTGCTCTCGCCTTCAACGATAGCATCACTCAGCACTTGCCATTTGGTTGACGATGCAGGCAGATGATCCAGCACCATACGGTTATACGCCTCACTCTGCGGCTCACTGTAGATCAAACCATACACACCCAGCACGATCACCTTGGGATCAGAACGCTCAAAAACCTCCTCCAGCACGGCATAGCTGTGCCACACAAGCTGTTGGGGCGTGCCGCATACGCGGGAAGAAATGCCATATTTCTGCCAAAGCACAACAGGTGAAAAGGCCTCGTACACCTCGCAATCGCCAACAAAGACGACCTCATCCTGTGCTGTGTCGGCCTCAAAATAGTCTTGCAGTAAAAACGCTTCCGGGTTGGCCGCACGATCATGAGGAACAAGCAACGCCTGCGCCGCGCCAAACAAGAGCGCAGTGAGTATGACAAACGTCAAGACGGCCCATATCCATTTCGTTTTTTTCATTGCCTGTCCTCCTTTCATTCAAATATTAAAACTGTCCGTAAATAAAATCCATGGCATTGTAGCCAAGGCCGTACCGCCCAAATACAACAATGGCAACGACCATCAGCGCGCACACAACAGCGCACAGCATTGGGCGACGAGCAAGCCGCTCGCCAAGAGAAGGGGTGTGGACATCACCCACATGCGGCGTTGCGCGTCCAACGAGCCACATGGCAAGGACACCCAGCGCGATCAGCCCCCACTGGGCAATCGACAATCCAAGCGCTGTCCAAAGGGATGCGTCAAACAGCCCCACCACAGCCGAAGGAGTAGCGGCTCGTCCCCAAAGAGAGAGAACCCGTCCTGCGTCAGGGGACAGATCCAGCGTGCGGAATAAACCGACCGTGAACAACGTGCCACTACAGCACAGCCACGTCAGAGGGCGCGACGCGGCAACGCGAGAAAATTTCTCACCAAAGCGCCGCCGCAAAGGGCGTAGCTCCTGTGAAAGCAAAATAAATAAACCGTTGCAAAGCCCCCACACGACAAAATTCCATCCCGCGCCATGCCAAAGTCCGGTCAACGCCCAAGTTACCAGCGTGGCAGTCCACAAGGGCAAGCGACGAGACAGACGGGAGAGCTTTTGCGATAAGCGGCTGACGGATAGCGGATAGAATACGTAATCGGTGAAAAAGCGACCCATGGATCTATGCCAACGCCGCCAATAATCGGCCACGGAGCAAGCCCCAAAAGGACGGTCAAAATTCTCGTACAAGCCGATGCCAAGCACGTGGGAAACGCCGAGCGCGATGTCCATACCCCCCGTAAAGTCAGCGTAGATTTGGATGCTGTACAAAAGGATCATCAGCCATGTCCAAGTCCCCCCCAAGTTGCCAGAGGCTTGCATCACCGCCTGAACCGCCAAGCCCACCGTATTCGCCACAACCACCTTTTTTACGCCGCCCCAAAGGGCACGAAGGGCTCCTTGCAGGGCTCTTGGCGCATCAAACGAATGAATGGCAAAGAGCTGCGGAGCAAGCTCGTCGTAACGGTTGATGGGACCCTGCCACATCTGAGGGAAATAAAAGATAAACAATGTCAATTTAGCGAGATTTTTCTCGGGTGCAAGCTGTCCGCGCGACACATCAACCATGTAGCTGATCGCGCTGAGCGTTACATAAGACAGCCCCAACGGTACCACAAGCTTCGGCCCCGGGTAAGACGTGCCTGCAAGCATATTCACGGTTTGAATCAAAAGACTGTCATATTTAAAAACGGCAAGCAGCGAAAGAGTCAACACAACGCCGGCCGCCAACAGCCATTTTCGCCGTGCGACACACCGATCGCGGAAGGCACGGCGCGTCGGCTTATCCCACGAACCGTCGGCACGGTGCGCTTTCAGTATTTCGGTTTGTCTGTCAAGGGATCGACCAAGCAACCGTCCAAAGACGTAGACAATGATTGTCAGGGCGATCAGCACGCACAGATTTCGCCAACCGGAAAAACCGTAGAAAATGATACTGCCAATGAGTAAAATGATCCATTGCCCTCGGCGCGGCGCGAGAAAATAGAGCGGCAGCAAAACCGCAAGGAACAAAACAAACGCAAGGGATAATGACATCGCCGCTCTCCTTTCTGCGAGATTTTTTGGAAAATAACGAAAGCTTCAATCAAACATCATCCAGCCGTTTCACCATGGTCGCCAATGCTTCCACCGAGTTGAAATTGCTCGGCAAGATCTCCACAGCAGGAATGCAAACGTCAAACGCTGCGTTGAGCTCGGTCACCAGCGTCACAATATCAAGAGAATCCAATATACCCTCGTCCACCAACGCCGTCTCGTGCTTGATGTCTACCGTCGGATGCATTTTTTCGAGTATTTCAATGATTTTTTGTTCCATAAATTACTCCTTTGATAGCGTCTTGCGGTCGATCTTTCCGTTGGGTGTCACGGGCAATGCGCTCCTTTTAACTGCACGGGCCGGCAGATAATATCGTGGCAAATAGCAGTTTAGCGCCGCCATTACCTCATGCTCTTGGGCACTGCCTGAATAAAACAATATGATTTCCTGCGTCGCCCTGTTTACCACGCACGCCGCCTGCGTTACACTCGGACTGCGCTGTGCGCATTGCTCGATCTCACCAAGCTCGATGCGGTGTCCCATGCGCTTGATCTGCCCATCACGCCGACCAACGAATACCAACTCGCCATGCGCGTTGTAATACGCCAGATCCCCCGTGCGATAGACCTGCTCGGGATATGCATCCTGCAAGGGATTTTGCACGAACGCCGCCTCTGTCTGATCAACCTTGTGGTCATATCCGAGTGTCAGGCAACTTCCCCTCAAATACATCTCTCCGATTTCACTCGCCTGGTCTATCAAGGGGAAAATTTCATTTCCCTGCTCATCGATCAGCATCAGCCCCGTATTGTCCAACGGCGCGCCGATGGGAATACGCTCATTCTCCGACAGCTCTCGGTCTGCTCGCCAAACGCAAGACATTCCCGTTGCCTCGGTCGGGCCGTAAAGCTGATAGAACGTCGCCTCAGGCAAGGCTTTTCGCCAAGCATGATAGTGGCATATCGGTAATGCCTCGCTGCCGAAGACTACGGTTTTCAATGTGTGCGGAGCACGTACGTCCAGCGCACCGAGCGCCGAGACATTTGTGAGCACCGAGGATACCCAGCAAATGGTATTGATGCCGTTTTTTATCAGATAATCGATCAACGGCAACGGGAAGGAAAACAGCCCTCTCGGGATCAAATACGTTGTCGCGCCCATCATGAGCGTCGTCAAAATTTCCTTGAGCGGCGCGTCAAAATACAGCGGCGACTGGCAGCCGAACACGCTCTGCTCGTCCAGCGACAGTGCGCTCGTCAACGCCTCACCGTAATCAATAACGGCACGGTGACAACCGACAACACCCTTGGGCTCGCCCGTAGATCCCGAGGTGAATATGATATACATCGGATCGGTGTCAATTTGACGGGCACGCACCCTGCGCAACGATATATCGTCAGTTGGCTGCGAGGTCAATGCCTCGTAGGTCATTGTCAAACGGTCGAAGGATTCGGCAAGTGCGCGATTGCATTCGTCACACACGATCATACCAGCACGACAGCTCTCGAGAATATAGCAAATCCGCTCCTTGGGCATGGTCGCATCCAACGGCACGTAAACCGCGCCCGCATAGGTAGCGCCCAGCATGGCGGCGATCGCGGCAGGATGCCGATCCATCAAAACAGCCACCCGCTTGCCCGTCATCCCTGCGCGACACAGTGTGCTTCCCACTCGCCGAGCGGTGTCAAGCAGCGCGGCAAAGCTCATTGACGCGCCCCCCGAACCATCCGAAAAGGCAATCTTATCGGGCAGACGTGCGGCGGTATGCTCCAGATATTGCAATACGTTTTTGATGCGCATGGTGCCCTCCTTATCGGGTAATGATGTCCGCCGCGCTGGGCGGATAGTCGGCTCTTTCATACTCATAAAAACCGGGATCAACGGCATTATATTCATTCAGCTGCGCGTCGGTAAACAAGCAGCCTCCACCTGCCGCACCACCACCCTCAACGACAGTCGGGTCAAAATGATACCATCTTGCCGCTTCCCCCTCGGGAGCAAGGTTGACCATCAGCCAAAAGTGGGTCTGCTCGCCCGGCGCGTGGGTACGCTCGATCTCAAGATATTCAATGCCGCACCGGCGCAGCATCATCATAGCCGAGGCAAAGTAGGAATAACAATCCCCCCGCCCCTTGACAAACAAGGCGTGGTAGGCCGCGCGCACAGGATCGCTTTTATCGGAAATGGGAAAATACCCGATCGCACCCTGCACGTATGCGTGAATGGCGCGACAATTTTGCTCAATCGTTGCTGACTCATCGACCAGCTCGTCCATCACAGGGTCAAGCTTGTTCCACAGCATTTGCTCGGTAATTTTCTCAGCCCAAACGTGAACGTAGACCATCTGCTCGGTCACATTGCCGCTGACATCGGTCGCGCGGTAGGTGGCTGAATATAAACCTTCTCGATTGGTATCGACCGCCGAGGCATCGACCGTCCATTCGACCTTGCCAAAGCAATCATCCACGGCACTCACGCCTGCGCGCAGAATCAGTCCTTCACCAACTAACGAAGATATCTCCTTGACACCGAGCAACGTCGGCGGTGTCGTATCCTCTACGACGACCACGCGCGTGGACAATTCCCTCTCGTTTCCTTTGCCGTCGCGCAAAAGCAGCACCACCTTGTGCGCTCCTATCGTTTCAAAATCGGGAACAGTGGCAAATTCGACCGTCACGCCCTCGCTTTGACAGCGCACGCGTGCATCGTCAGAAAGAAAATCCTCTGCTTTGGGGCGCTCGCCTCCAACGGCCACACGAAGATCGACGGGAGCAAGATCCGTATCCGCCGGGAAGGGCGCCTTTCTCTTTTCACAAGCGCAAAAAAAGAGCAGCAAGCACAGCAACAAAACAAAAAACACGCGTTTTCCGATTGCCATGGTCTCACTCCTCTCCAACAATATTCAGTTTATTATATCATTTTGCCACGCAACTGTCAACGCCTGCGACGCAGGGAAAAAACAAAAGAGGATGCATTTTTTGCATCCTCGTTCTGTTTGGACAAATTATTCAGCGTATACGCTGACCTGCTTCTTGCCCTTAGCCTTTTGCTCAAACTTAACCTTACCGTCGATCAGAGCGAACAGAGTATCGTCAGAACCGATACCGACATTCTTGCCGGGGTGAACTGCGGTGCCTCTCTGTCTGATGATGATATTGCCGGCGATGACCTTCTGACCGTCAGACTTCTTCACGCCAAGGCGCTTGGATTCGCTGTCACGGCCGTTCTTGGTAGAACCGACACCTTTTTTGTGAGCAAAGAACTGTAAACTGAGCTTCAACATCATTCTTACCTCCCAATGTTAGTGGTTCGCGCCCGAGGGCGCATGGTGGACGCGGTCATTCGTCAAAGGACTTTTCAACCAGCTCGACCTCAAGGTACTGATAGTACTCCTCGGTCAGATCCTTGATCTGCTGATAATAGCCGTGGAACAATCCCGAGATGGCGTAGCTCTTACGCTCGTCCTCCTCGTAATCGGGCAAAGCCGAGCGGCAACGCACCGAAATGTTCGTCGTTTCCTCATCGATATTGTACTCCAAATCGGTGGCGTAGGAAACCAACACGGTGTTGATGATCAGCATGGTCATGGCGCTGATGGCAGAGCAAAGAATGTC
>JAFVZV010000085.1 GCA_017507985.1 Clostridia bacterium
GCCGCTCTACACATCTCGGCTTGCGCCGAGACACACGAGCGTTGCTTGCCCGCTAGACACGGGCATCGCGCCATAGCGCGACCGCAAAGCTCCCGCCCTACGGAAAGTGTTTCTCTTCGTTTTGACACCACGAGCGGCAGGCAGAAAAGGCAAAAAGTTTGTGGGTTTCTTAAGGGCATAAATTTGCACGCTGAGTGCGCACGTAGTGCTGTTCGAGGCTCAAAAAATAGGTTTAATCATTCACCTGAATCATAGTTTCTTCCAATAATTGTTGACATCTCATCAGTTTTGTGGTATAATACCATGTCTATGCTCGATTTTTGACTAAAAATATTCACTTCCACATATATGAAGGAGAAACAGTATGTACAAAACCAAAAGATTGTTGTCCTTGTTACTGGCCGTTCTGATGCTGGCAACAATGGCGTTGTCGATGGTATCTTGCAAAGATCCCACTACCCCTCCCGTGGACGAACAGCCCGGAGAGAATAATCCTCCCGCACCGGGTCAACAGGCGAACTATACCGTGTCGGTAAAAACGGCAGGCGGTATGGCGCTGAGCGACGTCATGGTCTATGTCTATAATACGGACGGTTATATCGTTGCAAAAAATCCTACGGATGAAAACGGTAATGTGTCCTTCACGCTGCCCGCATCGCCCGACTATAAGATCGAGCTTGAGAAAGCTACTCCCAGAGATCCTCTCAAGGGTGTTCCCGATGGATACATTCTGCAGGATAAGTATGATATGGGCACCAACGGCACCAATATCGTGCTGGTTTCTGACATCATCGAGGATACCGATCTGAGTGGTGTGACCTATCAGTTGGGCATGATCATGCACGATTTTGAGGTGACCACGTCGGAGGGTGAAGCCTTCAAGCTGTCCGAGGTTCTCAAGACTAAAAAGGCTGTGATGCTTAACTTCTGGTACACGACCTGCACCTACTGCGTCGAAGAATTCCCCGATATGCACAATGCGTATCTGCAGTATCAGGATGATATTGAGATCATCGCGCTGAACAATTATGCCAGTGACAATGCCGCTGAGGTCGCTGACTTCAAGAAGAATTACTACGGCTATGAGCTGGCTTTCCCCATGGCCAAGGATACCGCCGGCGTCGAGGATGCGTTCCAGGTGCCCGGTAACCCTGTTAGCGTGATCATTGACCGCTATGGCATGATCTCTCTTGTTCATGTCGGTGCAGTACCCAGCGAAAAGTACTTTACCAATATGTTTGCTCATTACGTTTCGGATGATTACCGTCAGGGCCTGTACGGTGATGTTTCCGAGCTGATCCCCTCGGCAAAGCCCGACAAGGAGATGCCCTCGACGGAGGAGCTTTCCGGTGCGATCAACAAGGGTGATATTACCGTAACCTACACTCCTGAAACCGAGGCGGCAGATGCCGAGTATTCCTGGCCCTTTGAGATCACCGAAAAGGACGGAAGCAAGTGCATCATTCCCTCCAACGCCGATCTGGACAGCTCGTTTGCCACCTTGCATGCCAAGGTCACGCTCAAGGCGGGACAGGCTTTTGTGTTTGACTATTTCTCGTCGACAGATACGGGATATGACGTTATGTACGTGTTGGTCAATGGAGACGATATCTATCAGATCAGCGGTATTAGCTCCAAATGGAACGAATGTTGTCCTTGGGTCGCAACCGAGGACGGCGAATATGACGTAGCCTTTGTGTATTACAAGGACGTTTCCGACAGCGCGGGCGATGACGTCGTTTATCTCAAGGATTTCCGCGTTGTTGATGCGAAGGATGTCACTGTAGCATCCTACATTCCCAGACAGGCAGCAACCAATCCCACCGAGGATAAGTCGGACTATCAGTCCTACGTTCAGGTCTTTTTGAACGAGAACGACGGCTACTATCATGTTGGCAGCGTCGATGGTCCGATCCTTTTGGCCAAGCTGATCTATGGTTCGGCATTTTCTTCCGTTTCCGTCACCGAAAATCTGTACCAGGACGGCACGTTTACCGTGGATGGTGTCAACCGTTTCAACGAGCTGGAAAAGTACTGTAACTACGCCGCCAACTCCAAGATCTACACCTATTGCAGCGTGACTGAGGAGCTGCGTACGTATCTTGAGGCTTACGTTTCCAAGTACGGCTTTGATACGCACGAGAATACGTGGCTACAGCTGTGCGCCTACTATGATTCTTACGGTAAAAACGAGGATGGTACTCCTGTGGCCGAGTTTGAGGATCCCATCAAGGGGTTGTCCACCCACAGTGCATACAAGGCAGAGGAGGGCAAGCCCAATAAGGTAGAATATACGGGTGTAAACATTTTACCCAGAGGCTATTTGTATGAATTTATTCCCACCAAGACAGGTGTTTACCGTATCACCTCCAAGAGCTCTTCACAGGAGGTCGTTGGTTGGGTATTTAGCGGTAACGATAAGCTTTGGCTTGAATTTGGCGACAGAATGCTTTACACCAGCGGTGACGAGGGCGAGCGCTTCTGCCCTGATCTGCTGATCGAAACCGAAGTCAAGGATGAAAACGGCAACGTGACCACGCAGCTGGTCAGAGATACCAATAACGCCTCTATGGTCGCGTACATGGAGGCAGGCACGCCTTACTATATCGACTTTGCGTATTACGATATTTACGGCGCGGGTGCGTTCACCTTTGAGATCAATTACATCGGTGAAACGTTTGATTATTTTATCGTTGCTTCTCACGGTCCGTTTGAGTATGAATTGGGTACGGGCGATACCATGGGCGACACCGTCGCGGGCGGCATTGACGTTATGCTGGGCGAGGACGGTTACTACTATCACAAAAAGGCAGATGGAACGAAGGGCTCGCTTCTGTACGCCGATTTCTATCTGACCACCAACATTTTCACCAGCCAGTCGCTCAAGGATATGACCAATACGCACGCTTTTAACTTCGCACTTTCTGAGAACGACCACGTCGCGCTGACTGCGTGGGAGCAGGCAGACAAGGACGAGGATAAGCTTCGCGAGATGTGGGGCGAAAACTTCGACGTATATTGGGATATGTACCAGATGGACGACATCATCAAGGGCATATATCATGGCAATGGCAAAGATATGACGGCTGTCATGAAAACGTACGTTGATAAGATGCTGGACGAAGAGGGCTATCCCGAGCGCCAGGGGTGTGTTGTCGTGGATCAGCAGTTGGCTGATATTCTGCAGACGCTGATGGATAAGTACACCTTCAAGGGTGTTGACCATTCTTGGACCAAGCTGTGCTATTACTACGAATATCTCGGCTATTGATGCTGCCGCAGACATTAGTATTATGAATCATACGCGTGCGGCAACGAATGCTCGTTGCCGCACGCTGTTTAAGGAGATTTACTATGAGCTTGAAGAGATTTTTGAGTGTGATCGTCGTTGCTCTTTTTTGCATGACGCTGCTCTTGTTCATGGGCTGTGAAGAAAAACAACCGCCCGAGCAGCCCGTGACCGACAATGGCAAGGCGACCTATACCATTAGTGTCGTAGATTACCAGGGCAATGTACCTTCGACGGACGTGCTGATCGAGGTGTCAAAGGACGGCGCGACGATTGGTATGAAGAAAGCCGATGCAAACGGAAGTGTCAGCTTCGAGTTGAACAAGGACGAGTATACCTTTACCGTCACGGCGGCCAAAGGTGAGTTTTATTACGATGATAAGCAGTGCACGTTGAGTGCTGAAAAAACACAAGCCTGTGTTACACTGTACAATGTTGCGGGCAACAAGCAGACCATCTATCCGCATTTTGAAAGTATTGGCGACCGTATCGCTTATGATGCTGCCGCGGTATTCGAGGGCGCGACGTACGTTCAAATCGACCGCGATGATATGGCCTACTATATTTTCGCGCCGCAACGTGGCGGTATTTATCGTATCAGCTATCTGTCCGACGCGGAGCTGACGCTGGGATACTTTGGCGATGCTAACGTAGTATTGGCGGAGAATGCGGCCAAGGTGCACAATGATGCATTTGAGATTGAAGTCCAAAACGGAAGCGTAGGAACGGAGGGGGCAGGCGGCACGCTGCGCATGGTCATCGGACTTGGCTCCGCGACGGTCGACGATGCCATTTTGGTCATCGAGCGCATCGCCGATCCAACACCTGTGCTGGGATGGACAGACTATGAGTTTAGCCAGATTCCTACTGCGTTTGAAAGAACGGATTATCTTAACCACGAGCTGGTCGATATCAGTATTACCGACCCGTCGGTCAAGGTCGTTTACAGCGCGACGGATGGGTATTATCATTACGGCAGCGAAAGCGGTCCTGTGGTCTACGTTCGCATCAGCTCGTACGGTAAGTATCTTGCTCCCTTTACCAAAATCTGCGAAACGACGAGAATGTATAAGCTGTTCTATGACGGCAATGGCAAGTTGGTCAAGAAGGAAAGCTACAACGAAATGGTTGCTGCCTATGCCGCCATTTGCGACGGCAACGGCGTGTGCCCCTTGACCAAGGAAATGGTGAATATGATCAACAACTGTGCCGAGCAGATGGGCTGGTTTGAGATCGACGCGGAGGGCAACGGTGTTCTGACGGCTGACCAAAACGGCAATTCAACCGGCGTGACGGCGCTCAATCTTGTCAAAGAAAACGCGTATTTGTTCGTTTGCTGTTACGTCAATGAGTTCGTTCACGGTGGCGATACCGCCATTACGCTGGTGCCGGGTGAGGAGCAAACGGCTTATGCCATTGTCAAGCAGGGGGAGACGCTGAAATTTAAGGCAAATGCTGCCATGACGCTGACCATCAAGGATGCGCAGGGCTTGACGGTGACCTACAACGGCATGACTTATACCGCCGATGCTAACGGAGAAATTGCCGTTACGATGGGTGAGGGCAAGCCTGCCTTCACGGTAACGGGGGAGACAACGCGCGAGTTCGTTTTGACCTACGTGTCCTTCATTCCCGAATAATCCGGCCAAATTTTGAAAATGTCTTGCCAAATCTATTTTGGAATGATATAATAAACCGAAGTGAAATTAGACAAGGAGAATGATCATGAAAAAATTTTTGATACTTGCATTGACGCTTGTGTTGATGCTGACGTTCGTTGTCGCTTGCAACGATAAGACCCCCGAGGTTCCCGACAACAATAATGACAAGACCGAACAGCCCGATGGTGAAAATCAGCAGCCCGCCGATCCCGACACCGGTAAGGATGAGGGTGATACCAAGCCCGAAAAGGTGACCTACACTATCACCATTAAGGATCAAGACGGTAATCCCATTGCCGAGGTCGAAGCGCAGATCTGCGTTGACGGCGTTTGCAAAAAGCCCAACGTAACGAACGAAAACGGTGTCGTTACCTTTACCATGGACGATCCCGGCGAAAGCGTGCTCTCTCTTCAGATCAATGAGGGGGCTAGCCCTGCGGGCTACGAGTACCCTACTGAAAAGATCGCCATTGAGGCAGGTCAGACCGAGGTTACGGTCACTCTGAACAAGAAGGCGCAGTAAGAAAAAAAGAGCGTCGCACCGATTGGTGCGACGCTCTTTTCGCTTATTTTTGCAGTTGAGCCTCGATGACCTCTTTGAGCTCGTCGTAGTTGGTATCCTGCATGATGGTGGCGATGATGACGGCTTGCTCATCCAAAA
>JAFVZV010000086.1 GCA_017507985.1 Clostridia bacterium
CATGCACAGATACATACCAACCTCGGAACACTCGCCGTTGAAGTTAGCCATCAGCTGCTCAAAGATGTATTTCTTGTCTTCCTCGGAAATGTCGGGGTTGTTCTTAACGGTCTTGGCATATACGCCGTACTCATGCTCGGCAGCCAGCTTCATCTCGCCCTTGACCTCGGTGAACTTTTCGCCGGGAACCTTGCAAACGGGGCACTTTTCGGGTGCGCTCTCACCCTCATGGACATAACCGCAAACGGGGCAAACAAACTTTTTCATAATCAAAATCCTCCTAAGTATAAATGAAATATATTTTTATTTTTTGGGTATCAGAAATTCACTTGGACAATGCTCATCAGACAGCATCATGTCCATCGTCACGCTTTCAAGATCACGCGCAAGGCGTGCACTGACGGCGGCAAACAGGCAATGAAAGCGGCAAGAGCCTTTGTCATATCCCATACGGGAACAGAAGAAATCCTCCTCCTGACAGCGGTTGATGGCGATGGGACCGTCAATCAGCTCCACAATGCGGCGCACCGTGATCTCACTCGGCGATATCGCCAAAGCGTATCCGCCATTTTTGCCGCGCTGTGCCGTCACCAAGCCTCCCTGCAAGAGTTGTCGCAGAATCTTGAGCGTAAACTTGGGAGATACCGCTACGCACTCGGCAATGGTGCCCGCGTCGGTCACTTCGCCCGTTTTGCCCAGCAGCCAAACGATACGCAGCGCGCCATCTGCTTCTCTGGTCAATCCGATCATGGCCGTTCCTCCTGTCCTGTTCTTTATTACACTACCATTATAGTATACTTTTCGACATTTGTCAATAGGTTTTTGAAAAATAATTATACTTTTTTTGTAGAAATTAAACCCAAGCAAAAAGGAAGCCTTTTCCCTCGAAAAGACTTCCTTATTTTTACAGGTCAATCGACGTCCTCGACAACCTTTTCGGGGCGTTCGTCCAGCGCCTCGGGATGCTCAATGAGCTTTTTGATGTACTTGAATGCGCTGGCATAATAGAAGCCATCGCAAATACGCTCGTCGGTGACGACCTTAAGATCGATATGACGGCGCTTAAAGACGTTACCTTCCCGATCCATGACTAGTTTGTAATACTTCTTGCCAAAAGCCAAAAAGACGGGCAAGTTGCCGAAATCGTAGATATGGTGGTAAATTGCGGGGATGCCGAGCGAGCCCATACTGGTGATGATCATAGAGCCGTAGAAGGGCAGATCGGGCAGAAGTGCCACGCCGTGATAGTCGAACAGCTTGACCAGTCCTACCACGCCGCGCAAAATCAAGCGCGGGAACTTGGTAAAGAAGTCCATGATCTTATCAAAGTCACTCTTGGAGGAAACATCCTCCTGATTCGCCTGTACGATTTGATTAAACTTCTCGTAGATCTCTGCCGCCGTATCGTCGGGGGCGAAGGTGACCTTGATGCAGGTGTCAGGCTCGTCGATCTTCATGCTCTTTTTGATGGTCATGACCACCGTGATCTCCGTTCTCGCATAGATGCGCTGACCGCTGACGTAGCGGTTGATGGCAGGGTACTGCGACACGGCGCGCACGTAGGCGGCGATGAGCAGGTGCATGAAGTTGAAATTGGTGTAGCCGTCACGAACCATGCGGCGGCAATACTTGTCCGCCTCGGTGACGTCGAAGGAGTCGGTAAACATGTTACAGGCGTCGCTTCTCTTGGGCATAATGAAGGGCATCAGGCGGGACATGGGCTGGATGGTGCGCAGGCGGCGGCCATCCTTACGGTCGCCCCATCTGCGGCGGCGTTTGGGAGCGACATAACGCTCCTTTGTCGTTGTTGGCAATGCGGACTCCTGCTCTACAGGGGCTTCGACTGCCGGGGTTTGGGTGTCGTTCATAGGGGTGTACTCCTTTCATAGTGGCCGGCAAAGAGATCTTTGCCAGGGGGAAGCCTTGGCAGACTTCATGAACAAAGTGTTACATAAGTATTACTTTTTTTCATTATACGGGATATTCGACAAAAAGTCAATACTTTCACTTCAAAAAATATTGGAGGCAGCCCATGTGAAAATCCCATATATTTATTGATATTCGCTGCAAAATCTGTTATAATAGTGGAGAATCGTTACAAGAAAGGAGAGCGGACATGACATTGCAGGATATTACTGCGCGTCTGGCGGCGGCAGGCATCGATAACGCATATCACGAGGCCCTGCTTTTGGCGGAGCATTTTTGCGGTCTTTCACCATCGCTGTTGCGACGCGACTCGCATCTGCCGCTCACTGATTCCGCAGGTGCCCTGAGTCGCGCAGTCGACAAACGCATCGAGCGATTTCCCTTGCAATATCTGCTGGGAACGTGGAGCTTTTGGCGGCAGGAATACGAGGTGTCTCCCGACTGTCTGATCCCTCGCCCCGATACCGAGCTTTTGGTGGAATACGCCGCGAAACACCTGCCGCGGGGAGCTCGTTTCATCGATCTTTGCACGGGCAGCGGTTGTATCGCCGTCTCGCTTTTATGTGAACGCCCCGATCTGTCGGGCGTGGCAGTTGATCTGTTTGAGAACACGCTCGCGCTGGCGCAGCGCAATGCCCGTCGCAACGGCATTGACGAGGATCGGTTGCGTTTGGTGCGCGGTGACGTACTGGATGGAAATTTTATGACAGAGCTTGGCACGTTCGACGCCATTTTGTCTAATCCGCCCTACATTACCCCTGCCGTGATCGACACGCTCGCGCCCGAACTGACCTATGAACCTCGTGCCGCGCTGGACGGCGGCGAGGACGGGCTGATCTTTTACCGTCGCATGATCTTGGGGTCTGACTATCGCACCGCGCTGAACGGCGGCGGCTGCTTCATCTTCGAGATGGGCTACGATCAAGGTGACGCTCTGCGCGCGCTGGCGGCCGAGGCTGGCGATACCTGCACCGTCCACCGCGATCTCGGCGGGCAGGAGCGAATGGCCGTTCTCACGCCGCCGCATACACTGTAATAATTCAAACGACATAAAGGAGAGCTATATGAATATTGTAGTTTTGGCTGGCGGTCTTTCGCCTGAACGCGAGGTTTCGTTAACCTCGGGGGCGTTGATTGCCAACGCTCTGATGAAAAACGGGCACCGCGTGCTTTTGCTTGACGTTTATCTTGGTGCCGAACTGATCGGCGATCCTCTTTCACATTTTCGCGCCGAGGGCGAATATCACCACACCGTGAGCACCGAGGTGCCCGATCTTGCCGCGCTCAAAGCGCAAAGCGGCAACGGTGAGGCACTGATCGGCCATAACGTGCTGGCATTCTGCAGAGCCGCCGACGTTGTTTTTCTCGCCATGCACGGCGGCATGGGCGAGGACGGCCGTCTGCAGGCTTGGCTGGATTGCAATGGCATCCGCTACACGGGCACAGGCGCGCTTGGTGCTTCGCTGTCTATGGACAAAGAAATCTCCAAGATCCTGCTTCGCGCCGCCGGCATCCCGACGCCCGATTGGATCATCGTCCGTCCTGCTCGCGAGACAGATGCCAAGACGCGTATTTTGTCCGAAATCGGCCTGCCCTGTGTCATTAAGCCCTGTAGCTGCGGCTCAAGCGTAGGCGTTTCGATTGTGGAGTCCGAAGACGAGCTGACCGCCGCTCTTGACTTGGGCGCGGCGTGGGAGGACCGTCTGATCGTTGAGAAAAAGATCATTGGGCGCGAGTTGACGGTTGGAATATTAGGTGGGCGAGCCCTTCCTCCCATTGAGATCATTCCCAAGGAAGGATTTTACGATTACAAAAACAAATATCAAGGCGGCTGCACGCTTGAGCTGTGCCCTGCCCCCTTACGCGAGGATCAAACGCTCAAGGTACAGCAAGCGACCGCTCGTGCTTTTGAGGCATTGCATCTGGATTGCTACGCTCGCATCGACTATATCATGGATGAGAATGACATTATGTGGTGCCTGGAGGCCAACGCCCTCCCCGGCATGACACCGACCAGTCTGCTCCCCCAGATGGCCGCCGAGGTTGGACTTGACTACGGAGCTTTGTGCGAGGAGATCATTCGCCTGTCTTTGAAAAAATAACGCTTGCCGATGGAGGAAGTAAAAATGAGAATGGAAACGTTGCACATATTCCCTCAATATCCCAACGCTGATCTGACTGTCTATCTGCACGCCGAGATCGAGCGTGTGCCCCCCACGCCGCGCCGAGCAATGATCGTATGTCCCGGCGGCGGTTACGGCTTTTTGTCCGATCGTGAGGACGAAGCCGTTGCATTGGCATGGCTGGCTGAGGGCTTTCAAGCGTTTGTCTTGCATTACGGCATCGGCGAGCACGCAAAAGATTATGAGCCGTTGATCGAGGCCTGTCTAGCCATTCGCCACATTCGTGAGCACGCTGCAGAATACAACGTCGATCCCGACCGCATCTTTATCACCGGCTTTTCAGCAGGCGGGCATGCGGCCGCGGCGGCAGGTGTTCTTTGGGATCATGCAGCAGTCAAGACCGCCTTTGGCGGCGTTCCCACCCGTATGGGGCGTCCCGACGGTATGCTGCCCTGCTATCCTGTCATCACGGCGGGGGAGCATGCGCATCGCGGTTCTTTTGTTCAGCTTGCAGGTGAGAACTCGACGCTTGAAGAACAAATGGCCTTCTCACTGGAGAAGTTCGTCAACGACACGACACCGCCCGCCTTTTTATGGCATACCTCGGACGACAATTGTGTGCCGGTACAAAATTCCTTGCTGTTTGCCGCAGCACTGGCGGCGCATCACATTCCTTTTGAATTGCACGTATATCCTCACGGGGCACATGGCTTGTCTCTGTGTGATAAGCGCACCTGGGCAGATAATCCGGGCTTGCTGAATGAAGTTGCGGCGGGATGGTTTGATTTGGCGGTAAGATGGGCGAAGGAGCTGTGATACAAAAAGCTCAAGCAGGACGGCAAAGCTAAAATTTTTGCCAAGCTAACCCATCTTGGGCGTGCGCTTATGCGCCCAAGATGGAGGAGGCTTGCGAAACTCTGCCTTTCCGCCGTTCTTCATCAGAACGGCGGACGGAGCAGTTTCCAAAGGCGGCAGCCTTTGGCGCGCTTTCTTGGTTCGTTCTTTGCCGCGTGGCAAAGAATGAACATAAATGCGCTACAGCGAGCGCGCGCAGCAGTGCGAGCCCGGCTACGAAGTTGCATAAATTTTAGCAAATCTCCCCGCTTTCTCGCCTTACCCCTTGACTTTCTTCCCCTTCCCCGTTATAATATATCCATAGAAACTCTCTACGACGAGGAGGCTATCCCATGGCATTGCGCAACTACACCGAAACACAACTGAAAAACATCGCCACGCACATCCGCATGGATATCATCAAAGAGACCCACAGCGCCAAATCCGGTCACCCCGGCGGCTCGCTGTCCATCGCTGATATCATGGCGTATTTGTATTTTGAGGAAATGAGTATCGATCCCAAGAACCCCGAGTGTCCCGATCGCGACCGTCTGGTGCTATCCAAGGGTCACGCCGCTCCCGCGCTGTACGCCGCGCTTGCCGAGCGAGGCTTTTTCCCGATCGAAGACCTGACCACGTTGCGCCGCGCCGATTCTCATCTGCAGGGACACCCCAGCCTTGGACACGTTCCCGGCATTGATATGACGACAGGGTCGCTCGGTCAGGGGCTGTCTGCCGCTTGCGGTATGGCCATCTCCGCCAAGCTGCAGGGCAAGTCCTATCGCACCTACGCCATTGTCGGTGACGGTGAATCGCAGGAGGGTCAAATCTGGGAGGCACTCATGTTGGCCGCTCACAGAGGGCTGGACAACCTTTGCGTCATCCTCGACTGGAACGGTCTGCAGATCGACGGCGAGATCGAGCAGGTACTCAACCCCACACCCTATCCTGAAAAGCTGCAGGCATTCGGTCTTCACACCATTGTTGTCGATGGCCACGACATTGCCGCGCTGTCTGCCGCCTTTGACGAGGCGCGCACAATCAAGGGTAAGCCCACGGCCATCATTGCAAAAACAGTTAAGGGCAAGGGCGTTTCCTTCATGGAAAATCGCGTGGAATGGCATGGCGCCGCTCCCAAGGACGCGCAATGTGAGCAAGCGCTCGCAGAGCTTCACTCTCAGCTGATCGATTGACTTCAATTGAATAAGACTTCAACTGCGTGTGCTTCGGCACACGCAGTTTTTTGTTCGCCCGCCAAATTTCATGCATTGTTTTCGTTAAAACATTTGGAACCAACCGACGGTACATTTGCTATACTTTGTAGTGAAAAAAATCGGGAGGTACGATTATGTCCCATTATTTTGGAACGGACGGCTTTCGCGGCGAGGCGGGCGGCACGCTGACGGCCTATCACGCCTATCGCATCGGCCGTTTTCTCGGTCATTACTATCAAGCGGGCGCTCACCGTCCCCGCATTACCGTCGGCAAGGACACGCGACGCTCATCCTATATGCTTGAATACGCGCTGGCCGCCGGGCTGACCGCCTCGGGCGCGGATGCCTATATGCTGCACGTCACAACAACGCCCAGTGTTTCCTTTGTTACACGAAAGGACGACATGGACTGCGGCGTTATGATCTCAGCTTCGCACAATCCCTTCTTCGACAACGGCATCAAGCTGGTCAATCGCTTAGGTGAAAAGATGGACGGAGCATTGCTTGATGCCATCGAGGAGTATCTTGATACCTCCGACCCACACGATTCGCTCCTTCCCCATGCCACGGGCCAAGGCATTGGACAGGTCATTGACTACAGCGCAGGCCGTAACCGCTACGTAGCCTATCTGATCTCGCTGGCACGCAATTCGTACAAGGGCTTGCGACTGGGGTTGGACTGCGCCAACGGAAGCGCCTGGATGATCGCGGAGAGCGTATTCGCCGCGCTGGGCGCCAAGGTCTTTGGGATTGGCACAAGCCCTGACGGTCTGAATATCAACGCCGCGGTGGGATCTACTCACATCGATCGGCTCGTTTCGTTTGTACAGAGCAATCATTTGGACGTAGGCTTTGCCTTCGATGGAGATGCTGACCGCTGTCTTGCCGTAGATGAACAAGGAAACGTGCTGACAGGCGATCATATTCTCTACATACTCGCTTGCGAATGGCAACGGCGCGGTATGCTGACGGGCAACACCGTCGTCACGACCGTGATGTCCAATATGGGGCTGTACCGAGCCCTGGAGGATAAGAGCATCTCTCACATTCAAACAGCCGTCGGTGACAAATACGTTTACGAGGCCATGGCCAAAACCGGTTACAGCCTCGGTGGGGAGCAATCGGGGCATATCATTCTGCATCCCTATGCCTCCACGGGCGACGGTATTCTGACCGCTATCTCTCTCATGGAGGTCATGATGGAGCGCAAGCTGCCTCTGTCCCGTTTGAGCAGCGATATGCGCCTGTATCCCCAGGAGCACCGCAACATCAAAACGAAAAACAAGGCCGCTTTTATCGCCAATCCCGCTTTGCAATGTGCATTGGAGACAGCAAGAAACACGCTGGGCGAGCGCGGACGGGTGCTGATGCGGCAAAGCGGCACCGAACCCGTGGTGCGGCTGATGGTCGAGGCAACGGACGCAGCGCTGTGTCGGCAGACCATCGAGGATGTGATGCAGGTCGTGCAGGCACAGGGTCTGCAGGATGGGATAGGAGGGTAAGATATGGCTTCGTTTGCTGATACCATACTTTGGCGCGACGTACAATTACATACACTCTGCGCGCCATTATTGCAAAAGGCGGCTTACCCCTGGGAGATATTGTCTTTGCTTACGGACTTCATCCGCGCCATCGGGCAACGGCTGCCGCCCGATGAATATGAAACGCTTGCCGATGGTGTTTGGGCGGCGCGCACCGCTCATATCGCCCCCAGCGCCTGCATTGGAGCTCCTTGCATCATTGGACATGATACCGATATTCGCCACGGCGCCTTCATTCGAGGGAGCGCACTGATCGGCGACCGTGTCGTGGTGGGCAACTCGACCGAGCTAAAAAATTGCGTTTTATTCGATGGCGTACAGGCACCTCATTTCAATTACGTTGGAGATTCCATTCTCGGTTACCGCGCACATTTGGGTGCGGGAGCGATCACCTCCAACATCAAGAGCGACCGCTCGGATATTGTCGTACGGATAGAACAAGCGCGCATTCCGACAGGCCGGCGCAAGCTGGGCGCAATGATCGGTGATTTTGTAGAGATCGGATGCAACAGCGTGCTCAACCCCGGCACGGTGGTCGGGCGCGAGAGCGTGGTATATCCCGCTCTTTCTGTTCGAGGATATGTCGGCGAGCAATGCATCTGCAAAAGCGCAAAAGAAATAATCAAGAAGCGTCGCTCTTGATCCTCCGCCTGCATCAATTCGATATATCAAGCATCGGCAAGGCTCTCTTTGCTGATGCTTTCATTTTATCCTCCCGCCATGGCGTTAGCGCACAGAAAAAATGCACGGCTCGCAGTATACCTCTTGACGGAGGGACGGCGACAGAGTATAATAGAGGTATCAAAGGGACAAGGAGGGATCATCATGTCAAGGTCACAGCCAAAAGTAAAGAAGCTGGCCTTTACGGCAGACGCGCGGTACGTCAGCTATCGACGCACAACCATGCGCATTGGCGCGGCGATGCTTATGTTCATCGCTTTGTTTACCGGACTGGATCTGGTGCTCTACCCTGTGTACGGCGCGATGGAGCTGTTGCTTCAGGGCAAAGCCTTGATCATCGCTTCACAGATCTATGAGATGCTGATCTATGCACTGGCATTTATGCTTCCGGTCCTGTTTTACCGTCTGATTACACCCAAGAGCGAGCGAATACCCCTGCCGCTGGACACGTTCGCACCTCGCAAACTACTGTTGCTGATCCCTGCGGCGATCGCTATCATCTATTGTGCCGCTTTGGCCAACGCTTACATGCTCGACCTGCTTGGTCTGTCAGCCCCACCGTCAGCCTATCCCGATCCCAACCCCGAGCTTGCCCCCTATGAAGCTGTCCTGCTTTATCTATCGGTTTCTCTTATCCCTGCTTTTTGCGAGGAATTTTTGTTCCGTGGCTTGGTGCTGTCGCATTTGATGCCGTATGGTAAAACCGTCGCCGTCGTTGGCAGCGCTGTTCTATTCGGGCTGATGCACGGCACAGGTGAGCAGATCTTTTACGCGACCGTTGCCGGCATTGTGCTCGGAGTCGTGGCAGTCGAAAGCGGATCGATCTGGGGCGGTGTGATCATCCATATGTTTAACAATCTGCTCTCGGTGGTGGACGAGGTGTTGTTTAACCGTTTGGCCTACCGTGACGAGATGCTGCTGTACAGCGCAATTGAGATTCTCGTGATTGGAGGGGGCTTGATCTGCCTTGCTCTGTTACTGTTGCAACGTGATCGCCAAAGTGACCGCAACACCCCGCCTTTGTTTGGCAGAGCAGTCGATGGTGGACTGCGACCAGGCGCGTCTTTGGGGTGCGGCGCAGTGCACGGATTTTTCTCGCCAACAATGATTGCGTTTTTTGTCATCAGCATCATGGAGATCGCGACAGGATTGCTGTCGTATATTTGAGGCTCGAAACGGAGGACAAACTGTGACACAGGATGAACTGTTCATGCGCCAGGCGCTCGTTGAAGCGCAAAAAGCATACGAATTGGGCGAGGTACCCGTAGGAGCCGTCGTTGTCCGCGACGGTCAGATCATCTCACGCGGACACAATCGACGCGAGATCGATCACATGGCAACAGCGCACGCCGAATTGCTTGCCATGCAAGAGGCATGCCGTCTGCTCGGACGCTGGCGTCTGAGCGATTGTACGTTGTATGTAACGCTGGAGCCCTGCCCCATGTGCGCGGGAACGATCGTCAATGCTCGTGTGGGTCGCGTGGTCTATGGCGCAAAGGATGCCAAGGCCGGAGCCATGGGAAGCGTGCTGTCGCTCAATGCCTATCCTCTCAATCATAAGGCGGCTGTCACAACGGGCGTTCTTGAAAAGGACTGCGCCACTATTTTGAGTGATTTTTTCGAGAAGAAACGAAAGCCATAAGAATATCATTAATAAAATCAAAGATTGGCAGAGGCGTTTGACGCATCTCTGCCTTTTCGTTTCAGCGCGCAAAGAGGCACTTGTGCAACGGCAAACACCCGCATAACCTTGGCTGCATCTTGACAAGTGGAAGACAATATGATACAATTGATTATATATTAACAAGGAGAGGCGACATGGAGCTGGAACAAAAACGATTCACAAAAAACGATGCGGGATTTGTCTGTGCGCATTGCGGTCGGCAGGTCGAGCCGCTCGGCTATACCTCACGCAATCATTGCCCGTTTTGTCTTTGGTCACTCCACGTGGATATCCTCCCGGGCGATCGTGCCAACAGCTGCGGTGCCCCCATGCAGCCCATCCGCGTTGAACCCGACCGCCGTCGCGGCTATATCATCATCCATCGCTGTACCAAATGCGGCGAGATCGGACGCAACCGTGCCGCTCATGAGGCTCGCGTTCAGCCCGATGACATTTCTTTGCTCATTCGGTTAACGGCCGGTGAGCTGCCTCATTGACCAACACAAGGAGCAACCTATGCTGATTGAACACATACAAGCACTCAAGCAAACAAACGGAAGATTGTTGGGCGTTGATTTCGGTGACGTTCGTACGGGACTTGCCCTGTCCGATGCCGCCCGCTTCCTTGCCTCGGGACTGGAAACCATTCGCCCCGGCAGTATGACCAAAACCGCTGAGGCCGTTGCCCAAGCCGCCAAAGACCACGGTGTCGTCGGTATCATCGTCGGTCTGCCTGTCAATATGAACGGCTCGCAGGGCGAGCGCGCTGAGCACGCACGTATGTTCGCCGCCATGTTGGACGAGCGTGTTCCCGAGCTTCCCATCTTGTTGATAGATGAGCGCATGACCACCATGGCCGCCTCACGCTTTCTCAACGAAACCAACACACGCGGACAGAAGCGCAAGCAAGTCATTGATACACTCAGCGCCCAAATCATTTTGCAAAACGCGCTGGATCGCTTGAAGAACTGCTGATCTCTAAAAGGAGCCAACCATCATGGATTACGAAAAGGAATACGAGGAATATTCGCAAACACAAATGAGCCGAGGACAGTTGATTTTCTTCAAGTGCCTCAAATATGCATCCCGCGTGTTGATCTTCGGTATCATCGCGCTGGTGCTGTGGCGTGTGCTGCTTTCGGGACGCGTTCCCAAGCGCATGGAAACGCTGACAGCCAACGATGCACTGTACGAAGCTTATACCACCGCAGGTAACGAGTTGATAATGTACACCCAAGACCACGCGCCCGTCATTATGGAGGGCGAAACGGCGGGATACTTTTGGGTCTGCCAGGCTGTTTTTATTCCCGAAGCCAATCAAGTTCAAGTATTGGTACGGTATAATAACAGTACACTCAAGCACATCGCCCGGGATTTTTCGTTGGATGAAACGGAAATTCCCTCTCGTGAGGACACTGTCGTTGACGTAACGCTGGCAATCGCGGTCGATCCCAATCCGACCAACGAGTCCACAGCCGATCGTCAGATCATCCGTCTGCAATCCTCAGGGGCTCCGATCGAAGATTCAACAGCCATGTACAACTACCGCAGATACGTGTTTGAGGACGTGGATTTTGACATCGAGTCGCTGATCAATATTTCGGTCGATTTTTATTACGTCGGCAGCGTCAACTACGATCGCATGCCTTACAGCACGATCGTGATCTACGAGCCCTCGGACGAAAACCTGACTGTCAAGCTGACAGCACGCGACAAGCGGGCACTGGCGGCCTTTGGCGAGTCCCGCTGACGCGAGGAGGCCTAACATGAAGCACGTAGACATTTATACCGACGGTGCCTGCCGCGGCAATCCCGGACGAGGCGGTTGGGGGGCCATACTGGTATACGGGGGCATCGAAAAGGAGTTGTCGGGTGGCGAGCGGGAAACAACCAACAACCGCATGGAGCTGACGGCAGTCATCTCCGCACTGCAAGCGTTGCGTGAGCCCTGCGAGGTCACGCTGACCTCGGACTCCAAATACGTCATTGATGCCATCACCAAGGGCTGGGCGATTTCATGGCGAGCCAAGGGATGGCGCAAAGCGGACAAGTCGCCGGCACTTAACGTGGATCTGTGGGAGGTACTGTTGGGGCTTTTGGAAAAGCACAAGGTGAGCTTTGTCTGGGTTCACGGTCACACGGGACATCCGTATAATGAGCGCTGTGACGCGCTGGCAACCGCCTTTGCAGATAGCTTTCTTTGATAGTAAAATAAAAGGACTGCATGGAGATTTGATCCATGCGGTCCTTTTTTCTATATAGAGTAGCAAAATACGGGCAACTGCTTCTACAGCCTCGCCCTGCTCCGCGCGCTCGGTGTGCTTTTTTCGCAAAAGCAAAGGCTTTTGCTATCTGCGACGCCCCCGACTCAACTAATTTTTTAACAAAAACGTTTTTGCCGTCTTCGCCTGCCGCGCGTGGTGTCTGCACTTGAGGCACAGATCAGCGCGCGTCGCAGGCGCGCAGTATGATCGTCAAAAGGAAAAATTGTTAAAAATTTAGAATTCCACCTTTACCTCAACACCCTCTACCGACGATGCAAACGTAATAAGCGTCGTACGGCTCTCCTCGTCGTACTGCGCTTCGTATGCAAGAGCCTCACCCTTGCAAATAACACAAATACTCTTAGGCTCGCCAGGTGTTTGCAACCGTACGCAGGCCTTCATCTCGGACGGTCCCGTCAACGTAAAGGACAGCACACTCTCCGCACAAACAATGTTCTCTACACGTCCCGAAGCCGCTAAAATATCCGGCTCGGACGCTTCGGGGTCGATTGCCATCCAAAATCCAACGTCGTCGGGGTATTGCACGGGATCGCGCACGATGGCCAAATTATCGTCCAACATATTCATATATAAGCCCTCAACCACCAGGGGCGACGTATCGATGCTTTCGTTGATTACAGCAGATATCGTGTACGGCCCGCGGCGCATCAGCAAGTGCGAGGACGGTTCAAAGTCCTGGCCTGCCGCCTGCAACAGCGCGTGCATTTGTGCCAAATAGGCATCGCACAGCTCTGCGCTCTCGGCAATGTTCATCGGGTGCAGACGGCAAACACCTACCTGCCCCTTACCTACAGCGTAGATACCCTCGGCAGGATCGCGGCCAAGGTCAAGGGCTTCAAACAAATGCTGTGCAGGATCGTGATAGTCCGCCCCCGACTGGTTCCACCATTCGCGCACGCTGTGGAAGGCATCGCTCCCGTCACCGACCACCATCAGCACGCCGCCCTCACGCACCCAACCGGCAATGGCGTTATGCAGATCGGGACCGTCCGGCTTCATGTACTCATACGACAGTACCAGCACGCGGTAATCGTTCAGATAGCCTGCATAGCGGCGGACGTTGTCAAGCTGTACTGGGCGCACGCAAGCACCGCTCTTAAAGAGGGGCAAGGACAATCCATAAAACGGATTCCAACGAACCGTCGATGCTTCCAGACGATAGGGCACGCCTTCAGGATAGGCGCGCTGATACATGGCCGAATCAGCAAGCAGTATACCGATCTGGCGGGTGTCGGTCACCCAACGGCATTCCTGCCCCTCCATATCGCGCAAGGTGTGCATGATGGTCAACAGATTGGTCTTATATTCGGGGGGAATTCCCTCGTCACGCGTGCCGTCCTCGCTCTTATGTGTGCCCGTCATGACACGCGCAGGCCAGGGAGAAACCTCATACGAAGCAATCTCGGGCTGAAACAGCGAAGCGACCAGCGTGCGATAATAGTTGTAGCGATAGTCCTTCCAAGTGTGGTTCGGATCGTCCTCGATGGGATCGTGCAAATACCACATTCTGCGTCCCGAGCCGCGCACCAGCTCCTGCATGATGCCATACTCGAAAAAGGCGGTATCAAAGGTGCGCTCGCGCAGATCTCCGCGGTAGCGGTTTGCCGTGCGGGAGGTTCCCGTCCAGATTTGTGCAATATATCCGTCGATCGTCGGCAAATCGACCAAAGCAGATTCGGGCGATACGATTCTCCACTGGCTGTAATTGACCAGCGAGTGGGTGGGTACGTAAAAGCGGAGCAGCCGGCCGTAATTGACCAACGCATATTCCTTCAACTCGGCACACAAATGATCCAGCGTGCGCGTGTACAGATATCTCTTGAGCTTGGACGCGCGGTATTGAGCCTCCGCACTCGAATCAGGGGCTTGCCAGGGCTCCTTGTAATAGATCTGCCACTCGCGCTTAAACGCCTCGGAATATCCCGCAGCGACCCAAAACTCGGGCTCTTCCAAATGGATGGCGTCAATACCTGCGTCAATCGCCTTTTTCAGATTGACAGCCAGATAGTGGGCATAGGAGATCGATGGCACCATGTAAGGCACGTCCTTACCATGATTGATCTCGACGCCGTCGCCACGCACCTGTCCTTCGTCGTGGTGATCGCGGCCGTCAAATTCTCCGTACAGATAGTCTTTATAGTGTCCCCACGACACACCCGTCATCAGATGCACAACATAGCCGTGCTCCTTCCAATGGGCGATCCGCTTTTCCAGATCGTGAAAGCCATATACCATAACAAAATCAGATTGCACGTCGTACTCGGGCGCCCAGTCGCGATTCTCCTGCACGCCGGTGCGCTCTTGTCTGCGATCATATTCACGCATAAAATACTCCTTTCGGCCAAAGCCCGGTTCGTTGCTCTTTTTATACCACATTCTCGCCTCAATTTCAATGCATCGTTACATTTTTTGGCAAACTGTCCAACACTTTCGGCAATTTGGACAAGCAAGCATATTCCCGTCTTCTGACGCATACAATGAAGCATCACCAGTCGGGAGGATGTCATGGATATTCAGTCATTACTCAATCTTGCAGGGGAAGCCCGTAGTGCTTTGACCTTGCTGACCCAAGCCGCCGAGCAAGAGGAGACCGCCTTTGTCGCCAACATTTCAGAATGTAATCGCCGCGCTTCGTCTGAACTTGCCGATCTACACGCACAGCTATTCCGCGTTTTCATGTCCCCACTATCTCGTGCTGACTGTGCCGGGCTTGCCGAGGCGCTGCATCGTCTCACCGGAGCAGTTTTTGCTGTTGCCCTGCTGTTTCCGTCACGCAGCACATCCGTCGGCGAACGGCGTCGCGAGGAATTGCAGAGCCTATGCCGTATGAGCATCCTCATATATGAAGCCGCCGCGACGCTTCCCCGCTTTGTTCGAGGCAAACAGCCTCCCGCCCCCGACACATTTCGATTTTATGCAGAACAAAATAAAGCGCGTGCTGCTCATGCGATGAACGTTCTGCATGGCGAACGAAGTCTATATGACCGTGCACTCAACGAAGGTCTGCACGATATCGAAAAAGCGCTCGCAGAGGCCTATCGCGCCCTGCTTGTTTTGATGCTTCAAAGTGTATAGCGCGACATATCAAAGCGAAGATTTTGTGATGATTTTTTCGACTTTTTGTGATATTTTTCACAGAAGTTTTGAAAAATTATGAAAATTTTTATTGTTTTTGTGAAAAAGTTATTGACAAAGGTCATAATGCATGGTAAAATAAATTACTTGCACAGGAAATGTGCCAAAGAGAAAAAGAGGGTTAACGATGTACAGCGACAAAACTTTGGTCTGCAAAGATTGCGGACAGGAATTCACCTTTACTGCCGGCGAGCAGGAATTTTACGCAGAGAAGGGTTTCACCAACGAGCCTCAGAGATGTAAGGCTTGCCGTGCAAACCGTAAGG
>JAFVZV010000087.1 GCA_017507985.1 Clostridia bacterium
ACAGCCACCGAGGTCGCACGCGGCAGAATCGACGGCTTTATGCACATTCCGCTTGACTCGTTGCGTGAGCGCATTGGTGAGATCCCCACAGGTAAGCCCGTGTACGTGCATTGCCACAGCGGACTGCGCTCCTATATCGCTTGCCGCATTCTTGCCGGCAACGGATTTGAATGTTACAATCTCGCAGGCGGATGGCGGCTCTATGAATCGGTCATCAATGAAAGAACGGTGCCCGAATATGTCTGCACCGAATGTAAGTGACGATAAAAGAACAAGGAGGTATATCTTATGTCAGTACAAAAACTGAATCAAAATAATTTTAACAACGCAATCTCAAGCGGCACAGCACTTGTGGATTTCTATGCCGATTGGTGTGGGCCCTGCCGTATGGTCTCTCCCATCGTGGACGAGATCGCCGAGGAAAGGCGCGACATTACCGTTGGCAAGGTTAACGTAGATGATGAAAATGCCCTTGCTATGAAATACGGTGTGATGAGTATTCCAACGCTGCTTGTATTCAAGGACGGAAAGGAGATTGCAAGAATCGTAGGTGCAAGACCTAAGCAAGCAATTCTTGCAAAGCTGGTATGAGAAAACGGCTGTGGCTATTGATTGCCGCTGTACTGATTTTCTCCATCGCACTCGTTTCCTGCAGTTGGGAAAGCATCCCCCAGGAAGAGGCAACCTACGATCAGATCTCGCCCGCTGAAGCAAAAGCGCTGATGGACAGTGAGCAGGATTATATTATCCTTGACGTGCGAACCCCCGAGGAGTTTGCAGAGAGACATATTGAAGGAGCTATTCTCATTCCGGATTATGAGATCGGAGCAAAGGCCGAAAGTATATTAACCGACAAGGATCAGCTGATCCTCGTCTATTGCCGAAGCGGTAGAAGAAGCAAAAACGCCGCAAGCGAGCTTGCGGCGTTAGGCTATACAAATATTAAGGAGTTCGGCGGTATCAACGATTGGAATTACGGAACAGTAACCGAATAATACCTGCGGGGTGTTGTCAATAGGCAATGCTCCGCAGCTTATTTTTGTCAGTGATCAGGATGCCCTTTCTTGTGACCTCGATTACGCCGTCGGCGGCAAGATGCTTCAGCATCCTCGTTACGACCTCACGGGCTGTTCCGAGGTGGCGTGCAATGGTTTCGTGCGTCATATTCACGCTATCCGTACCGTTTGCCTGCGTTTCCTCCAGCAGAAAGATAGCAAGGCGCTTGTCCATGCTCATAAAAACGATCTGCTGCATGATCCACATCACATCCGAAAAACGGCTGACAGCAGTTTCCAAAGCGTAATTTTTTACCTCAAGATATCGGTTGCTTACGTCGCTGAAGGCAGATGCGCTTATATGATAACAGTCGCTTTCCGCCTCCGCATCCACGTACACATCGAAGGTCACACTTTGCAGAACACAGGACGCGGAGAGCATACAAATGTCACCCGGTGAGAGACGGTAGAGGGTGATCTCCTTGCCGTCCTCGGAAAGCATATAAAG
>JAFVZV010000088.1 GCA_017507985.1 Clostridia bacterium
ATCTACGAGTCGGGCAGAACCGGCCATGAGGTCGTTTTGAAGTAATCATTACATATCTTAAAATAGGAAACCCGCCACGGCAGTGGCGGGTTCTTACTTTTATCTTACAAAATTCGTCCAAACGGACTTTTCCTTCTCGGGAAGACCAAAGGCCTCTTTGCCAAGAGCGATGCTCTTCATCAAAAAGACCATGTTGCGGGCGAGCGTGCGCATGGTCTGCAGTCCCTCGCCGTCTTCGGCGGCCTGACCTGGGAGCGCTCCGTGCACGCTGTTCCAGTACTGGCTGGAGGCGACGGGCATACCGCTGATGGTGAAGTACTTGTTGAGCTGATCGAACGTTGCCGAGCAGCCGCCGCGGCGGGCGACTGCCACCGACGCACCGACCTTCATGCGCTTGTCGAAGCGGGAGCTGTAAAACAGGCGGTCGAGTAGGGAAATCAGCGTACCGTTGGCCGAGGCGTAATATACGGGACTGGCGATGACCATGCCGTCGCACTCCTGGAATTTCGGAGCTAATTCGTTGACAATATCGTCAATGACACACTTGCCCATCTTGAAGCAGGAGGCACAGCCCGTGCAGCCCTTGATGGTCACCTGTCCAACCTGAACATATTCGACCTCGACTCCCTCGGATGCAAATATTGATTGCATTTCGCGCAGAGCCAGCGCGGTATTACCATTTGCTTTGGGACTGCCGTTTAACATTAAAACCTTCATGAAATCTCCTTGAACAAAAATTATTTGAAAACCTGTTGCTTTTTTGCCTCTTGGTTCGTATATATAGTAAAAGGCAAGGTTCTTTATATCAATTATAACACAATGTCGTGCGCAAGTCAAGTTAAGTGGACCAGACAGGTATATCTGCATCTACGGTTAAGCCAACTAAACCGCACATATAGTTGACAAGGAAACTCCACTGTAGTATAATTGATATGTCATTACATCCAATGCAAAATAAGGGTTCTGCATGGTAAACAAACGAAAGGAGCGGACTTATGGACGAAAACAAAAATGAATGGACAAACGAGGAAATGAACGAGTCGTTGAATGAGCAGCCAAAGCAGACGCAACCAACCGCAGAGCCGACGGCTGACAGTCCTTCCGGTGAGCAGGAGCTCGTAACAACGGCATCAACGCCAGCCTTGGCTCCCAAATTGAGCGGTGCTAAAAAAGGGCTGATGATCGCAGGGGCGATTGCTTTGATTCTTGTTTCCGGTGTTTTGCTCTTTTGTATGGCAATGGGAGCCTTTGTCCCCAAAACACCCGTAGAGAAGACAATGGAGGCGGTCTTTCCTGAAATCGCCTTGCTTGACAGCATCGTAACCAAGGGAGGCTCGGTATCTGCAACCGCGAATATTGGTTCTGATCTGAGTGATCGGGTGCAGGACAAGCCCGTATTGATGCATGCCGATTTTGTTTATGGAACCAACGGTTTGTCGCTCAGCGGCGCGATTGGAAGCGCAGAAGAGCAGGTGGATATTGGTCTGCTATTGGATGGTGATGGCGTTCAAATCTATTCCGATCGCCTGCTTGACGGCGGATATTCGATTGCCTTTGAGGGGCTGATTGAAGGGATCGACAAATCCATTTTCGCTCCCGATAGTGGTACTGACTATGCCTTGCCGCAAGAGCTTTACGACATGATCCGTGAATACGTAGAATCGCTCAACGATCCGGAGCAGGATGCGTATGAATACGAGGAGATTGAGGTGGTGTTGACGGCCATGCTGGACGCGGCAATGGCACATGCCACGATTGAAGAACAAACCATGACGCTTGCTCTGCTTGACGGCAGTACAACCGTTACCTTGCACATCATGACGCTTGATGCACAGGCTGTGATTGCCGCGACTGACGTGCTGTTGGATGCTTGGGTCAACAATCCGGAGTTTTATGAAGAGCTGTCGTCTATCGTTGAAGCGTTTATGAACATCGAGACGGATGACATGGAATTGGAGATGGACATTGATGACATCATGGATGTGCTGTACGATGAACTCGAAGTGGCAATTGACACCTTAATTGAGGGAATGCAGCAGGACAATGCTCTCATTCGCTTAATGTATGGCATCAAATCTGGCTATCTGGTCTATATGGAAATGGCCTTTGAGGTAGACATGGCGGTCGACAAGGAGGAAGGTAAAGAGCGTTCTGTCACCACGCTGCGTTGGACGATGACCGGACAGCCCAAGAAGGATCCTTCTTATGATATCAAGCTTGTGAGCCGTCTTGGCGAGGAGAGCGTCGAGCTGTTTTCGATGTCGTATCGCAAACAGGAGGATCGCTACACGCTTGTTATGACGATTTCAGATTCGGAGCTGGAGGGTGGAGAAAGCCTTTTGACGTTGCAAGGTTCACAGCTGATCGATGGCAACTATATCGCGCTGACCATCGACGGGATCGAGCTCAAGAGCGGCGATGCTGTATTGTTTGAAATGACGGAGTCCACAATTTCCTTTGAAATGCAAAGTGGCCGTCAAAGAGTCGCTCGCAGAGATCCTGATGTTGATCTGTTGACGATGACTGCCCAAGATATGGACGCGCTGGGCGAGGAGCTGGAGAAAAAGCTGAACGAATTTTTTGAAGCCGTCAACGCTTCGCTGGGCTTTGACCTGTTCTACGATACGCTGGCCGTTCGCACCCAAAGCACCCTAATCATGGATATGATGGCCGACTATGCCTATGACCGCAAGACGGGACATTTGTTTGTTACTGAAGTAGATACTAACAAACACTATTATATCGTTATGTATGATGTGCAGACCATGGAACAGTTGGGCAAAATTCAAGTGGGAAGTAGGGTTATTGCCATGGATGCAGACAACGGGTATTTGGTATATCACTTGGCTACGGACGCTGACTTTGCCATCAACGTAATCAACGCCGAAAATTTAAAGAGGATCAAGACAATGTACCTCAAGGGGATGACAGGCGTGACGGATAAGCATTTGGTATGCTCCGATATGCTGATTGACGGGGACATCGTGATCTGCCTGAGCGGTAATTCTCCCCGCTATGTGCTGTATGTCGATATTAACAAAGAGGATGTGATCCATATATCGTCTGGTTACCATGGGGCAACCATGGCGATCGACCGTGAGAACCATGTTTTAGGCGTGAATGAAACCAATACTACCAATTGCAGAATTTTCATGTTCGACTCACTGTCGGGTGAGCAAATCAGCCAAGGAAAGAAAATAAGCCCGTACAGCTATGATATACTGTTTTTTGACGGCACTAGCTTCTACTGTTTCAACTATCACTTTGCAATTGATGGCGAAGCGTTCACTACAGCACAAATGGTGAAGGAGCGAAAGCAATCTGACAGAGAAGCGCGCTTTGGTAGAATGGTCTATAAAGATACGGACATTCTCGTAACCGTAGAGTATGATGAAGATGAAACGTACTACACCATGTTCTACGATTTGACGGGAGAAGGCCAAGAGGCACCGTTGTTTGAGAAGATGCCGAATGAGCTATACAGAGAGATCATTAAGGTTGGAGATGGATCCTATCTCACAGTCTGTAGGTTTATGGGAGGATGGGCGACTTTTCAATATTTCACTGTCGAACCAACAACAGATATTGATTTCTAACCTCGAATATAAAAGTAAATCGGTCATCCTTATGGATGACCGATTTACTTTTTAATATCCGTAAAATTCTTTTGCAAATGCTTCACTGCGGCGGTTAAGCGTGGCAAGTGCCTGTAGCTCTTGCTCGTCCAGCGGCCAATCTGACATCAGCACGCCCTGACCGTGACACAGGCGCACATAAACGGGGTAGAAGTGGTCAAGCAGAAAACGGGCGAATTTGACCAAGCGATAGGGACCGTGAATCGCCTCAGGAGTGCAATGGTTGAACACCGCCAGCGATTTTTCGTCGCGCACAGCTTGCATGATGGACGCAGGCTGACGGTCAGACGCGAATACCATCGTATATCCGCCCACAGCAGGACGTTGGGGATCGCTTGCATCGGTGTAGTGCGAGTCAGTCGAGGCAACGACAGGAATACGTGCGCCCTGTAAACGCATCTCGTTCCAAAGTGCGACGCTAGTGTCCAACTGATGCATATCCGTCAAGTCGTCACAAAGATCGAGCGCGTCGTGTATACCGTCACGGAGTAGCTGCATTGTGGTTTCTTCGCCCATAAAGAACACGCCATTCCAAATCCAGTGGGGATGCGCGAGAATAGAAAGACCGCCAAACTCGTGCGACTTGTTGGCAATCCAGATGCGCCATGCGTAGTCCTCGGGAGATATGCCATCGGGCAACGTAAGTGTCTTTTTAATCTCGTCAACTTTGGCGCGTACTTCTTCCTTGTGAGCGCGAAAATAGGCGTTGACGCTCTCACGGCCACCCAAATGCACGACGTGGATATGCTCGGTGGGCATATGTACCTCCTCACCCAGCATCAGTGTCATATCAACGGGGGCGTTGGCATACAGGCGCATACTCTTTTCGGAGGACATACTGATATAGTGGTCAGTAATAGCCATAAAATCATAGCCCGCGCCACGATAGTTGCCGATCGTGTGACAAACGTCCTGCGTGCCGTCAGATTCGTAGGTGTGGCAATGCATCTCACCCTTGAAGGCGCGCAGACCGTACAGATCGGGGCGCAGGGAATAGACGCCAAGCACTGCCGTGACGTTTTCTCTGTATTTGATGCGGTGGGTGATGTCATAATGAGGCGAGCGGAGATCACTCTCGGGGCGTGTGACAGTTAAAACATGCTTTTGCTCACCTGAAAAACGGTGAGTGATGACAAGATCGCCCTGCTCGTCTGGAGTCAGCTCATACGTAGTGCCTGTAAATACGCTGTAATCGCCGTGAGCGGTCTGCACCTCACGAATGACCACGGTGTAACGTTCCCCCGCCATAAAGGCCGTATTTTCGCCCAGGGGACGAATGCGAACAGTACTGACCTCATCCGCGCGAACGACGGACGGGCAAACAATATAATTGAATACTTGCTTGTTCATGGTATCACCTCAAGGGCAAAATTTTTTCATAGGCAACACGGTGATCGCCGTTTTCCAGATATATACTACCGCAATGGATAAAGCTGTGTTTTTCAAGCATTCTGCGCATGACGGCATTGCCTTTGTGTGTATCGATGCGAAGGGAATTACGGTCTGCTGCAAGGGCAACCTTAGAGGCGTAGTTGATAATAGCAGTCGAGATACCACAGCCGCGTCGCGCGACCGAAATGGCCACACGATGCATGGCGATATAGCTTTGAGAGTCCTCAGTCAGCCAAGCGCCGTCATAGATGCGATCGTAGGTGGGTTCACCGTCAAAGATCAGCACGAACGTGCCGATGACGGCACCGTCGATTTCAACGACGTACGAGCGGTTAAGGGAAACGTCCTCGCTGACAACAGCGAGGGAAGGATAGCCGTTTTGCCATTGATCAATGCCAAGCGCGGCAATGGTCTCTCGCGCTTCGGCAAACAAGGCCATGAGCGCATCAATATCATTTATATCAGCTTGACGAATGGTCATAACAGGTGCTTGCGTAGCTCCTCACCCGACATGGGAGAGAGGTAAGAGGGAGGAAGATCGAAAATGGTTTTGCAGCCCGTCATGCCCTCGCTTCTCATGCGATAAGCTGCGCGGGCGCAGGCAACGATGACGCTGGCGGTGAACTCGGGATTGGAGTCCAGCTTGAGGCTGTATTCGATGATGTGGGTGTGCTCTTTGTCAGCGCCTGTCTTACCCGAACGAATGACAAAACCACCGTGAGGGATGCCGCTATGGTCGCGCTTGAGTTCCTCCAACGTAATAAAATGTACGATGGTATCATAGTCGGAAAAATAATTGGGCATGGTTTTAATTTCTTGCTCAATTTGTGTTTTGTCCGCGCCTTCGGCAGCAACGACAAAACATTCGCGTAGATGTTTTTGTCTTGCAGTGAATTCAGGAGTTTCGCCCTGTCTGACTGCAGAAAGGGCATCATCGATCGGAATGGTATATTGCTTGGCATCTACGACACCCTCAATGCGGCGAATAGCATCGGAATGTCCTTGGCTGACACCCTTGCCCCAGAAAGTATAGTCCTTACCCTCGGGCAAAATAGCGCTCGCATATAAGCGGTTGATGGAAAACATACCGGGATCCCAGCCGCAGGAAATGACGGCCACATGACCGTTTTGCTTGGCTACGGCATCAACCGCGGCAAAATGCTCGGGAATCTTGGCGTGGGTATCAAAGCTGTCGATGACGTTGAAGTATTTGGCGTATTCGGGCGTCTGCGTAGGCAGATCGGTCGCACTGCCGCCACACAGAATGAGAATGTCGATGTCGTCCTTCATGTCGACCGCTTTGTCAACGTGGTAAACGTTTACACCCTCGGTCAGAATCTTAACGCTCTCGGGCGGACGGCGGGTAAAGACAGCAGCCAATTCCATGTCAGGGTTCTGGCGAATGGCACATTCAATGCCGCGCCCAAGATTTCCGTACCCCATAATTCCGATTTTGATGCTCATAAGTTATCATTCCTTCGCTTGAGATTTATCGGCTATATTATAGCGCATATTTGGTAAAAATACAAGGTGATTATAAAAAAATATGTCAAAAAACACCTGCGAGTTTAAGTAGCCACGATGCGATAAACACCGAGAGCGCAGAGGCGAGTGTTGTCCAAACAACAAGCTGTCCTGCAAGCGCGGTATCCCCCTTCATTTCCTGTGCCATCGGTACGCTGGAAACTGCCACGGGGGTGGCGAACATGGCAACGAACGCGGCAAAATGTGAACCGTTTAACTGCTCCCGTAAGAAAAAATAAGCGATGCCGATGGCCAATGTCGGGGCGATAAGGGTTCTGACCAACGTACCAAAAAGGATCTCCTTTTTTAGCTCTTTAACGGCGGAAAACTCAAATTGAATACCAAGCACAAGCAATGCCAGCGGTGTTGCCAGGCTTGAAAGATAGCCTAATACAGTATATAGCGGTTTGATGTCGCTCAGACGGAAGGGAATACTCGCATGGACAAACAGCGCACGGACGCATAGTGTTGCGACGCCTGCGAGCACGCTCAAAATCAGAGGATTTTTGATAATATCAAGTAGAATTTTCTTGGCACTTACCCTTGTATCACCGTCGCGAAAAATAGACAATGAAACAACAGCAAGAATGTTGAACATCGGGATGGCTGCCGCAGATAATAGCGTTGCGATGGCCAGTCCTTCTTCGCCAAACAGCGACTGTGCGAGCGGTATACCGATCAGTGCATAATTGGAACGAAAGACGGCCTGCAACAGCACTCCGCGACGAGCCCCTTGCTTGGTGGTTAGCATCACGCAGGGAATACCCAGAACAAAGATCACCAACAAAATGGCAAGAGCATAACCGATGTAGCCCAGGTCGATGTTTTTAATGCTTTCCAACTTATATACGTTCAAAAACAACATGCAAGGTAAGAAAACGCGGAACACCAGGCGATTGAGTACCTTAGCAATATCCACGCTTGCAAGTCCGATTTTTTTGATCAGATAGCCGATCGCCACCATGAGTATAATCGGTGTGACCGCGCCGAGTGCGAACAAAAACGAGTTCATGTAAACGCTCCTTTGGATCATTTTTACATCGCTTTATTTTATCACAACCCGCAAGCCATGTCAATATCAAACAAGCCCGTCGCAAAAGCGGCGGGCTTGTTTCTTGTAATAATGCTGTGATTAGTCGTTCTTCTTACGAGCGGCGATCGTAACCCATGCACCTGCCAAAATCATCGACAGGATAGTGCCAACGGAAATTACACTCTTGCAACCACTCTTGGTGGAATCATCCTTAGGATCATCGGTGGGATCGTCCGTAGGATCATCGGTAGGATCATCGGTGGGATCATCGGTGGGATCATCGGTAGGATCGTCCGTAGGATCATCTGTAGGATCATCGGTGGGATCATCGGTGGGATCGTCCGTAGGATCATCGGTAGGATCATCGGTGGGATCATCGGTAGGATCGTCCGTGGGATCATCGGTAGGATCGTCGGTGGGATCATCGGTAGGATCGTCCGTAGGATCGTCGGTGGGATCGTCGGTAGGATCATCGGTAGGATCATCCGTGGGATTGTCAGTGGGAGGAGTATCAATTACTTCTTCAATGTCCCAAAGCTCGATCTCGGAAACACGGAAACGATTGTCGCCGCCTGTTAAGTTGCAGTAAGTACCGTAAATACGAACGACCTTTACCTCAACCGGCTCCTCAAAGAAAACAGCATAGCCATCTGCGTTGGAGATCTCATCGGTGGTCTTTTCAGCAATTTTGACCCACTCGGTCAAAGGCTTCGAGGGATCATCGGTAGCATAAGCTTCCCAGTGATAGATGGCAGCTTCGTTGACCAAAGTACCTACGCGGATACCGTCGATCTCGCAAATCTCGTCCAGATTGACCTGGAACCAAGCGCCGCAATCAGCATTGGAGCAAGAAGGGCAGGTCTGTTCAATGGGATTTTCTACAGGTACGGAGTGACCACCGTGACCTGCAGACCAGTAATTATTGCTCGCTTTGTCGCCAACAAAACCGTCGGTCATTTCGGGCAGGCAAAGATCGGGAGTCTGTCTGTCAGTCTTAACGACGCAAGTCGTGTTACCTGCGATGATGTTGGTGCCGTTTTCGGGGGCGACCCAAGGTTCAGACTTGAGTACGTCGTCTGCGGCGACCGTGACAGCGAAGGTAAATACCATTACCAGGGTCATGATCACGGCCAGAATTCTTTTCGTGTTTTTCATGATTATTCTCCTTGAAAATGTATTTTGAGTATTTGTTGCACTTGTGAAATACTCAATGTATACAACAAAACTCAACTTAAACTAAACTTAAAACAATTATAGCGCAGATAAAAGGAATTGTCAATACCTTTGTCGTATCTTGGGTGGTTAAAGTAGAGAAAGAAGAGCATCGACAGCTTCTTCGCTCGTTGCCCAACTGGTGGTGATCCTCACAAGCCTCATTTTGTCCTCGATGTCGCCAAACGGGCCCCAATCGTCAAGGGCCACTAGTCCTTCCAGCGAATCCAGCTTTTCTTTTGAAATAATAGGGAACTGCTGATTGGTATAGGAATCATTGTAGAAACGATATCCTTTGGCTTTGAGCTCATTCTTGATCCGCATCGCAAGTTTAACTGCGTGGTCGGCAATACTTATATACAGATCATCCGTGAACAGTTCATCAAACTGTATGCCGAGCATACGCCCCTTGGCAAGAAGAGCCCCGTGCTGTTTGATTTCTGTAAAAAACGCTTCTCCTAAATCGGGATTGGTAAATACCACTGCTTCGCCGAAAAGTGCTCCCACCTTTGTTCCGCCGATGTAAAAAACATCGCAAAGCTCGGCTATATCCCCGAGAGTTAAATCTGTCCCTTGCGATGCAAGCGCGTAGCCAAGTCTTGCGCCGTCGAGAAATAGTCTCATTCCATATTCATCACAAAGCGAACGCAACAACGCTAACTCGGCTTTGGAATAAAGGGTGCCATATTCCGAAGGATGTGAGATGTAAATGGCCCCCGGACGAACCATATGCTGCCACGAACCGTCGGCATAAAAGCTCTCAAGCAAGGCCTTTGCTCTGTCGTAGGACACTTTTCCGTCTTTTTCGGGAATCGTAATGACTTTATGTCCCGAATATTCGATCGCACCTGCCTCGTGAACGGCAACGTGCCCTGTGTCCGCTGCCAGCACGCCCTCATATCGCTTAAGGATAGAATCAAGAACCGTATAGTTTGTCTGTGTTCCGCCAACCATGAAATATACCTTGGCATCAGGGGCTTTACAAGCGGCGCGTATTTTGTCTTTTGCACTGTCGCTTATGGGATCAAGACCGTATCCGGGCGTCTGCATGGAATTGGTCCTTACCAATCTGTCAATGATGTTGGGATGCGCTCCCTCAAGATAATCGCTGTTAAATCTGTACATAATGTTTCCTTATTTGCTGTTTGTTAAAATTTTAAAGTAGTGAGATATTTCCGTTTTGAAGATGCACTTGACTGCTATCTTCCGGGGTGCTGCGCCATGTTTGCAAACGAAGCTATGAAATTATCGCATATATTGAGTGGACAGAGTTGTCAGCTTTTTCAGAAAATCAGGAAGAAACGTTTGATCAATGCAATTTTCAAATTTTAGTTCTTGCCAAAAGCCACTTGCACCGTTGGAGTTCAATGTGCCAGATACCAAAATATGTCCTTTGCGATCCCCCAAAAACCGAATATATTGTCTGTTTCCGTACGGCTCTTGAATCATTGCTTCACCATTCAAAGAGTTATATATGTTTTGCAGTTCATTACAGAAAGTCGGTATATCTTTTATATCAATGTCCATTGTTGTAGATGCCGAAAATCCCGCACTCGTAACGGAAACCGATAAAATTGTATTGGACGGGGAGGAAATATCTGCTTCAAACACTTGGAAATCAAAAGATAAACGGAAACGTTCACTTTCCAAAAAAACTGAGTTTGCCATAGTTATCACCTCTTTTGCTTTATTAAGTTTTTTCAAAACCGATCCATGGTTTTCAGCCAGCGGATAGACGTATCCCTTGGCGATGTAGAGTTGCGAAAATTTCTCGAAAAGAGATTTCCCAACTATGCCGGTAAACGAAGTCTATGTAATGTCAATCTTCTTCAAATTCGATAATACTTTTAAGACGTTTCGGTAACTTTTCAATATTTGTTAAGTCAAAGTCGCCGTATGGTGTTCTCAATGTACGAGAGCCTTCTTTGTAGATGAAAAATGCGACACGACAAGGATTTACCTCTTCTTCCGGCTCGTCGTATGTTTCACA
>JAFVZV010000089.1 GCA_017507985.1 Clostridia bacterium
CACAAATTCTCTCGCGCTGCAATCGTCGCAAGCGTGTCACCAAGCTGAACAAATATGCTCGCCAAAAGCGCGATTTCGTCAACCGATAGCTTACAAGCGATGGCGTTGGCAAGTGCCGTTACCGCACTCGTCAATTCGAGCGAGTTCATTTTTTAATGCCCCTCGTGCTCCGCATCGGCTTTGGTTTGATGCACTGTACCGAAAGGATGCTGAGGCGGTGCGTAAAGTGAATAGAGCTTCAAGGGTCGGTTGCCCACATTGACGATATTGTGCCACGTACCTGCGGGAATCAAGATAGCGTAATTACCGTCCACGCATGCCTGCTCTTGCAGATTATTTCTGCAACTGCCCATATAGACCTTGGCTCTGCCGCTCTCTACACGAATGAATTGGTCAACGTCAGGGTGCATCTCTACGCCAATGTCGCCGCAAAAGGGAATGCTCATTAAGGTTAGCTGCAAATGCTCACCGGTCCAGAGCGTCGTACGGAAATTTTCGTTCATGTTTGTAGCGTGATTGATATTGAATATAAACGGCTCGCATCCGTAGTCGCGAATTTCGGGATGCTCACCGCAATTTCGATGTCGCATAAGTGTACCTCCAAAAATGGTTTCGGTACAGTATATGCCGAAATCAGTCGTTTGGATATAGCGTCAGCTTGTCCTCTTCCTTACGGTAAATACCAAGGAAGATTTCTTTTGAATCCTTATATCCCTGTGCTTTTAACTGCTTCCCAAGCCAATTCGTGTCCCGTCCCATGCGGGATAGATTTTCTCCCATCACACGCCCGTCCATGATGACCTCCACGCCGATGTGTGTGGCTTTGGCGGTGATCTTCAAATCCTCGGGCGTTGCAGGGCGACTCGCCGCCTTTGGTAAGATCGAGATCTTGCCGTTATGCTCAAAGATCGCTAACTGTATCTCGTCAAGATCAAAATAGCCTTGCTCGCGGCATAGGAGCATAAACTCGGAGAGGTCGAGCTTCGCCTTTTTCAAATTCTTGCGATAAAGCCTTCCGTCATTCATCAGGATCGTTGGCGTGCCGTTGATATATTTTCTCGTTTTCGGCAACTTGTGTGCAATCAAATTCAAAACAAGCGACGCGCCGCCCCAAACACAAAGCGCGATCAGCGGCTTGTATGGCTCTTCAAGTTCGGTCGCCAGCTCCGCGCCGATTGAACCGATGGTGATGCCCGAAACGTAGTCAAAAAAGTCAAGCTGCGCCACCTGCTTGTGTCCCATGATTTTCGTGATGATAAATAGCGCCGCCACCGATAAAAGCGCCGTTAATATGACCTTGATAATATCCATAGTTACCTCGATTTTTTAGTATGTTTATATTTTGCCTCAAAATGCAAATAATAATTCTATTAAGATTCGGAGGATTTATTATGGAATCTATATGGTTAAAAACGGCAGACGGACCGCATTTTGATGCGCTTGACGGAAATAAAAAGACCGACATTTTGATCATCGGCGGCGGGATTGCAGGGATTTTGTGTGCCTACAAGTTGAGAGAGGCGGGCGTGGATTGTATGCTCGTTGAAGCTGACGAGATCTGCGACGGCATTACGAAAAACACCACGGCGAAGATCACTTTGCAACACGGATTGATTTACGATAAGATGATCAAACGCTTTGGAGAGGACAAGGCACGGCTTTATGTTAAAGCGCAAGCCAACGCGATCAAGGAATACGCACAGCTCTGTGAAAACGTTGACTGCGACTATGAAAAGCGAGATAATTACGTTTATTCCACGGGTGATCGTAAGAAGATCGAAAAAGAGGTTTTCGCGCTCAACCGTATCGGCGTGAAAGCCGAGTTGTCGGATGCCAGCGAGCTGCCTGTTTCGGTTGCAGGTGCGGTACTCGTCAAAGACCAAGCGCAGTTCCACCCACTGAAGTTCCTATATGCAATCGCCAAAGATTTGCCGATCTACGAGCATACCAAGGTCATCGAGCTGATGCCGCACAAGGCAAAAACCAACCACGGCGAGATCACCTATAAAAAGCTAATTGTCGCAACCCACTTTCCCATGCTGAACAAGCACGGTTTATACCCACTCAAACTCTATCAGCACCGTTCATACGTCATCGCCCTAAAAGGCGCGCAGAAGCTTGATGGAATGTACGTGGACGAATCGGATACGGGATTATCCTTCCGCAATTACGGCGACCTTCTACTTTTGGGTGGTGGCGGGCACCGCACGGGCAAGAAGGGCGGCTGTTGGCAAGAGCTTGAAGCTTTTGCCCGTAAACATTACAAAAACGCCGAGATTGTTGGCAAATGGGCAACACAGGATTGTATGACGCTGGACGACGTTCCATATATCGGGCAATACTCGAAATCCACGCCCAACGTATTTGTAGCGACGGGCTTTAACAAATGGGGGATGACAAACGCCATGGTCGCCGCCGAGCTGCTCTGTGACCTCGTCAGGGGCAAGGCGAATCCCTACGCCACCGTATTTGATCCATCGCGCACCGTTCTGCGCCCACAACTTGCAGTCAACGCCTTTGACTCAGTGATAGGGCTTCTCACCCCCACCGCGCCGCGATGCCCACACCTTGGTTGTGCGCTCAAGTACAACCCCGCCGAGCACACGTGGGATTGTCCTTGCCACGGCTCGCGCTTCACAGAGGACGGTCAGCTGATTGATAACCCGGCAACCGGTGATAAAAAGATGTAACCAAAACGCACTTTGAAAGCGGATTTTTACCGCCAACAGAGTGCGTTTTTAAATTTCTCAAAAAATTTTTCATCTTTTTTGCAGAAAAACGCAATCTCGCACGTATTTCATAGGTGAAGGGACAA
>JAFVZV010000090.1 GCA_017507985.1 Clostridia bacterium
CCGTCGTGGATCATCTCGAGGATGTCCATCCTCTCCCTGTCGGCGAGACCGAGGACGCCTGAATTGTCGTCGAGGAACTGGTTGACGGTGAGAAAATTCTTCATAAGCGGGTAACTGAACATTCCTATAAGAACTGAATTATGAGCCCGCGTTATTTTCTTTCGCCATTTCTTTGTTCAGCGACAAAGAAATGGCATTAAGTGCGGTACAGATCAGCGCGCGACGCAGTCGCGCAGTATGATCGTCAAGAGGAGAAGACGTAGAAAATTTAGACCAACTTAATTATAAATGGGGAACTTCTCGCACAGAGCCTGAACCTCTGCAGAGATGCGATCCTTGGAATTTTCAAAATCACGAATGGTATCAATGATCCAACCTGCAATCAACTTCATTTCAGGTTCTTTGAACCCTCTGGTCGTCACCGCAGGTGTTCCAATACGCAGACCACTGGTCACAAACGGGCTCTGGGGGTCGTTCGGAATGGTATTTTTGTTGGCGGTGATATGCACCTCGTCAAGTCTGTGCTCCAGTTCCTTGCCTGTAATGCCTTCATCGACCAGATTAAGCAGCATGAGGTGATTGTCTGTGCCACCCGAGACCAGTTTGATGCCGCCTTCGGTCAGCGCCTGAGCAAGAGCCGCGGCATTCTTGACGATCTGTTGCTGATATTCCTTAAATTCGTCGGTCAGCGCCTCACCAAAAGCGACGGCCTTGGCGGCGATGATGTGCATCAGAGGACCGGCTTGCGTGCCGGGGAAGACGGCCTTGTCGATCTGCTTGGCCAATTCTTCGCGGCACAAAATCATACCGCCTCTGGGACCGCGTAGGGTTTTATGAGTGGTCGTCGTGACAACGTCTGCGTAGGGCACGGGCGAGGGATGAACGCCTGCGGCGATCAGACCTGCAATGTGTGCCATGTCAACCATCAGATAAGCACCAACCTCGTCGGCGATGCTGCGGCAAGCGGCAAAGTCGATGGTTCTCGAATACGCGCTTGCACCCACAACGATCAGTTTAGGCTTACATTCCAGGGCGATACGGCGCATTTCGTCGTAGTCAATCATCTCGGTCTCGGGGCTGACGCCGTAGGGCACGACGTTAAAATACTTACCGGAAATATTGACGGGCGAGCCGTGAGAGAGATGTCCACCCTGCTGCAGATTCATGCCCATAACGGTGTCGCCGGGCTGAAGCAGAGCGAAAAATACAGCCAAGTTTGCGTTCGCACCACTGTGGGGCTGAACGTTAGCGTGCTCGGCGCCGAACAGCTTGCAGGCTCTTTCGCGGGCAATATTTTCCACAACGTCAACGCAGTAGCAGCCGCCATAGTAACGTTTGGAGGGATAGCCCTCGGCGTATTTGTTGGTGAGGACACCGCCGGCGGCCAGCAGAACGGCCTTGGAGACAATATTTTCGGAGGCGATCAGCTCGATATTGTGCTGTTGGCGAGCAAGCTCGGCATCGCAGGCCTCGAATACTTCAGAGTCGTAGTTTTTCAGTTCATCAAAAAAATTCATGGGGATAGTTCCTTTCGGGGGGATTTTAGGGGGGTATAGCTAAAATTTTTACAACTTCGTAGCCGGACGCTCACACAGCTGCGCGCGTTCGCGGTTTGTTTTTTTATGCTACTTCTTGGCGCGTCCCAAGAAGTAGCCAAGAAGGACGCCCGGACGTTCCCTCCGGGGCCTCCCTTTCCGTGCCGCTCTTCAAAGAGCAGCAGGAGAAAGACATAAATGCTTATTATGCATCTTTTGCCACATAGCCACCACGAGCGGCAGGCGCAGACAGCAAAAGGTTTTGCGGGTTTCTTAAGGGCATTAGGCCCTTAAGCTGATTTTCTTTCGCCATTTCTTTGTTCAGTGACAAAGAAATGGCATCAAATGCGATACAGCGCGGCGCGAAGCTGTACGCGCGTCTGTAGGAGAAGACGTGGAGAATTTAGTTTTCCCTCATCTCTCCCCGCCTTGCCACCACGAGCGGCAGATATGGAAAACAAGAAATATTGCGGAAATAAAATTAAAACTTGACAGAAATCTTGGTTTCTGTTATACTGCATGTGGAGCCGTTGTTCAAGGTATTCGGGTTATTTGGCATTGTGACCTTTTCCCCCGAAAGAAGAGCAAGGGCTCTTTTTTGTTGTTACTTAAAAAACTAAAATGTTAAAGTAATTCTAATATGATGGAGAAGAAGGGGAAGGGGCCCCACTTCTTGCGGTAGCTATTGTATGGATAGAACGGGGCGTCGAGGGCGCCGTCCCCTACGAAAGTTAGAAGAAGATGCAATAATAATTATTACTTTTCCTTCCAATAAAGTTTTTTGAGGGGGTCAGGGGAACTTTTTTTCAAAAAAGTTCCCCTCGTCCTCTTCGTTCCCCTCGCACTCCTCGTCCTTACTTAAAATACTTCACAGCGGCCTCGAACATACGAATGTCGTATTCGCCGGGGACATTTTTATAAAGTCCTTGACCGATACGCTCGGAGTGCCCCATCTTACCAAAGACGCGGCCGTCAGGCGAGGTGATACCCTCAATGGCATAAGCCGAATCGTTGGGATTGAAATGAACGTCGCCTGTTGCATTGCCAGACAGATCAACATACTGGGTTGCAATCTGACCATTGGCGGCGAGCTGACGGATCAGCTCCTCGCCGGCAAGGAATCTGCCCTCACCGTGCGAGATCGGCACAGTATAAACGTCACCTACATTCGTCAGCGCCAACCAAGGCGATTTGTTGGACGTCACTCGCGTACGGACGATGCGCGACTGGTGGCGGGAGATGGTGTTGAAGGTCAGCGTGGGGCAGCTTTCGTCCGTGTCGATGATCTTGCCGTAGGGTACAAGTCCCAGCTTGATCAGCGCTTGGAAGCCGTTGCAGATACCGCACATCAAGCCGTCGCGGTGATCCAGCAGATCGGTCACGCCCTCCTTGATGGCGGGGTTGCGGAAGAAGGCAGTAATGAATTTTGCCGAACCGTCGGGCTCGTCACCACCCGAGAATCCGCCGGGAATGAACACCATCTGGGCGGTCTTCAGCGCTGTGGCAAAGCGGTCGATCGAAGCGGAAATGTCAGATGCCGTGCGGTTAGCGATGACCATGATCTCGGGATCAGCACCTGCGTCGCGGACAGCCTTGGCGCTGTCGAACTCGCAGTTGGTGCCGGGGAAGGCAGGAATGAGCACCTTGGGATGCGCCGTCTTGACGGCGGGCGCGGGATAGCTCGATGCCTTGTAAGAGAAGGTCTCCATCGGACCCTTGGAGTCGGGAATATTGCAGGAGTAAACACCCTCCAGCTTGTTCTCGTAAATGCTCAAAATATCGTCAAGTGCGATCGATTCCTCACCCATGGTCAGCTTGCCGTCATCCGTAATGATACCGAAGTCGCGAGCACCCTCAACGCTTTCGGCAACCTCGAGCAGGATTGAGCCGTAATTATAACCGAAGATGCACTTGGGACAGCAGCCCTCAAAGCGGAAGCCAAGACCGTTACCAAAGGCCATCTTCATGATTGCCTCGGCCACACCGCCCATGCCGGGGGTGTAGGCAGCGTAAACCTTTCCGGCGCGGGCAAGCTCGGTCACGCGGTCAAAAACAGATAGCAACGACTGGGTCTTGGGAAGGCCGTTTTCGTCGTACTCGGGCGAGAGCATGACCACGCGGTGGCCGGCCTGCTTGAATTCGGGAGACAGAATATCCTTGACCTTTTCGGTCGTGACTGCAAAGGAGACCAGCGTGGGCGGAACGTCAAGCTGCTCAAACGAGCCGCTCATCGAGTCTTTACCGCCGATTGCGCCGATACCCAGCTCCATCTGCGCCTTGAAGGCACCCAGAAGTGCTGCCAAGGGCTTGCCCCAGCGGGTGGGGTTCTGTCCCAACTTTTCAAAATACTCTTGGAACGTAAGATATACGTCCTCAAATTTTGCACCTGTGGCGATCAGCTTGGCAACCGATTCAACAACTGCCAGATATGCGCCGTGATAGGGGCTCTTTTCAAAGATAAAGGGATTATAGCCAAAGGACATCAGCGAGCAATCATCGGTGTGCTTCTTTTCTACCGAGATTTTCTGAACCATGGCTTGAATGGGCGTGAGCTGATTCTTACCGCCGAAGGGCATGAGCACCGTGCCTGCGCCGATGGTCGAGTCGAAACGCTCGGACAAGCCTCTCTTGGAGCAGCAGTTTAGATCAGCGGCGAGAGCCTTATAGTTGTCGGTGAAGGTACCCTTGACGGCCTTGGCGTATGCGTTGGGAGCGGCAGGGGCAACTGTGATGTGCTTGTCAGCACCGTTGGAATTGAGAAATTCGCGGCTGATGTCAACGATGACGTTGCCGTTCCAGTGCATGACCAAACGAGGATCTGCCTGTACCTTGGCAACGGGGCAGGCCTGCAGGTTTTCGGTGGCGGCGAGGGCGAGGAATTGGTCTACGTCCTGCGGCTCAACAACCACGGCCATTCTCTCCTGCGATTCGGAAATGGCCAGCTCGGTGCCGTCAAGTCCCTCGTATTTCTTGGGGACGGCGTTCAGGTCGATAACCAGACCGTCGGCCAGCTCGCCGATGGCAACCGACACACCGCCGGCACCAAAGTCGTTACAGCGTTTGATCAAGCGAGAAGCCTGGGCGTTGCGGAACAATCTCTGCAACTTTCGCTCCTCGGGGGCATTACCCTTTTGAACCTCGGCACCGCAGGTTTCGACCGACTGGGCGGTATGCGCCTTGGACGAGCCGGTTGCGCCGCCGATACCGTCGCGACCGGTCGAGCCACCCAGCAGAATGACAACATCACCGGGAGCGGGAACCTCGCGACGAACGTTCTCGGCAGGAGCGGCGGCGATCACCGCGCCGATCTCCATGCGCTTTGCGGCATAGCCGGGGTGATAAATTTCATCAACAATACCTGTGGCAAGACCGATCTGGTTGCCGTAGGACGAATATCCCGCGGCGGCCGTGGTGACGATCTTACGCTGGGGCAGCTTGCCCTTCAACGTCTGGCTGACGGGAACGGTGGGATCGGCCGCGCCCGTGACGCGCATGGCACCGTAGACGTAGGAGCGTCCTGACAGCGGGTCGCGAATCGCACCGCCGATGCAGGTGGCCGCACCGCCGAAGGGTTCGATCTCGGTGGGATGGTTGTGGGTTTCATTTTTAAACAGCAGCAGCCAAGGCTCGCTGACACCGTCTACGTCGACGTTGATCTTGACGGTGCAAGCATTGATTTCTTCGCTTTCGTCCAGCTTGTCTAACTTTCCGGCCTTGCGGAGCGCCTTGACGGCGATGGTCGCCAGATCCATCAGGCAAATGGGCTTATGCTCGCGGTTCAAATTTTTGCGAACGGCAAGATATTCTTCATACGTTTTTTGGAGCAGAGCATCCTCAAACGTCACGTTGTCAATGACTGTGCCAAAGGTGGTGTGGCGACAATGATCCGACCAGTAGGTGTCGATCATGCGGATCTCGGTGATGGTGGGATCGCGTTGCTCGCTGATAAAATATTGCTGACAAAATGCAATATCATCGGCATCCATGGCCAGTCCATATTCTTTGACAAACGCCTCAAGACCGGCGCGGTCCAGGGCGATGAATCCCTCCAACGTGCGAACGGTGGTGGGAAGATCGTATTCGATGATCAGTGTTTCGGGCTTGTCCATGACAGCCTCGCGCGACTCGACCGGGTTGATGACGTACTTTTTGATCTCGGCAACTTCAGCCTCCGAGAGCTTACCGTACAGCGCGTATACGCGAGCGGTGCGGATGGTAGGGCGATCACCCTGCGAGATGATCTGAATGCACTGGGCGGCCGAGTCGGCTCTCTGGTCAAACTGACCGGGCAGATACTCGACGGCAAACACGACGTCGGCGTCGGTGGCGGTCAGATCACTCGAGGTCAGATCAAGCTGAGGCTCGGAGAATACCGTGCGCGTTGCGTAACCAAACAGCTCCTCGGTGATGTTTTCCGCGTCGTAGCGATTGTACAGACGAACGTCCTCAAGGGACGTGATGCCGAGCAGTGTGCGGGCGTCGGACAGCAGTGCGTGCGCCTCGTGTGCCAGTTCCTTTTTCTTTTCAACAAATACTCTGTATACCATGCTGATTTATTCCTCCATAGCCGCCAGTGCGCGAGCACCGATATCGCGGCGGTAATATGCACCTTCAAAGTTGATGTGACTTACGTTGTCGTAGGCCTTGTCCAAGGCACCCTGCAGCGTGTCGGCTGTTCCAATCACGCCCAGCACGCGGCCGCCACTTGTCAGCAGCTTGTCACCGTCCAACTTGGCACCTGCAACGATCACGCTGTCCGAAAGATGTTCGGGAATGGTGATCTCCTTGCCCTTTTCGTATGCCTCGGGGTATCCTGCCGATGCCATAATGACGCAGGCGGCCGCTCCGTCCGAAAATTTTACTTCGGTTTCGGCAAGAGTGCCGTTGGTCGTAGCCTGCATGACGGTGAGCAGATCGCTCTCAAGCAGGGGAAGTACGACCTGCGTTTCGGGATCGCCGAAGCGGCAGTTATATTCGATGACCTTGGGACCGTTCGGGGTCATCATCAGGCCGAAGTAGAGACAGCCCGTAAAGGGACGGCCCTCGGCGTTCATGGCTTGGATCGTGGGGACGAAAATGGTTTTCATGCACTCCTCGGCCAGCGCCGCGGTGTAGCAGGGGTTGGGGGCGATGGTACCCATGCCGCCCGTGTTCAGTCCCACATCCCCCTCGCCGATTCGCTTATGATCCATCGACGATACCATGGGACACACGACCTTGCCGTCGGTGAAGGCAAGAACGGACACCTCGGGACCGGTCAAAAATTCCTCGATGACCACGTTGTCGCCGCTTTTGCCGAACTTTTTGTCCTGCATCATGGAAACGACGGCTGCCTTGGCCTCGTCGCGCGTCATGGCAATGATGACGCCCTTACCAAGCGCCAGACCGTCCGCCTTGATAACGGTAGGAATGGGAGCGGTTTCAAGGTAGGCAAGTGCCGCCTCCATGTCCGAGAACACCTCGTAGGCCGCAGTGGGAATGCCATATTTTTTCATCAGGTTTTTGGAGAACACCTTACTGCCTTCGATGATGGCCGCATTGGCGCGCGGGCCGAAGCAGGGGATGCCGACTTCGTTCAGGGCATCGACACAGCCCAGTACCAGTGGGTCGTCGGGGGCGACGACGGCGTAGTCGATGGCGTTCTCCTTGGCGAAGGCTACGATACCTTCGATGTCGGTCGCGCCGATGGGAACGCACCTTGCGTCCGTGGCGATGCCGCCGTTGCCGGGGAGGGCGTAGATGGTCTTGACGGAGGGGTTAAGTTTTAATTTTTTGATGATGGCGTGTTCACGGCCGCCACTGCCTACGACGAGGATGTTCATGGTGTGGTCCTTTCGAAGGTATTTGGGGTGTAACTGGATGTTTAACAACCGTTTCTTTTGACGCTCATACTGCGCGACTGCGTCGCGCGCTGAGCTGTCCGGTTTTTTATGTTCATTCTTTGCCACGCGGCAAAGAACGAACCAAGAAAGCGCGCCAAAGGCTGCCGCCTTTGGAAACTGCTCCCGTGCCGCTCTTCAAAGAGTAGCAGGAGAAAGACATAAGGACTTATTCTGCATCGCTCGCCGGTAGATACCACGAGCGGCAGATATGGAAAGCAAAATTTGTTAAAGCAATTCTAATTTAGTGGAGAAGATGGGGAAGGGGGACGGAGTAAATCTGCGGAGCAGATTTATGCCGAGCGTAAGCGAGGAGAGGGCCCCGCTTCTTGCGGCAGTATCTATGGAACAGCGCACGTCCTTTCCCATACAGGGTTAGGAGAAGTTGTTCTGGCTACACTTCTATTTTTTCTTGTAAAGTTTTTTGAGGGGGGCAGGGGAACTTTTTTTCAAAAAAGTTCCCCTCGTACTCCCCGTACTCCTCG
>JAFVZV010000091.1 GCA_017507985.1 Clostridia bacterium
GCCCAGCAGCTCGTTGACGCCAACGCCCAGCGCCTTGGACAGCGGCAACAAAAGTCCGATGTCGGGCAGACTTTGCCCGGTCTCCCACTTGGAAACGGCTTGCGCGGAAACGTTCAGCACCTGCGCCAAAGCCTCCTGCGTCATTCCCTTTTGCTTGCGTCCGCGGCGGATGCTCTCCCCAAACGCACTTGCATTCAACTGATTTTCGGACATATACGCCTCCTTGATCGGTTTCTGTTTTCATTATATCATAAGGATTTTTGAATTGCAATAGAAATGTGGGATATGCGTATTCAACCGACGGTTGTTATTGCTTGCCAATGTAAAGACTCCTATGATGCAAAAAAAGAACCGCTCCAAGCGCGCCTTAAGCGCACCTGAAGCAGCCCATATCATATTTCTTTCAAAAATCATTCGGGAATGACGTAGTCTCCGATTTCGATCACGACCTTTGGACAGTCCTCGAGAGCATCGGTAGCCCAAGCCACGGCCGCGTCGAAATCCTCTTCCAAAACCGCTATGACCACGTCGCCCGTTCTGTCACTCACGCACCATTCAGTCACCCGATATCCAAGCGCAATCATCTTGTCTACCGTTTGATCGGCATACGCCTGCAGATCAGGCATCGAATACTCGCCATAATGATACACCACCACGTTTTTATACAGGTCAAGCACAAGAGATATTTCGCTCATCTCCTGATCGGTGGGTGCTACCAGTCTGACGTGCAGCCGATTGTTTTCAATATAGCATCCGCCATAATACGCGGGATAATCCGGCACGTAACCTTGACTCAAGAAATACCTTGTCAGCGCATCGCTCGCCTTGACCGCCTGCTCCTGGTTCTTTATCAACGTATTCAGATCGACGTACCTGAGCTCATAAACGTTCTTATGCGGCATATACGACACGTTGACATAAAGGGTTTGCACGATCTCCCTGCTCTCGGTTTCCAGAATGCTGATCGTGATATCCGTGGGCTCTTCAAACCATCCCGTAACCGAAAAGGAGCTTTCCCCCTCAAATCCCTGCGCATATACGTTATAAGCCACCATCACGTGCTCGTCTGTTCCTTCTACGATCTTGCCGTTATACGAAACAGAGAGCTCGTATTTTGCAAACAACGTCTCGTTGCTCTCTATAGCGCCGGACGGACGCACCTTGAAATGAAATAACGGCATATTCACGCCAAATATATTGCCCTGATTGTTCTGCCCGACCGAAGAACTCAGAACGTTCAAAACTCTGTTTTCCGCTCCCAGCTCGGTCAACTCTCCGTTCTCGGCATATGCCGTGATCACAAAGCCTGATACGATATCATCATTTGGCGAATCTTCGGAAAACAGTCCCCCAAGCAGCACGCTCCCACTAATCACCAAGCAAGCGCAAGCAGCAACCGTCAGCCATTTGACCCAAGCGTTCTTTTTTCGATCCGCCTTTTTGGGAGCGGCAAACGGCACCTGTTCGGCAGGGTCAGCCTTTTCGATGACCGCAGGATCAAGACCGCCCAGACTTTCATAAATATTTTTATTGGTCATACGTCAATTTCCTCCTTTTTCAAAAACTCTTTCAGCTTTTTTCTTGTGCGGAGCAAGAGGACGGTGACCGCGCTTTCCTTCATATGAAGGTCCTGCGCGATCTCGGATATGGAACACGAATACCAATACCGACGCACAAATACAATCTGCGTCCGTTCGGGAAGCGACCAAACAAACTTGTTCAAGGCTTCCTTCAAAGCTACGCTCTCTCCTATATCCTCTCCGCTATCCCCCGAGGGAATGCACTCGGCAAGCTCGTCCAGCACAAGCGCTACCTGCCCTCCGCGCTTTTGTGCGTGGTACTGCTCGTAGCGGTCAAGCGAAAGCTGACGGCTGATCATTCCGACATAGGATTTGAGCGAATCCGGTCGACTATTCGGAATGGTATTCCACGCTTTGAGCAGCGTGTCGTTGACGATCTCCTTTGCATCCCCATCATTTTCAAGAATGCGATATGCGATCGTATAACAGTAGTTCCCGTACTTTTTCTCGGTTTCACAAATAGCTGATTCCGAGCGCGCAACATACAGATTCAAGATCTGCTTATCATCCAAAGCTCTCACCCCTTTCATGCGTTTTTGAAGGCCCTTCACCTATAATAACGAAAAAATGACCGTGTACACTACACGCAAATTGAAATTTTTAATCAAAAGCGCATCCGTCAAGAAGAGCTCTTGGCGAATGCACCCTTAATTTACTCTGCGGAGTTGCTTTCCACCCAGATCGGCGAGGTCCAGCCATATCTGCCGTCGGCAAGCTCGACGCGCAGATAGAAATAGTCGGTCGCATTTTCCTGCTTGTAATCCAAGATCAGCTCGGACGCAGCAGAGAGCGCCACGTAATTGCGGCAATTCTTGACCAGCGTCACACGCTTTATCGGCACATCGGCCTTGACGCGATAGAAAATATGCAAGTCACGGCTGTCGGGGCGGGCAACGATCTCACCCATATAGTGGCCGTTGATGCGGAAATCGATCTCCATGCGGCCGCGCATCTCACCACTCGCCTCGCCCATCATATACGCAAACGTACGCTTGGCGCTAAGTGCCTCAAAAATGGCTGCGGGAGTGTTTTCGGTTGCCCAAACGCCCGTCACACCGGGGTACTTTTCGGGATAGGGCAAATTGGGATCGACGCGCCCATTCATGCCGCTGTGGTCGTCCGAGCCGCCGATGACACCCATTTTCGCGCCCTTGTGTAAGGCGTCCTGCCAAAAGCCACCCTCGCAGCACGCATAGGTCGTACCCGCGGGATTGCCCATATACTCAGCCGCATCGCCACGCGAAATGACCTCAATAAAGGGCGTGTGCAGCTCGACGGGCAGCGCAATAAAATCGGCGTTAGAGGTAAAGGAATAGGTATCGTGCGGGCAGGTGATCACGTCGTCGCGCGCCAGCAGTGCACGCAGCTCCTCCTCGGTGATCTCACCGTCGCGCACACCGCGCACCATTTCCGCATCCGCATCACGGAAATACAGCACCAAATTATTATAAAAAGGATAGGAATCGCGCTCATAGCCAAGCAGCGTGGAAAACTTGCCGGGCTGGCAATACTGTGCCGCCTTTTGCTTGATCAAATCCCACTTCGACGGGCTTCCCTCCCACAAGTCGGGCTTTCCCACGCCGCCGTGGTCGTGATCGGTCAGCACCGCGAAATCCAA
>JAFVZV010000092.1 GCA_017507985.1 Clostridia bacterium
ATACGTGTCTCCCTTCCAATAAAAAAGCATCCCTTTCGTTTTACGTGCTCACGTTGGTAACTATCAGTTACTGTTTTTGCTATTGTAACACACAAAAAAACGAAAGGGATGAACATTTTGTAAATTTTATTTACTTTCCAGCCATCATGCCAAATACGGTAGCAGCAGGCACAGCAACGGTAGCGTTGCAAGGCTTAAAATGGTTGACAACAGCACGACGTTGGCGGCCGTCTTTTGTCCTTTGCCAAGCATCTCAGAAAAGGACAAAACCATGTTCGCCACAGGACAACAACAAATGATAAATAATGCTTGTTTGAGGTAGCCCTCGACGGGAATGAAGTACAACGCGGCAAAGGCGAACAGCGCAAAGCCCACGTTTTTAACCAGCGCCACGGCATATTGCTTCCAATTGCCGAATAGTTCTTTGAAATCGACCAGTGCCAAGCGCATACCGAGAATGAACATACACAACGGCGTGGAAAAAGTACCGAGTGTCGCCACCATGGAAAAGATGCGTTCGGGCAACACAAAGCTCACGCACATCAGGACGATAGCAATCACCGCCGCAATGGTATTGGGGTTAAGAAATATCTTTTTGGGGCTGATGTATTTGCGGTCGCGCGTAATGATGGTCGAGGCAACCGTCCAAGACATGGTGTTCATAACCAGCGAGTAAAGAGCTGAGAACATGGCAACCTCAGGGTGTGCCTGCCCCATCACCGCCTCTAGGATCGGGACACCGAAAAAGCCGCTGTTGCCAAAGCAAGCCGCAATGGCAAAGATGCGATACTGTGCCTCCTCCTGCTTTTTATGCAAAACGAAATAGGACAATGCTAAAAACGCCGCTTGCAGGGCAAGTGAGAGTCCTAATACGATGGCACCGCGGGTAAGCATCAGCTCCAGTGGCACGACACCGTCGCGAATGAGCACGGTCGCTTTTTGGAAGGAGTAGGCCGTCAGACAGGGCTGACTGACAAACAAGAGCAACGTTACAAAGACCGAAATAGATCGCTCATCGTATTTTTTGAAGCGCATGAGCAGATACGCTGGGGCGGCAAAGGCCAACATCTGCGCCACGGCAACAAAGGTGATATAAAGATTGCTCATAATCCTTTTATGCGTACACGCCGCCCGAGCGCAAAATCGCATCGACCAGTGCTTGCGTCTTGAGAGCCTCTTCCATCATCCAGCGAGCGCGGCTGCCGTCGGGATCGTCATAAAAGTCGGCAATTTGGATGGCGTGCGACGAGCCGTAGCAAGCCTTGGCGCCGTAATTTTTGGCGCGTTCCTCGTCGGCGGCATGAACGGAGCGACCGTCACGGTAGAAGATACAGCAATCCCCTGCTCTGCTTTCCACACGTGCGTTTTCGCACTTGATGGTCACGCGGATGTCTTCATCCTCCAGATTGTTGATAGAGAAATAGAACAGCGCACGCGTACCGTTTTCAAAAAAGATGACGCCCTCGGCCGTATCCTCGACCTCGGCGCTCGTTTCGCCGTGATGAGATACCGTCGCTTTTACATCAACAACGGGAGACCCTGCAAAAAAGCGCAAAAGATCCAGCGTGTGAATGGCCTGGTTAATGATAACGCCGCCGCCCGCAGTTTCATAGCGAGAACGCCACTCGCCCGAACGGTAATACGCCTCGTTTCGACACCAGCAGACCTCGCCGTGAAGCGAGATCAGCTTGCCCATCTCGCCGCTGTCAAGCGCTTCGCGGATGGCGCGGTTTTCTGCGTTATAACGGTTCTGGAAAATAACGCCAAGACGACGTCCCGTTTCGATCGACACCGCCTTCATCTGCTCGGCGGCGGCAAGAGAAGCGTCCATGGGTTTTTCGCACAGCACGTCAGCCCCTGCTCGCATACAGTCGATCGCCACAGGAGCATGAAGCGCGTGCGGCAGGCACAGATGCACCGCGTCGGGATGAAGCTCATCTAACATTTGATGATAATCGGTATAATAGGGACAGCCTGCCATGGCGGCGCGGGAGCGCGCACGCTCCTCGATGACATCGCACACGCCGACAAGCTCGGTCTTTTCATTTTCCAACAAGGCTTTGATATGATTCGGGGCGATCACGCCGCAACCGATCACACATACACGAAACTGCTTATTCATACAGACTACCTCTCGCTTTGATGATAAATTCATTCCGTCACGGGAATTATGATGGTTTATTATATCACACAGCGAGGGGAAAAGCAAGGTAATTTGGCAAAAAACGCATCTTTTTGCCTTAGTGTGCCAATGCCGCCTTCCAGCCCTTATCGATCATCAATCTGGTATACAGTCCTTCCAACCGCGCCACCATCGCAGGAGCCGTGAATCTTTGCTGATATAAATGTCTGGCACCATCGGACAGCTCATGCAAGAGCGTACGATCATCGTGTAATCGCAACAAAAGATCGGCAAGTGCCTGCTCATCCTTGGGAGGAAACAAAAAGCCGTTTACGCCGCCCTCGATCATACGGGGATTCCCCCCGTAGTCCGATGCCAGCGCAGGCACGCCGACGCTCATGCCCTCGGACAAGGCAAGGCTGGAGGTCTCCGTGCCGAACGAGGCGTTGACGTTGAGATCCATCAACGCGTAATAAGGTGCGACGTCATCGACAAAGCCTGTAAAGATCACCCGATCCTCGATATCCAGCTCGCGCGCAAGCTCGCGGTAGCTGTCGATTTGCGAGCCGTCGCCCATCAAAATAAAACGCATATCGGGCGCCGCGTTTTTGCACAGTGCCGCCGCGCGAAGCACCGTTCCCTGCCCCTTGTATTCCTCCAATCGAGCGCTCATGCCGACGACGAACTGCGACTCATCAAGGCCCCACCGCTCACGTACGGCATCCACCTCGTCGTCACTGCACTCTCGCAAGGGCAAAACGCCGTTGATGATGACCTCAATCTGCTCGGCATCCATGCCAAGCGCGATCAGATTATCTCGCGCCGCGTCCGCCACCGCGACCACACGGTCGGAGAGCATCCGACTGCCGACACGGAACAAAAAGCGAAACGCGGACGATTTCTGCCACGCCGTCATGGGAAAGACGCAATGGCGGGTCTGAATGCAAACGGGCACGCGGCACAGCCGTCCTGCGATCCGTGCCGTCAGGGCGGCGTGGGTGTGCAGAATATCGGGGTGCTCGCGGCGGATCAAACGGACGTACTCCGCAAATGCCCCCACCTCAAAGGACCTGTCCTGTCCGCACGCCACAAGAGCGATGCGGCAAGGCAGCGTCATAAAGCGGTCGATCAGGCGGCTTCCCTTTGGCAAGACGACGATATAGTCAAACCGCTCCGTATCGCCACAGCAAACGGTATTATACAGCAGCGTTCCCGCGCCGCCGATGTTGGTGTCGGTCAAAACGTGCATGACCTTGATTTTTCGCATAATAGTTCCCTTCCTTGATGGTTTTATCCATAGTGTCGGTCATGGCAGTACGTTTTATCCATATAGCAAAAGCCCGAGGTGTCCTCGGGCCTTTGGTAAATTTTAAGTTTATTCTTCTCCGGGACGCTCGGGAATTTCGGGCAGCGAGGCCAGAATTTCCTCCTTGTTTTCCACGTCGCTGTTCTCAACCAGCTCGTACATGCGCTCGTAGCACTCGATCAGATCGTTCTGGGTAAAGCCGATGGAGCGGAGTTCATCCAGCAAAAATTCTTTATCCACCTCGCTTGCAGTAGCATCCACTGCGTATACGTCGCTAAGCTCGGCAAGGGGAAAACGCTTCAACACCGCTTCATACGCCTTCTCGCTCTTGCATTGCTCCAAGCACCAGAACTCATAAAACGACTTCAAGCGCATATGACGCATCTTTACCTCTCGGGGCGTGTTCTTTTGTGCATCGATTTCATCCAGCCTTTGCGCGATCAAACGATCGAAATCTTCTTTGAGTATGACAACCGGAATCTCCTGCAAGGGCTGTTCCTCCGCGGCTGAAATGCCGATGGTGGCGATGGTGGCAGCCAACAGCAGCACCAGCACGGCGGCAACGGCCAGCAAACGCTTGATCATGCGCGGTCCTCTGTTCGTACGCTTGGGAATATTACCGGGCGCAGCCTCTGCCACGTAAGCGGGAGAAACCGTGCTAAGAACGTCCATAAGTCTTTCGTTTTTCATACGTAAATCTCCTCCTTTTCCAAATGTTCTTTGAGTTTCTTTCGTGTGCGGTAAAGAAGGACACCGACGTGGCTCTCGCTCATGCCATAATCGGCAGCAATGGTCGAAACCTCGTCCGCGTACCAATAGCGACGCATAAATACCATGCGCGTCCGTTGGGGCAGTTTGGCAAGAAACGCATTCATTGCGTCGCGCAAAGCAATGTCGTCCACACTGGGCATATCTCCCTTGTCCGCGATACATTCCTGCAGCTCGTCGAGAATGAGCGGCACCACTCCCGCACCGCGTTTTTGGCGGTGATTTTCCTTATAGCGATTGAGCGAAAGCTGACGCGTCAGCATGCCGACATAGCTTGCCAGCGACTCGGGCTTTTGCGGTGGAATGGTGTTCCAGACCTTATGATAAGCATCATTGACACACTCTTCGGCATCCTGCTTGCAAGCCAATATACGCTCTGCGATATAACGGCAATAGCCGCCGTATTTTTGTTGCGTTTCAGCGATCGCCGACTCATCTCGCGCCTCATACAACGCGATGATCTTGGCGTCATCCATGGTATCCCTCCTTTGCCTGGTGTAAAAGGCCTTTCACCTATATAAACACCGTACACCGGCCATATATTACAGCAATTTCAAAAATGACCGCCAAATTTTTCAGCGGTCATTTGGTTCAGTTTTCTTCCTCGGGCTTGTAGCAATACAACTGCGAGGAATAAAAAGTATACAGCGTGTTCTTCGGATCGTTCAGCACGACCAAATAGAACGTACTGCCGCAGGGGC
>JAFVZV010000093.1 GCA_017507985.1 Clostridia bacterium
GTCCCCTGCTCTACCAACTGAGCTACAGAGGCAAGGGATTGGTTGTAAAAAAAGTGGCGACCCGGATGGGGCTCGAACCCACGACCTCTAGCGTGACAGGCTAGCGCTCTAACCAACTGAGCTACCAGGCCATCCTTTTCACAACGGGGTTATTATAGCATATCACTTGGAAATTGTCAAGCCTTTTTTTCTCTTTTTCAAAAAAATTTCGCTTTTCTCTCACCTTAAACAATTAATAATCAAAACACCCCTTTTCTTTTTATCTTTTTTGTGGTAATATATATATACTTCAAGGTTGCGAGGTATTTTATGAACATACTGATCTGTGATGATGAGCGCGATATCGTTGCCGCGCTGGAAATATATCTGCGTGCCGAGGGCTATAATACGTATATTGCTTACAACGGTCGTCAGGCGCTGGAGATTGCCGCGCAGGAGGACATCCATCTGATTCTTCTTGACATCATGATGCCTGTGATGGACGGCATTGCCACCATGACGGAGTTGCGCAAAACGAGCAACGTTCCCGTCATATTACTGACCGCCAAAAGCGAGGAGACCGATATTGTTCTCGGACTCAATCTAGGTGCGGACGACTACGTCACCAAGCCCTTCCGTCCCGTTGAGCTGTTAGCACGGGTACGATCTCAACTGCGTCGTTACACTCAACTGGGCAGTTCTTCAGCAGACGAGTTCAAGGATGGTTCGCGTCTGTCGGTGGGAAGTATTCATCTGGACGACAAGCAAAAAATTGTTACTGTCGATGGTGATCAGATCACGTTGACCCCCACAGAATACGAAATTCTCCGTTTTTTGATGCAGCATCCCGGCGAGGTCTTTTCTCCCAAGGAGCTTTACCGTCGCGTTTGGGGAGACGATCCCTTTGGCGCGGAAAACACCGTTGCTGTTCACATTCGCCACCTGCGCGAAAAGCTGGAGATCAATCCCTCCGAGCCGCGTTGGCTTAAGGTCGTCTGGGGGCAGGGATATAAAATGGAGAAATCCCCCTCTCCTAAGAAGGGAGTATCCGACACATGACGACAAAAACCGAGCCCCTCACCAAGAACAAGCGCGCATCCTTTTTTTATCACGACAGCATCAAGGCAACCTCCCTTTTACTTGCCTGCTTTTTGCTGATCGCAGCACTATTCAGTATTATTTCTGTTGTTTTGCTTGCCGAGTTTGGATTCTACACCGGCACGTTTGAAGCGACACAGCATGAGGTCTACACCCACTTTGGCAAGACCATCGCCGAGCAAACGCTCCGTGAGGTGTACGAAGAGGTATACGATCCCGTTGATCCCAACTATTCCAAGATCGATGAGTACGACCAAGCGGTCAGCGCTGAATTGTTGCACCGTTTTGCTACAGAAAACGTGCTCCTGACCATTTCCGATCCCGGTGGACGCATCATCGCCTCGACCTATCGCGGCGAACAAGTACAATATGAGGGTGAGACCTCCGTCCTTTTGTACAGCGGTGCAGAAAAGAACCGTGTAGAACGCTTTGTTCATTTTGTCATCCCTGTTCAAAAGGAAGGATCGGGGCTGTTTTATATCATGGATCTGTGGCTGGCGCAGGTGTATGGTCAGCGCTTTGCTTTGATTGGCATCGGCTTTGTTTCCTTTGTACTATTTTCAATCCTGTTTGTGCTGTTACTTGGCACGGCAGGACGTCATCCAAACGAGAGTACACCTCGCCCGAGTGTCTTTGATCGCATGCCGACCGACCTCATGATCGCCCTATATGGTGTCTATGCTTGGTTGTTGACCTCTTTGATCCTCCACGTGATGGAATCCTGGAAGCCTGCCTTGATTGTACCGGCGGCGTTGCTGATTCTCATTGCTTCCCCGCTGTTTCTTCTGTTTTGCTGTAGCTTTGCTACCCGTTGCAAGTGCGGTACGCTGCTCAAAAACACCCTGTGCTTCCAACTGCTGTACTGGTTTTGGCAAGCCATCGCTTGGTTTTGGAGGCATGCTCTGTGCCCCATCGGACGCACGATCCATCAAGTGATCGCGGGAATGCCTGTCGTTTGGAAGACGGCACTGATTTTGTTCGTCGTCTCTTTCGTTGAGTTCTTTGCACTTTGGTTCATTCCTACGCGCTCTGCTCTGCTCATTTGCTGGCTGGTAGAAACGCTGATTTTTGCCGTTATTATTCTTGCCATGGCACTGATCATGCGCCGTTTGCAAGCAGGCGGTCAGGCACTGGCCAAGGGAGACCTGCAATACAAAATCGACGAAACCCATATGCCGGGAGATTTTAAGGCGCATGCCCGGGACTTGAACAGCATCAGCGATGGTATGAGTCGCGCGGTGGAAGAGCGTATGAAAAGCGAGCATTTTAGAACCGAGCTCATTTCCAACGTTTCACATGATATCAAGACACCACTGACAACCATCATCAGCTATATCAATCTGCTACAACAAGAAAAATTCGAAAGTGAAGCGGCACAAAAATATCTGGCAACCCTCGACCGTCAATCTTCCCGTCTGAAAAAGCTGATGGAGGACCTGTTGGAAATATCCAAAGCATCAACGGGAAACATCAACATTGTCTTTTCCCCATGCGAGCTGGAGGTGCTTCTTTCCCAGGCGCTGGGCGAATACGAGGAACGTATGACCAAAGCCGATCTGATTCCCGTATTGCACATTGCCTCCCCCTCCCCCGTCATTTTGGCAGACGGACAGCTTCTTTGGCGCGTGTTTGACAATCTGCTCAGTAACGCGGTCAAGTATGCCATGCCGGGCACTCGCGTATATCTCGATCTGACGCAAGAAAACGGATATGCAACACTGTTGTTCCGCAATATTTCCAAAGAAGAGCTCAATGTGCCTGCCGCAGATCTGTTAGAACGCTTTGTGCGCGGTGACCGATCACGGCACACCGAAGGAAGCGGTCTGGGGCTGTCTATTGCGCAGAGCTTGACCGAATTGATGGGCGGAGAGCTATCGCTGGATATTGATGGCGATCTGTTCAAGGTTTTGCTGCGGTTTCCGCTGTGCGTTGAAAAATGATGATAGGGAGCTTCTTTGCAAGCTCCCTTTTTTGTTTGGCTGACCTTCAGACGACAATCTTTCCGCAAAAAAGAGAAGTGGCAACTGCCACTTCTCTTTTTTGCCTATTTCCATCAAAACCACGCCTCAAATACCGCAACCGTTCCATAAGAAACAAGCGTCATAATCACACCGGCGCCAATAACGCCCAGTACGATCGCCAGCAACGCCTTCCAAAAACGAATGCCCGTCAGCGAGGCCAAAAGGCTGCCTGTCCACGCTCCCGTTCCGGGAAGCGGGATGGCTACAGAGATCAATAGTCCCCAAAACGCGCGGTTCTCCACCCGCTCACGGGAACGCAAAGCCCGCGCTTCCATCCAATCAGCAAGCCCTGTCGTCCACTTGAAATATCGCAACGTACGCATAATGGCCTGCCATAGCAATAACAGAATCGGAACAGGCAACGTATTACCCAGCACGCTCAAAGCAAAGCTCTGCCACCACGGCAGTCCCAATCCCGCACCAAGCGGCACAGCGCCGCGCAATTCAATGATGGGCAGCATCGCACAAAAAAACACGCAAAGCTCGCGCCCGACCGTTTCTAAAAAGAACGTTTCAATGGCATCGATCACACCGCTGTACCTCCTTGTTTTTTTCGTTGAGTATTGATCAAACCGAACCGTGCAGCACAACCAAAAAGATCACGACGCACAGTGCGATAAGAGCGAGACCGCCGACAAGGACAGCCAGCGTTTTTTTGTCAAAGGTAAAGTTGTCGGGGCCGCCCTTGAGAATACGCGCTTTTTTCAGCGAAACCGAAACGGGCTTATACAGCACCAGTACCAGCGCCGCGTTCATCAGCGTTTTGGTCAGATTAAAGGGCAACAGCAGTGTAGGAATAATCGCCACAACGGCATCGACCGAGCCACCAGTCATATAGTACGGCGTTACCAACAAATTCATGACCATCATAATAGCAGTCGTGCCGAGCACGGCCGTCGCCAGTCCCAACATAGCCCTCGTCATGGTTCGTTTGCGTGCATACACGCCCGCGCAGATGGCGCAAAAGGATGCGCTGGAGGCAAAATTCATGATCAAGCCATACACGCCCGTGCCGCTGATGCTCACAAACTCCAACAGCGAAACGATCAGAGCCATGACCACACCCCATATGGGTCCAAAGATCATCGCGCCGATCGCCATAACAGCATCCTTGGCATCAAACGTCAAAAACGAAACGTGAATACGAAAAACAAATTGACAAGCATATGCCATGGCACAAAAGACAGCCACGACAGCCATACGTAACAATTTTTCTCTACGGCTAACGGATTTACTCATGTTACATCATTCCTTTCTCATTTCAAAACCATCAATGAAAGGTCTGATATCCAATGGTAATGCTGTCGCAATTACCCTTGCTATCTTTTCCCATCCGGACTTTATCACACTCACATTCAAAAAACATAAGCATGCAAGCCTTCAACTCAGGCTTGTAAATTCGGTCATGCCGAATTCTACCGTCGGTTCGGGAATTTCACCCGATCGGCCCATTTAGGGTTCGCAGACTATACTGCCGGTATGGAATTTCACCAATCCCCAAAGTAATATATGGCACTCCGCCGCACGCAGCGGGGGGCCGGTAAGTCAACAAATTGACTTGAATGATCAATCTTAATCTTGCTTGCCCTCCAGCATTTCCCGGAATGCCTCGGTCACTTTATCAACGCGATCCTCTGCGCCGGGAAGTGCCTTTTGATAGTAAGACGCATAATCGCTGTTCGGTTGAGTGCTGGCCAGCAGGTCGCGCATGGTGTCAGTCCACCACTTATTTCCGCCATAAACGTAAGCAAAGTCAAGGATCATGCTCTGGCGGATCAGATCTACCATTTCCTTGGACACCGCATCCTTGGTGTAGCGGTTCTTGAGCGCAACCTCAAAATAAGCAGGCGTTACCTGACGGTAGCCCTCCGCGCTCATGGATTCCAAAATCGTTCCGACGTAATCGGGATCCGGGCAAGTAAAGGGGATCACGAAATAACGGTCGGTATAACCGGCATAATACTGATCCTGCGATTCATCCAGCTTGGGATAAGGCACGATACCGTAGTCTACGTCATAGTCCAAGAACACCTGAACCGCGCTGCCGATATGTACGGGAATATAGATTGCTTGATTTTGGCCAAACATCTGCTGTGCTGCGGGACGAGTGACAACGTAGCCACCGTCGCTTTCCCAAAGAACATGATACATTTGGTTCACCAGATCATACATACGCTCGTCGTGACCATTGAGTACCAGCTCACCCGTATCCGGGTCTTTTTGCACCAGCTCAATGCCAAACGATTCGGGCCAACAATACAGTTGAGACGGAATCACGATACCAAAAATATCATCCTCGGTTTTACCCTCGATTCCCATATCGCCCTCTTGCCAGAAGTCCTCGATCGAAGTGAACATATCCTCCAGATACCACTCCCCACTCTGCACCAACTCATACGGCAGCTCCATGTCATAATCTTCCATCAGCGACTTGTTAAAGAAGACCGAGCTGGTCGAAAGCAGACCGCGGTACGAAATGGAGGAAGACATCAGATACATCTGGCCCATAAACGAGAGCGATTCCATATTTTTCTGCGGCCACCAAGGCTTGGAAAAATCAAGTTGCTCAATTTTGTTCAGATCGTAAAGCACACCCTCCAGCGACAAATTCGCGCCGTGAACGTCGTGCGTACGAGCCACATCAAAGTCAGTAGTACCTGCTCCGATCTGATTTTTGATATAAGTAACGTGCTCACCTTCCGAGCCCGTGCCGGAGTGAACGGCCACAATATCAACGCCAAAGCGCTCCTCCGTCGAGGAGACCGCGCTGAACACAGCATTGTCAATGACGCCGCCGGTGCTTTCATCCACCCAAAAGTCATTCAAATACTGTTCGAGAAAATAAAGAATGGTAAATGTCGTCCCGTAATTCTCGGATTCGGGAAGACTATCCTCCACATCATAAATGTCCGGCAGTTGAGGCTGCTCATTTTCCTCATCCTTGCTTCCACCGCCTTGCTCCGGCTTTGTGCCCTCCGGCACATCCGGATTTTGAGGTCCCTCCGGTTGATGGCAGGCAACAAACACTGAAGCAACCATGCACAGTGCCAGCAAAACAAATACGATTCTTTGGAACTTGTTGCGCATCATTTTATCCTCCTAATTTTCGTCGAATACTTCATAATATTCATCAAGCGGAGAACAGATATAAATCACGTCTCCGCTTGATTTTATTTAATGTGTAGCTTACTGGTCTTTCTTTGCCAGCATATCTTCGAATGCAGCAGTTACCTTGTCAACACGAGCCTCTGCCTCGGGCAGCATGGTTGTATAATACGAAGCATAGTCCTTGCTTGCATCCTTATCCTTACCGCTGAGCAGGTGATACAGCGAACGGCTCCACCACTTGTCTGCGCCGTAAACGTAAGCGAAGTCCAGGATCATGCTCTTCTTGATCAGATCGACCATTTCCTTGGACGTTTCGTCCTTGGTGTAACGGTTCTTGAGCGCAACCTCAAAATAAGCAGGCGTTACCTGACGGTAACCCTCGGCACTCATAGATTCCAAAATGGTACCTACATACTCGGGGTCCGAGCAGTTATAGGGGATTGCAAAGTAACGGTCAGTATAGCCGGCATAGTACTGTTCCTGCGACTCATCCAGCTTCGGATAAGGAACGATACCGTATTCGATATCGTAGTTCAGGAAGTTAGTAACAGCAGCACCCAGATCAACGGGAATGTAGACCGCACGGCCCTCACCGAAAATAACCTTAGCATCTTCTCTGGGAAGCATATATCCGCCGTCATTCTCCCAGCAAACGCTGTACAGCTCATCAAACAAAGGCAGAATACGCTCATCGTAACCGTTGAGAATCAACTCGCCAGTGTCGGGATCCTTCTGAACCAGCTCGATGCCAAAGGATTCCTGCCAAGCATACAACTGATACGGAACAACAACACCAAAAATATCATCCTGGCTCTTGCCTTCGTATCCATCATCGCCTTCCTGCCAGAAGTCCTCGATGGAAGCAAACATATCGCTCAGATACCATTCGCCGCTCTTAACAGCCTCGTAAGGCTCCTCGATATCGTAGTCTTCCATCATGGTCTTGTTGAAGAAAACAGAACTGGTCGAAGACAGACCCTGATACGAAATGGACGAAGAGATCAGATACATCTGGCCCATAAATGTCAGCGACTGAATGGTGTTTGCGGGCCACCAGGGCTTAGAAAAGTCCAGGTTGGGTACATCGTACAGGTCCATAAACACTCCCTCGAGTGAGAGGTTGGCACCCTGAACGTCATGCGCACGAACCATATCAAAGTCGGGCTTACCGCCGGTGATCTGGTTTCTGATCTGCGTCACGTGATCGATCTCGCTACCTGCCGAAGACTTGATACCAACGATATCCACGCCAAAGCGCTCTTCTGTTCTGGAGATTGCATCGTAAACAGCATTATCAATAACACCGCCGGTACGCTCGTCTACCCAGAAGTTGTTGGCAAGCTTTTCCTGGAAGAACAGGATGTTGAACGTCGTGCCATAGTTTTCGGATTCGGGCAGACTATCTGCCACGTCATAGATATCAGGCTTTTCGGGATCTTTTTCATCGCCACCGGGCGTCGTACCGTCGCCACCGGGCGTTGTACCATTACCGGGCTTATTGGGATCGACCGGTGTTTCGGGATCATTACAGGCAACAAATACGGGGATCATCATGCACAGCGCCAGAACGAGGACTATAAAACGGACAAGATTCGTATGTATTGTCTTTTTCATTGATCTTTATCCTCCTTGTGTAATTTTGTATATACCACAAGCGGTATATACTGAATAAGCGGAGAAAATGTATCACAAATTCTCCGCTTACAAAGTCTTGCTTGACAGGCAAAGCCTGCTAAACAATGTTCTAAATTAGATTCCGATCGAATTATTCGATGATGGAAGAAACGACGCCGGAACCAACGGTTCTACCACCCTCACGGATAGCGAAACGCAGACCGGTCTCGCAAGCGATGGGAGTGATCAACTCGACAGTCATGTCAACGTTGTCGCCGGGGCGGCACATCTCAACGTCTGCGGGCAGCTCGATGTTACCGGTAACGTCGGTCGTTCTGAAGTAGAACTGAGGAC
>JAFVZV010000010.1 GCA_017507985.1 Clostridia bacterium
GATGTCAGCCATGAACGCGACCGTCAGCAACAATCTGACCGCCTTCAAGGCCTACCTTGACGCTCATCAGGACGAGTTGGCCCAATATATCAACGATATTCAGTACACCTACGATTTTGACCTACAGGTGTTCACCTCGGATGGCAAAACACAGGTCAATCCCACCGAGATCTTCAGTAACATGGGGGATGCCTTCGCAGGCATGAGCGAGCTGATGGCCGCCGCTCCCATGGGTGGCATGGGCATCATGTCCGAAATGATCAACAATCAATCCCTGCTCGATCAGCAATACGAGGTCGTAGCCGGTGACTGGCCCACAGAGGCCAACGAGGTCGTGCTTGTCATCAGCAGCAACAATCAGATCAGCAAAATGACGCTGTATATGCTGGGCGTGCTGGATCAGGGCGAGCTGGAAGACATTATGAAGGATCTGATGGAAAACAAGGAGTACGACACCACTCCCATCGACCCTTACACCTACGATGATTTCTTGAATATGTCCTTCCGCCTGCTCAACACAGCAGAGTTTTTCACCGAAAAGGAAGATATGACGTATACTGTCGACGGTGTCACTTATCCCGTATGGCAGGATGTCAGAGATGATGTGCTGGGCTACGATCAAGCAGCGTTTGTCACACAGCACGGCATTGAGCTTAAGATCGCCGGTATCGTCCGCCCCAAAAAGGGTGTTGCCGCCACCTCTATCTCGGGTGCGATCGGCTACACCAAGGCACTGACCGACTATATTCTTGATGAGAATGCCAAGTGCGACGTCATCAATCAGCAGAAGGCCACCCCCGAGCACAACGTGCTCACAGGTCTCAAGTTTGAGCGCACCGTCTATACCAAGGAAAACATCGGCGAGCTCATTCGCACCATCGACAGCAAGACCATGAATGCGATATATGCCTTCATGACCGAACAGATCCACGGTATGTTCGTAGAAAATCCCCCGGTCAACGCCGAGAGCTTCTTAGGCTTTGCCGCAATGATGAATACAGAGCAGTTGAGTGCCCTCATTACGCAAATGTTGGAGATTGCCAAGGCAAATCCCGCCAACACCATGTCGCTGAATGTGCTCACTATGGCTCTTTCAAATATGATGCCCGGTGTGCAGATCACGCCCGACAACCTGGTGGTTCTTCTACCCGCCATGTCTATCGAGCAGATCATGGTCGCCATCGGCGGTATTCCCAAATCCGAGCAGGTGCCTATGGATATCAAGGGCTTGCAGGCAATGTGCGGTGAAGAGACCATGACCGATATTTACGATTATATGAATGAGCAGCTGTTGCTCATGTCTGTGGACGACACCAACTTCACCACGCTCCTTCGCATGATGGATGACGAGCAGTTCACCACCTTCCAGGATACGCTCTATGATCTGGCCCCCCAGACCGATGCAACCTACGATTCGAATCTGACGTTGCTTGGCGACGCCGAAAAGGCCTCTCCCGCTTCCATCAATTTCTACGCCGTGGATTTCGAATCCAAGGAATTCCTTGAGAGCTTTATCAAGGAATACAACGACACCCGCACGGACGAAAAGGATAAGTTGCAGTACACCGACATCGTCGGTAACATGATGTCCTCGGTGACCATCATCGTCGATGCCATCTCTTACGTGCTCATCGCCTTCGTTTCCATCTCGTTGGTCGTTTCCTCCATTATGATTGGTATCATTACCTATATCTCGGTATTGGAGCGCACCAAGGAGATCGGTATCTTGCGTGCCATCGGTGCATCCAAAAAGGATATTTCGCGCGTGTTCAATGCCGAAACGCTCATTATCGGTTTCACCCGGGTGCCATCGGAATTCTGTTCACCGTTTTGATCTGCATCCCCATCACGCTCATTTTGCGAGCTGCTACGGGCATCGCCAGCATCACGGCTGTCCTGCCTTGGGTTGGTGCGATCGCATTGGTTATCATCAGCATGATCTTGACCTTTGTAGCAGGACTGTTCCCTGCAGGCATCGCCGCCCGCAAGGATCCCGTCATCGCGCTGAGAACCGAATAATCTCAAATATACGCATCTGCGTATATATTATATCAAAAAGATCCGTCGTTTGCAACCAAACGGCGGATTTTTTTGGTGTGGCGAGCTAATTTGTTTGCAATTGCTTATTTTTTGAATTTTTGTTGAATTCGCCCATGACATTTTTGACAAAAATATGTTATACTATAAATATAGTAGTATTGCTAAAGCAAAGAAATCGGAACGCACGACACTTTGAAAAAGGGAGGATATGCGTATGTTTTCTATCGGTAGTTACGTTGTATACGGAAGCCAGGGCGTTTGTCGGATCACGGAAATTCGGCGAGAGGATTTTTCCGGCACCGCAAAGGATTATTATATTTTGACCCCCACAGATGACCCCAAAATGGTCATTTACGTTCCCACGGACGCAGATGCTCTCACCGCGCAAATGCGTCAGCTTCTCTCTCCCGACGAGCTGTCTGCCCTTATCCGCAACGGAGCCGCCGCCGAGCCGATGGAATGGATCAACGATCCCCGTGCACGCAACGAGCTGTTTCGTCGGATCTTGCAAAGCGGCGATCGACTGCGCTTGTTTTGTCTGTTGCGCACCATTCATGAGCGCCGCGAGCAGCAAACGGCATTGGGCAAAAAGCTGTATGCCGCCGATGAGGCGATCTTTCAACGAGCTGAAAAGCTGCTGCACGGCGAAATTGCTGTCATTCTCAACATCCATCCGACCGAGGTGCAGGAGTATATCGGGCGTCAATTGCGTGCCCAAGGATAAGCGGCAAATACCAGGGTTGTCAAGGATTTTTCAACTTTTTTTAAAAAATCCTTGACAAGCCAATCAAATTGTGTTATACTAACCGAGTTGTAAGGAAAACTATGACTCATTAGCTCAGGCGGTAGAGCACTTGACTTTTAATCAAGGTGTCCGGGGTTCGATTCCCCGATGGGTCACCAAAAAAGGCAACGTCCGAACATGGTTCGGACGTTGCCTTTTTTCACTGCCATCACAATTTTGAAAAAATAAAAATAACTGTCCAATTTTACCCATGTTATTCGCTTTATAGGTACAAGGAGGTGAGAAAAGTGCCTGACGAAACCAAATCAAAGCTCTGCGACGACGCTATCGTTGCCATCGCAAGCGGCGACAGGCAACCGCTTGAGGTGCTGTACGATCATATGGCGCGCGACATATACGTAACGTCCCTTGCAATTACGCGGAATCATGCAGATGCCGAGGATGCCCTTCAGGATACGATGCTGCAGATCGTAAAATATGCATCCTCCTATCGTAAAGGCTCCAGTCCCCGTGCATGGATTTTGACCATCGCACGCCATCGGGCCCTCGATATCGTAAGGCGAAGAAAAGCGATAATCCCTTTGAATGAAATCTCTTTAGTAGATGAGTCATCGGAGGCAAACGACGAGCAGGTGCTCTCATTGCTTGATGATCTCAACAGTTCCGAGCGACAGTTGATCATCTTCCGCTTATATGAAGAACTAACATACAGCGAAATTGCAAAAATCATGAAGATCTCTACGTTTGCCGCTCAAAAAAGATACCAGCGAGCACTCCAAAAGTTAAAAAAGAAGCACACCGGAAAGGAGAATTCCAATGAATGAAAAAGAACTAAAAAAGGCTTTACGTCAATTTGACGATATTTCACTTCCAAGTAAGAACAAAATCCTATCGAATTGCAGTGAGGCTTTTGCAAAGCAAAGCACAAAACAAGCTCGCCTCTCCCCCCGCCGCCGTGCACTCGTCGTAGCGTGTGCGTGTGTGTGCGTCCTGCTGTCGCTTCTCTCTGTCAATGCTCTGGCTCTTGAACGTCAAGAATATGCCAATGCCGTTGCATTTTTCGAGCAAAACGGATTATCCACCGGCGGCTTTTCCAGAGGAGAACTCATACGCATCTGCAAAGATATTACATCCGAAAGCTTTACCTATAAGCTTACCTTCGAAGCGATCCGCAACTCGCTGGGTCTGGCGGATACGGTCGAGCACGAGGCTCTCACGCCCGAGGAATTAAAGGCTCTATGGGACAAAAAGCAAACAGACGAGGACTTTGTCGTTTCGCATATACAAAATGGATTGGCGGTAAGTGGAAGCGTTGCTCAACAAGGTGTGTCTTTTCTGTTCAAGGTACAAATCAGAAATGTCAATACACTGCAAGACACGTATTCTGTTCTCGAAAAATATACAGACGGCAAGCTCGAATGGGCTAAAACCATTTCTGCCTTTTCAATCTCCAAGGTGTTGACTGCAAACCAACACATTGTACTTGCCGGAACAGCACAAGGCACTAAAGCCGGTCGTGCCATCATTCTTCTTTCGCAAAAAGGAGAAATCTTGTGGCAAAATCCAGTGGAAGATATTGCCAATATTGTAATTGAGGAGGACGGACTAAGCATAATCGGCAACGGGTTGCACAATGACACACTCGCTTCTGGAAAAACGAAGAGCAAGCTATATATCGCTCAATTTAACTGGAATGGCGAGCTTGTTCGTTCCATATCAGAAACTTTCTACAATCTGAACTTTGACTATATCCAATACCTTGAGGCTTCCTATCAGGAGCCAAGCTACTCCGTCGATCGAGCAATTAAGGTTGGAGATAGCTATTATCTCGTTTTGAGCTGTTATATTCAATCGGGAAACAGCGTTGCCAAAACTCAAATGAGTATTGCAAGAGTTTCAGAGGACGGACATTTTGAAGCGATGTATGAGATCAACGAGCCCCTGGCCTCACATCGCATTACGGATATTGCAATCAAGGGCGACGATCTGTTTATTGCCGGTTATCATCTACCGTCGGACAACGGACCGCTTAATAACGGGTTGCTTCTCGATAAAACCGAAGAATTGAACGACTTGAAAGCGATGCTGCTCGGTGCCAACGGGAGTATCAGTAACAAAATGTTCCTTGATATAATCAAGGAACATTACACGGGATTCGTCGTTTGCTGTGATATACGAACCGGCGAAGCCAAGAAGCTTAAGATTATCGAAGGTGCAAAAGATGTAACATTTGACAAAACGACAGCAGGCTCTCTTGTTTTGAATTACAAAACCATCGCTGATGCCCAATATACCATTGACGAGGGCGGTATAGCACCATGGAATGCGCCTCCATACGCAAAAATCGAAATTGTTTATCAAGACAACTCGCATACCATTGACTAATTTCGACTTGGCCCCGCATCTGCGGGGCTGTTTTTTATAATTCTTCCTATAAACTTTGTGCAATATTACCCTTCCAAAATCCTTGACTCCCACCTCTGCCGTATGATATCATAATATCAGTTCCTGCGGCACTGTCGCCCAAATTATAGGAAAGGAATCCCTCGCCATGAAAAAGTACCGCTCTCTTTTGCGCCGTTTATTGCTTTTGACGCTGTCCATGACGCTTCTGCTTTCATTTGGCGCCTGTAACAAGCCAACGACACCGCCGGACGTGACCCCGCCCGATGACAATCCCCCAGACGGCAACCCTCCCGATGACAAGCCTCCCGAGGGCGACGATCCTGTCACACCGCAACCCGAGGGCGGTCGTTACAATCCCCATGCCAGCCGCGCCGAAGGACAGACGAGTATTACGCTACGCGAATACTCCGTTGAGGAAGGCACACTGCTCCAACCCGACGCGGATGACAGCCACGTCCCCGACGGCCTTTCTGAGGTCGTGAATCAATATATGACGCACTACGACTCGTTGGGTGTGAAAGGTACTGTCACCACCTTCCAGACCTCCTCCCGCTATCAGGACAGCCAGCGCATCAATACCGAGGCAGTCATGGCGTACGTATCCGTGCCCTCGCAGTTGGACTCTGTCATTCCCTCCTGGTATGCCGCCGAGGATTTTTACAGCATCAATATCATGATGCCTATCAACCGTGACTCGCACGATTACGTGACGCAGGATAAACACAACTTTGACGACATTCAGACCGATGCCGAAGGCAAATACATCACTCATTCCACCAGCGATAAGGTCTATTACATGGTTCCCACTGAGGGCTGGATCGAATATATCTGGGAAATGATCGAGCATATTCTCGAAAAATATCCCGTCGATTCCATCACGTTTGAAGAGCCCGAAATGTGGTATGCCTCGGGCTATTCCGAAGGCTTCAAATATGAATGGGAGCAGTACTACGACGAGCCCTGGCAGGATCAGAACAGCTCGCCCGAGGCCATGCTCAAAACCATGCGCCTGAAGGTATATCTGTTCGACCGACTGCTCGCCGAGATCGCCGACCGTATGCACGAGCTCTCACCCGACACCAAGCTGTACGTTGCCAGTCACTCAACGGCAAGCTACACCAGTATTGCCATTACGGCGGGCTTGAATGCCTATCTGGCAACCGGCAAGATCGACGGTGTGATCGGTCAGACTTGGAGCAACACGGCAAGTGTCGGTCTTTTGGTTGACGGAAAAAACAAAACTTTGGAATACGAAAACGCCTATCTCGGTTACGCCTCCTATGCGGGCGCGGCGGGAGATCTGGATCTCTTCGCCATCACCGACACCATGTCGGACTCCTCCGCTTGGACAGAGGACATCTGCTTTCCCAAATATCGTGCTACGCTCGTGTCTGCCCTGATGCAGCCCGAAATTCACCGCTTCGAGGCGTCCGTTTGGCCCTCGCGCGGCTTTGTTGCCGTTTCGTCCGAATATCGCACGCTTCAGCTCGCCTGCTTTGAGGCACTCAACGAAATGAGCGGCAAGGCGATCACAACCAGCGCGGGCACGCCCGGTATCACATATCTATTGTCCGACTCGCTGTCGTGGCAATCGGGCTCCTGGTCGCTGTCCTCCAAGGATGGCTACTACGGCGTGACTCTCCCACTCGTCAGCGACGGCATTCCCGTTCGCGTGCAGTCGATGGAAAACGTCACCTCAGCCGATGATCTTAAGGACGTTAGTTTACTCCTACTCTCTTGGGACTGCCAAAAGCCGTTGTCCGAAGCAGTCGTTGACGCCATTGCCGATTGGATCAAAAACGGCGGCACGGCACTGTACGTCGGCGGTCGCGACGTCTTCGCCGATTCTGAGGCCGAATGGTGGGCGCCTTGGGGCAGTCCCCTGCAGGCACTGCTTGATAAGCTGGGCCTTGACGTGAGCATCAAAACCGAAAACACTTTATCAGGCAAGGCCACCTGGCTTGCGGATAAGGACTACTCCGCCGTTGCGAGTATGTCGCTTAGCAACAAGTATAATGGCTTCTACACCTCCTTCGAGGGTGATCTTGTTCCTATACTCAAGGCCGGCGATGCCATCCTCGGTTTTGAACAGTCCGCGGAAAACGGTTCGTTGATCGCCATCGGACTTCCCTCTGCTATGTTCTCCCAGCAGATCGGCGGAACCGACGCCATGCAGGCACTGGTGGCCTATGCTTGCGACGAATATTCTGACTACTCCTACGAATCGACGACGCTGGTCTGGACCAAGCGCGGTCGCATCGTTGCGGCGCACTCGTATGCGGACGACAACGTTCTTGTCGGCTCGTTTATCAATCTGTTCGATCCTGAGTTGCCCATTGTTGACCACGTCCTGCTGAATGCACGCGACGACGTACTGCTGTGTGATATTTCAGGCGCAGATCTGTCCGTTCCCCGCCTGCTGTACAGCGGCGGTGCGCACGTCTATGCCCCCAAAGAAAGCGCCACTGAGACCGTCTTTTGTATTTCCGGGCCTACCGGTACGAACATTTCCAGCCGTCTGGCTTGCGCGGACGGTACGTATCCACAGAGCGTCAGCGCCAAAGATGCGAATGGCAACTCCATCACTGTCATTTCGGTTTGGGACAGCGACACCGACTCTCTGCTCGTCCAACTTCGCGGTGATGTCGAGGGCGCAACTGTCACAGTCACTTGGGGCAGCACGCCCGTAGAAGACACCAAGGAATTTGTCATCGAGGAAATTACCGTCAAGACCAACAACCAAGATCTGGACAAGGATCTGCTGTACCGCAACACAGGTTCGGCCAACGCCAATTTCCGCTATGCCGACGCCGATACCCAGATTATTTACAAGTTGGATCTCTCCCGTTTCCGTCATGCCTCCGTTTCTATGGAGATCCTCCAAAACTACCTCATTTCTTATTCTGCCGACGGAAAAAAATGGACGGTCCTTGCCGACTACTCCAAGACGGAAGGGTACAAAGGAACGCTTCAAGGCGGCGGCAACAATACCATCGTCACCCTGGACTCTGCTCTGCTCGAAGGATCTGACGTCGTATACATCAAGATCGCTGACTGCAATCCCCATGACGGTTGGGGTGGCACCATCAAATCGCTGACCATTTCGTATATGCGCTACGAGGATGAGGATCCCATTGAGCTTGGTAAGCCCGGAGAGGATAACACACCCTCGCAGGGCGGCACAAGTGACATTTCCGGCTTTGAGCCCATAAACGTCGATTATGCCTCAAAATATGCGAGCCGCGCCAAGTTGACCCTATCCGTGAACGCATCGAGCAAAGATGACCAGCCCTTCATCGTCAAGGACACATCGGCCACATTGCCCAGCCAAAAATACACCGATCTTTCCAACGAGATCATTTACCGCTTTGATCTGTCCGAATACGAGGACGCGGTGGTCGTTGCTACGGTATCGCAAAACTACTTTGTCCAAGTCTCAAAGGACGGCAAGACCTGGATCACCATTCAGGACTACGCCGCCGTCAACGGCGGACGTATTGAGGGAGGATCCAATCTCGCGACCGTCGGAGCATCGGCACAAAAGTACGCTCCCGACAGCGATTACCTCTACCTACGCTTTGCCAATGCCGACGTCCAGACGGGATGGGGCACAGCTCTGAGTAAAATCGAGATCTATTACCTAAAATAATGACCCAAGGGAACGCCCGATTGATCGAGCGTTCCCTGTTTTTTCTTTAAATTTGTCTCCGCAGTTGAGAAATTTATACGCGCGGTTGCTTGATTTTCCCGACAATATATGATACAATGTTAAGGTCATTTAAATTTGTCGGAAATGAGGTGATCTCACTTGCTGTTTGGAAAACATATCAACCGATACTATCTGCGCTATCTGCCCTCGTTTTTACTCGGTCTTGTGGCGCTGGTATTGGTCGACTATATGCAGTTGGTCCTGCCTAAGCTCTACCGCTCGGTCGTCAACGGTATAACCTATGGCGAAGTCATGGTAGACGGCGTGGCCGTTCCCTTTGATATGCCGTATCTGCTGGACGAGATCTGCCTGCCTATGATCGTCGTTATTCTCTGTATGATCGTCGGTCGTTTCCTGTGGCGCGTTTGCTTCCGCACCGCTGCTATCCGCATGGAGACACACCTGCGCGGCCGTATGTTTGACCATTGCAAGGATCTATCCCAGCAATACTATCAAGTCAACAAGGTCGGCAATATGATGGCTCTGTTCACCAACGATCTGGAAACCGTCCAGGATTGCTTCGGTTGGGGCGTTCTCATGCTTTGCGATGCCGTTTTCCTCGGTGCACTCGCCATCAAGGATATGTACGACATGGACCCGCTTTTGACACTGCTGTCTATGATTCCCATGGCCTTCCTTTTGGCCATTGGTGCCGTGCTTGACCACTATCTGGAAAAGAAGTGGGATTACCGCCAGGCGGCGTTCTCCTCGCTGTCCGATTTTTCGCAGGAGTCCTTCTCGGGTATCGCCGTGGTCAAGGCCTTCGTCAAGGAGACAGTCGAGCTGATGTCCTTCCGCAAGCTCAACAAGCAAAACGAAAAGACCAACGTGGACTACGCCAAAGCATCTACGCTACTTCATATTTTCGTGACGTTATTTGTCGAATCGGTTGTCTGCGTCATTTTGGGCTACGGCGGCTATCTTGTTTATAAGGGCGACTTTGATGCGGGACAGCTGGTCGAGTTCATCGGCTATTTCACCGCCATCATTTGGCCCATCATGGCCGTCTCCCAGCTCATTGAAATGCACTCGCGCGGCAAAGCCTCGCTCAAGCGTATTGGAGAGCTGCTCGAGGCTGAGCCCGACGTACGTGACCGTCCCGACGTGGTCGAGCCTCGCGCGCTGACGGGACATATCGAGTTCCGCCATCTGACCTTCCGCCACCCCGGTGCGGAATACGACGCGCTGAGCGATATTTCCTTCACCATCCAAGCCGGCGAGCAAGTTGGTATCATCGGCAAAACGGGGGCCGGCAAAACAACGCTGGTCGATCTGCTGCTGCGCACCTATAATGTGCCCGACGGAACCCTGTTTTTGGACGGTTACGACGTCAACACGTTGCCTATCCGTACCGTGCGCAAGTATGCGGCGTACGTACCGCAGGACAACTTCCTGTTCAGCGACACCATCGCCCGCAACATCGCCTTTGCTTGTGACGAGATCGACATGAACAACGTTGAGGACGCCGCCCGTCTGGCTGACGTTCATGACAACATCGTCGATTTTGCCGAGAGCTACGACACCATGCTGGGCGAGCGCGGCGTGACCGTTTCAGGCGGTCAGAAGCAACGTATTTCTATCGCTCGTGCTCTTCTCAAGGACGCAGGTCTGCTGATTTTGGACGACGCAGTATCGGCCGTTGACGTCAAAACCGAAAAGGTCATTTTGCAAAATCTACGCCGCGTTCGCAAAGATAAAACGACCATTTTGATCGCTCACCGCATCTCGACCATCGAATCCATGGACAAGATCGTATTCATTGATGACGGCCGTCTGATCGCCGTCGGCACGCATGAAGAGCTCTACCACAACTGCCCCGCATATCAAACGATGGTCGAGCTACAGCGCCTCGACGACGAAAAGACTGCCGCCGAACACGCATACGCGGACAAGGAGGTGACCGACCATGTATGAGTATTTCCCCTTACTGGCCGTCGGTGCCGTGCTGGGCGTTCTGTCCACCGTATTTATCATTGCTTACTTGACCATTCGCAAGCAAAAAGAGGCCATCGGCTTTGACCGCAATATGGAGGATGGCGAAATCACTCGCCGCTTACTCCGTTACGCCGCGCCCTATTGGAAAAACTTTGTTTTGGTGCTTTGCGTCATGCTGTTTTCCATCTCATACGACATCATCGCCCCCATTTTGATGGGTAAGATCGTTGAGATGATCAAAGCGGATTTTGCCATGAGCGAGCTGCTTACGCTCGTGATCGTCTACGCAAGTATTCTGATCGTATCGCTGATCAGCTCGTACATTCAAGCCATCGTACTGCAAAAAACAGGACAAAAGATCATTTCCCGTATCCGTGAGGATCTGTTCATTCATATTGAGTCGCTGTCGCATAATCAATTGCACAGCATCCCCGTCGGCAAGCTGGTCACCCGCGTGACCAACGACACAGGCGCCATTTCGATGATGTTCACCAACCTCATCGTTAATCTGATCAAAAACTGCTTCATCATCATCGGCGTGCTCATCGCCATGCTGTGTCTGAACTATATGCTCACGCTGATGGTGCTTTGCTTTGTTCCCTTTATCGTGCTGTTTACCGTCGTCTTCCGCAAGTTCTCGCGCAAGGCCTACCGCCGCGTCAAGGATGGGACGACCGATATCAATACCTTCTTGTCCGAGCACCTTTCGGGCATGAAGATCATTCAGATTTTCAACCGTGAGGAGCAAAAAAAGGACGAGTTTGACCAAAAGAACAAAAAGCTGGGGCGATCCAAGATGGGTGAGATGTTCGTCTTTAGTATCTTCCGCCCGTTGGTCTATATGCTGTACGTCAGCTCACTGCTTTGCCTGCTGTATCTGTCCGGTCGCGGCTATATCAACGAAGTCGTATTCCTCGGACAAACCATTTCCTCGGGCGTTTTGGTGTCCTTCTATTCCTTTGTCAACAAATTTTTCAATCCCATTCAGAATCTTGCCGAGCAGTTCAACTGGATGCAATCGGCGTTTGCCTCGGCCGAAAAGATCTTCACCATTTTCGATATGGTTCCCGAGGTGACCGATGATGCGGATGCCATTGAGCTGGAAAGCATCGAGGGCAACATCGAGTTCCGCGACGTTTGGTTTGCCTACAAGACTGACGAATGGGTGCTCAAAGGTGTTTCTTTCAAAGTCAACGCGGGCGATACCGTCGCCTTCGTCGGCTCCACAGGCTCGGGCAAGACGACCATTCTCTCGCTCCTGTGCCGCAACTATGACATTCAAAAGGGTCAGATCTTAGTCGATGGACACGACATCCGTTCAATCAAGATCGCCTCACTCCGCCGCCACTTCGGACAAATGCTGCAGGACGTATTTCTGTTCTCGGGCACCATTCGTTCCAATATTCTCTTGGGTCTGGAGGGTGTCGACGACGAGGCCGTCATGCAGGCATGTCGCTACGTCAACGCCGATCACTTCATCAACAAGCTGGCCGACGGCTTGGATGAGCCTGTTCGCGACCGCGGCAACAACTTCTCGGCGGGACAGCGTCAGCTTCTCTCCTTCGCCCGCACCATCGTGCACAAGCCCGCCGTTATGATTCTCGATGAGGCAACGGCCAACATCGACACCGAAACCGAGCAGCTCATTCAAGACTCGCTCGAAAAAATGATGAATATCGGGACCATGCTCATGGTCGCTCACCGACTGTCTACCATTCAGCACGCAAATAATATCATCGTACTCTCGCACGGTCGCATCATCGAGCAGGGCGATCACGCATCACTGCTTGAGCAAAAAGGACGCTACTACGATCTATACAAAATGCAATTTGAAAAAGAGCGTCTGCTCAACTCATA
>JAFVZV010000094.1 GCA_017507985.1 Clostridia bacterium
CACTTATATTCCTTATTTAAATTTTTTGGACGGGTTATAGGTAAAATTTTTTAAAAAAGTTTCCCTAATGCGCCCCTCGTTACTCCTTACCCGTCCAACAATAGGTGCAGAGGTTTTCGGGATCGATGCCGATGGCTTTGATGATGCCCTCGAGCGACTGAAATTCGAGCGAATCGAAGCGGAATCTGTGGCAGAGCGCTTCGCGCAGCTTGCGGCCGCGTTCGGTGGTGGAGTCACTGTACTCCTCGAGATGCTCAAAGCCCTCTTTACCCTCCAGCTCCATGATGACGCGGCGGGTAATGAGATCCATTTCGTTGTTGGATCGGGTGAAATTCAAGTATTTACAGCTGTACATGATGGGCGGGCAGGCGATTCTCATGTGAACCTCGCGTGCGCCGTTTTCGTACAGAAATTCGACGGTTTCCTTGAGCTGTGTGCCGCGGACGATAGAGTCGTCAACAAACAGCAGCTTTTTGTCCTTGATCAGCTCCTTGATGGGAATCTGCTTCATCTTGGCGACGCGGTTTCGATCCACCTGCTTGGCAGGCGTGAAGCTGCGCGACCAGGTCGGGGTGTATTTAATGTAAGGACGGGCAAAGGGAATACCGCTTTGGTTGGCATAACCAATGGCGTGGGGCGTGCCCGAATCGGGGAAGCCCCCGATATAATCGATGTCGGGCAGATTGCCTGCCTTTTTGTCGTTTTCAGCCAAAATGCCGCCATCGCGATAGCGCATCGCCTCGACGTTCACGCCCTCATAATTGGAGGACGAGTAGCCGTAGTATGTCCAAAGGAAGGAACAGATGCACATTTTCTTGCGTGGCTCTTGCAAGATCTCCATCGAATCCTTGGTGATGCGGACGATCTCTCCCGGGCCCAATTCGTGCTCGTCCAAATAATCGAGCTTTTGATAGGCAAACGACTCAAACGACACGCAATAGCCGCCGTCGTTTTTGCCGACCAGCACGGGAATGCGGCCCAGCTTGTCACGTGCGGCGATGATGGAACCGTCCTCGCACAAAATCAGCACAGACAGGCTGCCCACAATCAGATCCTGCACAAACTTGATGCCCTCGGCAAAGCTCGGCTTGCGGCTGATGAGTGCTGCCGCGAGATCCGTCGCGTTGACGGCACCGCCCGTCATGGCATTGAAGTGGCCCGAGCTGGCGGTGAAATAGCGATCGATCAGCTCGTCGGCGTTGTTGATCAAGCCTACGGTGCAAATGGCGAACTTGCCCAACGCCGAACGAATGAGCAGCGGTTGAGGATCACTGTCGCTGATGCAGCCGATGGCCGATGTTCCCGTCATCTCCTCAAATATGCCCGAGAATTTGGTGCGGAAGGGCGAGTTTTCGATGTTATGTATGTCGCGCTGCAGGCCCTTGACCGGATCGCAGGCCGCCATGCCGCCGCGGCGAGTGCCGAGGTGGGAATGGTAGTCCGTTCCGAAAAAGACGTCCTCAATGGCGTCGTGATTGCAGGCTGCGCCAAAAAAACCTCCCATGCTACCTCCTTATGCCTGACAGGCGGCGAAGTCAGCCGAAATGCGTGCGTCCTTGGCAAGCACGGCCTCGCTGTCGGCGACACGTTTGGCGTCCAATTTTGCGGCCAGCTCCTTGTCCTCGACGGCAAGGATCTGGGCACAAAGCAAGGCGGCATTGACACCACCCCCGATGGCGACCGTAGCGACAGGGATGCCGGAGGGCATTTGTACGGTAGACAGGAGGGCGTCAATGCCGCCAATATTTGCAGAAGCGCAGGGAATGCCGATCACGGGCAAGGTCGTGTTAGCCGCAATCGCGCCTGCCAGGTGAGCCGCCATGCCTGCGGCCGCAATGATAGCGCCGAAGCCGTTTTCGCGTGCGGACAGCGCAAAGGCGCGTGCCTCCTCGGGCGTGCGGTGTGCCGAGTACACGTGTACCTCGAACGGGATGCCCAGAGCGAGCAAGGTGTCGGTGGCTTTCTGAATGACGGGCAGATCGCTGTCACTGCCCATGACGATTCCGATTTTTTTCATGTTGACAATCCTTCCTTTTGGTAAACGGGGTGGAAAAACTTCTCATAAAAAAGCAAAAAGGCACACCGTGAGACCGTGTGCCGGCGGGGAGAATGTGTCCCTTTTTTTGATTCGCAGGCATCGATGTCAGCGTATGTCGTTTGCGAAAAAAGTTATATTTGGAAAGAAAAATCTTACCAAATACATTATAGCATATAATAAAATATAAGTCAAGCGACAGAAAGGACAAATTATTGATTTTTTGCGGGAGATTTGAGGGTATTTCCAACAACTTTTTCTATCCGATGGGCGCGGCACGCAATGGTACAGAGTTGCAGAGGAGTTTAGCTAAATTTTCTGCAACTTCTCCTTGGGCCTCGCACAGCCCACCTCGACTCCGTCGAGCTGCGCGCGCTCGGTGTTCAGCATTTATGTTCATTCTTTGCCACGCGGCAAAGAACGAACCAAGAAAACAGATTTCGGCAAGCCGAAATCGCAAGTTTGCTTGTTCGCGGGCGCGAACATCGCGCTTCGCGCGGGCGCAAACATTGCGCGCCCAAGGCTGCCGCCTTTGGAAACCGCTGCATTGCCGCACTACAACCTCATCCGTCACGGCTTCGCCGTGCCACCTTCCCCAAAGGGGAAGGCTTGGCAAGAATTTATCATTTGGTATTTACCACCGCGCGCGGCAGGCGGGAAAAGCAAGAGTTTTTGCTTTTCGTTTTGCTTGGAATTTTAGCTATCACGGAGTGCGGTAAGCGAGGGCAAAAAATCTTGCTTTTGCTTGTTGCGTGCATCTTTCGTGTTTGCGTTTTTCTTTAAAACGCAAACGCAAAGGTTGAAAATGCATCCTTTCGCGAAAAGATGAGCAGAGCGAGAGCGCCGCGACCTTTTCGCGTTGCGGGAATCCAAAGGGCATTAGGCCCTTTGGCGCGTTTCTTCCGCCACTTCTTGCCGCGCAGCAAGAAGTGGCCTCCCCACCGCACAGCGAGCGCGTGCCGCAGGCACAGTGTGAGCGTCGAAAGAAGAAGTCGTAAAAAAGCAAAAAGACCCCCACCGCGACGTGTTGCCGCAATGGGGGTAAGAGGGCGTCAGCCCTTCAAGGATGTGCTCTTTTCCTTTTGAATAACGTCGTGTGCGCCGCCTTCGATGATGCTCGTCGCACTTACCAGCGTCAGCTTTGCCTTCTTTTGCAGCTCGGGAATGGTCAGTGCGCCACAGTTGCACATGGTCGATTTGACCTTTGCCAGCGACATGGCAACATTGTCCTTCAGGCTACCTGCATAAGGCACGTACGAGTCAACGCCTTCCTCAAACGACAGCTTTTTATCGCCGCCCAGGTCGTAGCGCTGCCAGTTGCGGGCACGGGCCGAGCCCTCGCCCCAATATTCCTTATAGTAGGTGCCGCCGATGCTGACCTTGCCCGAGGGAGATTCGTCAAAGCGGGCGAAATAGCGGCCCAGCATGACAAAGTCCGCACCCATGGCCAGAGCCAGCGTGATGTGGTGATCGTAAACGATACCGCCGTCCGAGCAGACGGGAACGTAAATGCCCGTTTCCTCAAAATAGCGATCTCTCTCGGCGCAGACCTCGATCAGCGCAGTCGCCTGACCGCGGCCGATGCCCTTGGTCTCGCGAGTGATACAAATGGAACCGCCGCCGATACCGACCTTGATAAAGTCCGCGCCGCAGTCAGCCAGGAAGCGGAAGCCCTCTGCATCAACAACGTTGCCTGCGCCGACCTTGACGCTGTCGCCGTAGTGCTCACGGATCCACTCGATGGTCAGCTTCTGCCACTCAGAAAAGCCCTCGGAGGAGTCGATGCAAAGCACGTCAACGCCTGCCTCGATCAATGCGGGAACACGCTCGGCGTAGTCACGAGTGTTGATACCCGCGCCGACAACGTATCTCTTTTCCGCGTCCAACAGCTCGTTGGGATTTTGCTTGTGCGTGTCGTAGTCCTTGCGGAAGACCATGTGAACCAGATGTCCCTTGTCGTCGATGATGGGCAGGGAATTGAGCTTGTTGTCCCAGATGATATCGTTAGCGACCTTGAGCGTCGTGCCTTCGGGCGCGGTGATCAGCTTTTCGAACGGCGTCATGAATTCGGATACCTTGGTGTTCGGATCCATGCGAGTGACACGGTAGTCACGGCCGGTGACGATACCCAGCAGCTTGCCCTCGGCGGTGCCGTCATCGGTGACAGCCATGGTGTTGTGTCCCGTCTTTTCCTTAAGAGCTACGACCTCGGCCATGGTCATGTCGGGCGTCAGATTGGAGTCGCTCTTGACAAAGCCGGCCTTATATCCCTTGGCGCGGCGAACCATCGCAGCCTCGTTTTCGATGGTCTGCGAGCCATAAATAAATGCGACACCGCCCTCGGTTGCCAGCGCCACGGCCAGCTTTTCGCCCGAAACGGACTGCATGATAGCCGATACCATGGGAATGTTCATGGTGATGGCCGACTCTTCGCCCTTTTTGTAGCGGACAAGGGGTGTCTTGAGAGACACGTTGGCGGGAATGCACTCGCTGGACGAGTAGCCCGGGATGAGCAGATACTCGTTAAAAGTATGGGAGGGTTCGTTGATAAAAATTGCCATATTGCGATTCTCCTTTGCTTGTTGATTATTGTTTCGCCTGTGTTTCGCAATACAGGCAACGGTAGACTTTGTTTTGCTTGTCGGTCAGACGGAACACGTGGGACAGCTCTTGCTCGACCGAGGTGATACAGCGGGGATTTTTGCAGAAAATAACGTCTGTGAGTGTTTCGGGCATGGAAATGGACTTTTTCTCGATCAGCTTGCCGTCGCGAATGACGTTGACGGTGGCACCGGGATCAACGTAACCGATGATATCAAGATTGAGCTTGCGCTCGGTGTCGACCTTGATGATATCCTTTTTGCCCATCTTGCGGCTCTGAACGTTCTTAATGATGGCGACAGCGCCTTGCTCATTTTCCAATCCCAGCAGCTCATACAAGAGCATGGCGCGACCGGCGGTGATGTGGTCGATGACGATGCCCGTGCGGACAGTAGAATCAATATTCATATCGTTCCTGCCTCCTTGAGTAGCTTGAGTATCAGAGCCATGCGCATATATTTGCCGTTGAGCACCTGCTTGAAATAGCAAGCGCGGGGATCGTTATCCACAGCGACGCTGATCTCGTTGACACGGGGCAGCGGGTGCATCACGCACAGATCGTTCTTCGCATTTGTCAGCTTTTTGAGATCCAGAATGTAACTGTCCTTGAGCCGCAGATAGTCCTCTTCGTTGAAGAAGCGCTCGCGCTGAACACGCGTCATGTACAGAATATCCAGCTCGGGGATAGCCGCCTCCAGATCGGTGACCTCCTCGTAGGGGATGCCCTTTTTATCCAGCACGTCTTCCTTGACGTAGTCGGGGATGCGCAGCTCTGAAGGCGAGATGAGCACAAAGCGGATGCCCGTGTAGCGCGACATCGCGCCGATTAAAGAGTGCACGGTGCGACCAAATTTGAGGTCGCCGCACAGTCCTATCGTCAGATGATGAAAGCCGCCCTTTTCGCGGTAGATGGTCAGCAAGTCGGCCAGCGTCTGGGTGGGGTGGCAATGGCCGCCGTCGCCTGCGTTAATGACGGGGATAGATGCGTTGTTGGCCGCGACGAGCGCCGCGCCCTCCTTGGGATGACGCATGGCGATGATATCAGCGTAGCAGGATACCGTCTTGGCAGTGTCGGCCACACTCTCGCCCTTGGCCGCCGACGAGCTCTGCGCACCGGCAAAGCCCAGCACGTTGCCGCCCAGCTCGTACATAGCCGCCTCAAAGGACAATCTTGTACGGGTGGAGGGCTCAAAGAACAGCGTTGCCAGCTTTTTGCCTGCGCAGACGTGGGCATATTTGGCAGGATTTTCGATGATGTCGCAGGCGGTGGCGATCAGCTCGTCCAGCTCGGCGACAGACAGATCAAGAATGTCGATCAGACTTCTTTTCATGCGTTCGCTCCTTATGCTTTTGCACCGTTGATGGCAAGATAATTCTTAATACGGGTAACGTTTTCTTCGTTGGCGGGATCTTCCTCGAGATATTCGATGATATCATAGACATCGACGATGGAGTAGACGGGGAAGCCGAACTGCTCCTCGATCTCTTGCATTGCGCCCTTTTCACCTTGACCCTTTTCCTTGCGGTCAACCATAATGAAGGTGGCGGCTACCTTGGTGCCCTCCAGGTGAGAGAGGATCTCCATGCTCTCGCGGATAGCGGTACCGGCGGTGATGACGTCCTCGATGATGACGATCTCCTCACCGGGGGTGGGAACGTATCCGACAAATACGCCGCCTTCGCCGTGGTCCTTGACTTCCTTACGATTGAAGAAGAAGGGCACGTTGAGGCCGTTTTTGGAAAGTGCAACGGCAGCGGAAACGGACAGCGAGATGCCCTTGTAGGCGGGGCCGTAGAGAACGGCGGGCTTTTTGCCCAGCTTTTCGAAATATGCCTTGGCGTAGAACTCGCCGAGAGTGGCGATATCGTTACCGGTTTTGATCATGCCGGCGTTGATGAAGTAGGGGATTTTACGGCCGGATTTGGCGGTGAAATCACCGAATTTTAGGACTCCTGCGGACTGGAGGAATTGTATAAATTCTCTTTTGTAGGCTTCCATGGTGTGGTCTCCTTTTTTTATATGGTTAATTTTTTAGATATCTAAGGTTTTGGGTTACTGCGTAGCCAGCCTCGCCCAGCTTCGCGCGCTCGGTGTGCCGGTATGGATGTTACTTCTTTGTTATTCCACAAAGAAGTAACCAAGAAAGGGAACCAAGGCGTTCCCCCTTGGATCTCCCTTTCCGTGCCGCTCTTCAAAGAGTAGCAGGAGAAAGACATAAAATATTCAAGCGCATCTCTCGCCATTTTGCCACCACGAGCGGCAGGTGGGAGAAGCAAGACCGTTTTTGTTAGAAGTTTTGTTGAACGCAGGTGCGGTGAATGACAGCAAGAATTCTTGCTGTTGTACTTGCGTGCCACTTTCGTGAGTGCGGCTTTCTTTAAGCCGCGCTCGCAAAAGCTGAAGATGCCAGACTTCGCGAAAAAATGAGCAGAGCGAAGCGGCGCGAC
>JAFVZV010000003.1 GCA_017507985.1 Clostridia bacterium
CCGATCTTCTTCTTCTCGTTCTTCTTGGACTTGTACTTCAGAACGTAGATCTTCTTGTTCTTGCCCTGCTTGAGAACGGTTGCAGTTACTTTAGCACCCTCAACAACAGGAGTACCAACCTTGAAGCCGTTGTCGCTCGACAGAGCAACGACCTGATCGAAGACAATTTCGTCTCCCTCGTTGACATTGAGCTTTTCGACAAAGATAATGTCCTGCTCGATTACCTTGTACTGCTTTCCGCCGGTTTCGATAATTGCAAACACGAAAAGCACCTCTCTTTCACAAAAGTCTCGCTAAGGACGGGGGTTTTGGTCACCCAAAACACTTGACCCGACATTATGCGGCAGTATATTGTAGCACAAACCTACCCTCTTGTCAAGCGTTTTTTGATTTTTTTCTTTGAGAAAATTGCGCAATTTCTCTTGTTTTCGTGATTAGGGTATGTTATAATGAACCTTGCTGATGCCGCACGCTATTCAAGGAGGTTATCATGAAGGAGTTTTTCCATTATTTTTTCGGCAAGGGAGAAACGGTTGAGTTCCGCGACTTTTCTCTGGCGCATTTTGCTCCTATTTTGCTGATGGTCGCCATCATTGTGCTTATTTGGTACTATCGTGAGACGCTGCGCGGTCTGAAGCATGAAAAGACCATTCGATTTGTTTTGGCCTTTGCCATGATCATTTCGGAAATGTCGTATTTTTGGCGTCTGGTGGGCGTTCCCGAATTGAATCCCAACCCCGTTGACCACCTGCCCATCACCGTGTGCGGCTGGGCCATTATCTTTTGCAGCTATCTGGTCGTCACCAAATCCCAATCGCTGTTTGACATTGTTTATTTCTGGCTGTTTTCGGGCACCATCTTTGCCCTGATCACCCCGACGGTCATCACTTACACCGGCCCCACTCGCTTCCGTTATTATCAATTTTGGGTTGAGCATACACTGGGCTATATTTCCATTTTCTACATGATCTTCGTACATAAAATGCGCCCGACGGTTCGCTCGGCCATCAAATCCTATTCGCTGCTCGCAGTGCTGGCTGTCGTAGCCTATGCCGCCAACCGCATCATCGGCCCGGGCGCCAATTACTTGTTCATGGCTCGTCCCGAGGATACACCTTCTATTCTTGACATTCTTCCCCCAAACTTTATTGTCCGTCTGATCGTCATGGCCGCTGTTGTTACACTGATGTTTTTCCTGGCCTATCTGCCCTGGCTCATCAAGGACAAAAAAGCAAAAAAGGCTACCGTTCAACAGGTCGAGAACTAATAATTTACATATTGGGTGCTTCGCGCACCCACACGCCCTCATAGTTAAATGGATATAACAAGCCCCTCCTAAGGGTTAGTTGTGAGTTCGATTCTCGCTGGGGGTGCCAAAACCGACATTCCCGCATCTGCGGGGATGTCAGTTTTCACATTCGGTGGGTTTCATCGAACTCACCGCAAATCGCTCACCATCTCTGCCCTTTGCGACACAACACGCGATTTGCCGCCCTCGACGAAGGCGAGGGCACGGTTCTGATTCTCGCTGGGGGTGCCATTTTTATACTTCCGCGCGCCTAAAAAACGAAATTACGGAGGCTCACATGAAAAGATTTCTTCGCATCATTTGTTTCTTACTCAGCATTCCGCTGCTGTTGACCGCCGTCGCCTGCAAGCCGCAGCCGACCACGCCCCCCGATAACACCCCAGGTGGAGACGGAAACCGGCCCGACGATGAAAATCCGCCCGAAGAGCCCATCGTACCGCAAGGACCGCAGGACTACATCGAAGCAGATGAGCCCGGTTATTTTAAAAATGCTGAAACCGTAACCAAATATACCGGCAAAGAGCTGAATATCAAATTAGATGATCCGTATTACGGCGGTGCGCAATTCGTTGGTAAGCTGTTCACCGAAGGTCTTGGGCGCGGTCCAAGTGCAAACGAATACCTGTATTATATCCAACAAATTGAACTCTACGGCTGCACCAAGGAAACGCTTGCCGACATCACCGAACAATTCTTTACCTCTGTTGCCTTCCGCGAGTTGAGACTCGCACCCGAATATGAGGTTATGGCCGTCTATCGTGCCGTTCTCAGCCGAGATCCCACGCTTGATGAGGTTGCTGATTATGCTACACGCGTCGCAACCGAAAAAGCCGTTGGCATTGCCTTGTCTCTGATTGACGGTGAAGAATTTGCCGGTCTGCTTCCTGCCATCATTGAGGGCCCGTATTATTGGGGAAAAAATAATATCAAATACGTTCCCAATGGCACCAAGACAATCACAGCCACCCAATTAACAGTAATGCTCAGAGAAGCTGCCAAAGGAAGTAAAATCGTCGAGCTCGATCCCGGCACGGTGGTTTTGGCATCTAACAGCGTCATCATCCCCGAGGGCGTGACATTGACGACCAAAGGAAATCCTTCCCACTACACCATGCAAGCGCGTATTATCCGTTCTCATAATACCAATATGCGTATGGTCGTCTGCAACGAAAACGCCACGCTTTCTCACGTCTGGGTAGACGGCAATCGTTCCGCCTTCAAGGAGGATGAGCTGCCCGGCGGTAACGGCACTGCCAATATCGGTATGCTGGGTAACGATGCAAAATGCATCAACTGCCGTACCAATGGCTCCACCGGCGGCACAAACCTGTTTGGCGCCGATGGTTTTGAAGGACTATATATCGCCAATAATCTGGTGACCGCCTACGAAACCACTCACCACTCCAGCTGGGCAGACGGCATCACTGTAGCCTCAACCAATTGTATCATTGAGCACAACACAGTGGTAGATGCGACCGACGTCGGCATCATTCTTTTCCGATTTGTCAGCAGTGACCACAGCGAGCCGCAAAATTCCATCGTTCGCAACAATACCATCATCAATTTGGGCAACTCTGCCTATGCCGGCATTGACATCGACGCATGGAACCATCAAGGCGCAACTCAGAATTTTACAGGTACGTTGTTTGAAAACAATGCGCTGTGGACCTCGTTCAAGGCACATCAGCACATTTGCTTGTCGCTGGCGACACTGGCTTGGCATAATGTTATCGGCGATGAGGCGAATGGCAGTACCATGATCAACAATTATACCCCCGAGGGTCTGCAGGTACTCTGCGCCATCGTATTTGCCGCCGACGGCTGTCATGATTTCATTGCCCGCGGCAACCATATCAACGCCTATATCGGTCCTTGGGGACGCGGCGACTATAACGAGGTACTGCGCGAACGCATCTCCTCCATCAATCCGAAAACAGCAAACGGCGATCTGCAAGGGACCTACGAGGAATTGACAACGTGGTTGCCACATCAACCCATCATTCTCGGCCACACCGCACCTCCACTTGAAAATACGCATTTGAAGGGCGCAATCTTCCACGAGGACAGAGTAACAGCGCAAGAGGTTGGTCATCCTGCCGATTGACGTTTCGCCCACGAAAAAAGCCTGACACCGTCAGGCTTTTTTCTATTTCAATCTCATCTCTTCCAGCCCTGCAATGATCGGCGCCATCGCCTTGACCGAATAAAACTCCTGTGGCGAAATATTGGGCGTCATGGGACAAAAGCGCACGCGGATGCTGTCGCGCTTGCGTCGCACGTCAAAAAACATCCCCTCGCGCTCGGCCATGCGACAACACTCCTCCCATTCGAGGGGCAGTCGGGTCTTATTTCCTGCGGAAATTTCCAGCATCGGCAACAGAAGCTGCTCATCCGGCAAAAAGCGCACACTCGCGCGAGCTTTCTTGGAGCACCCGTATCGGATGCCCAACGTCAGACAAAGCATCATCCACAAGGCACGCAAGGGACAAAAAGCCCCCTCAAACGACACAGGAATGGGAAATTCGCGCACGTGGACGTCCAATTCAATGCCAAAAAACGCTTCTATTTTAGAAAAAATTTGGATCAGTTGCTGTGAGAGCTGTTTACGGTCGGTGATGCGAAGTACGTCCGCGCCGCTCAGCAAAACGCGGCAGTGAAACAGCAGTGCCTGCAGGTATTGATAGGTGTTTTCATCCGCCGCGCGAATATGCTCATTGCCGTACACCTGCCACGCACCACATAGCTTCACTTGATCAGCAAAAGCATAGCGCAACACACGAATCATGCTGTGTGCACCGATGTTGGGCAGCACGGCCATAGCCTCACCCGACGAAGTAGCAAACAGAGGAGCAATCAGTGCCACCCGATCGTATTCGGGCAGTACGACCGCCAAAAACTTCGCGTCGGGACAAAGGAGCACGTCTCTTGCCGCGCACAGCACAGCCCGTGCCACTCCCTCTTTTCCGCTCGGAGCGGACACGATCGCATCGGCTCTGAGTAGCATGAGATCAAAATTGTCTCCCATGATGGGCGACGTGTCCAAATGCAACAAGGATGGACGGCTGTTCAATTCATCAGGCAGCATCCCATGGATGTTGTCAAGCGCCATATATCAATAAATCTCCTGTTCAAGCGTGTCAAACTCAGGTGTAGAGAAAAACTCGCCCAGCGTCATGTCAAGACCGTCGCACAGCTTTTTGATGGTAACAATCGAGATATGACGATACGTCGGCTTCATCATGCTATACACCGTGGATGGCGTAACGCCCGAGCGCGTTGCCAATTCATTGATTTTGATATTTTTCTCCTTGCAGATCTGTTCAAATCGTTGTACTACAGCATCCTTAACGCTCATTTGCTCTCCGCCTTTCACGCATTTGCTTTGAACACCGATGCACGGCGTTTACAAGGATATTGTAGTTATATATTCGTTTTTACGTATACGTATATACGCACATTCAGGTCAAAGAAAACGGGAATATATCCCGTTCGGCACAATTTGATCATGCATTTAATAAAGAAGCATCCGGACAGCCGTCTTCCAAAATAAGACCGCACCGTGACACGAATGAAAACTTTTTTTTAACGATGCGTAATTTTTATTGACAGGAGACAAATACTTCATTATAATAGCAGTATCTTGTTTTATTGTCTGTTTAAGGTGCGGCTTTTGTGAGCTCGCACCTGTCATTTTTGAGAAAGGAGTCTTTATGTTACAGCTCAAAAATATCGTCAAGACATATGCCATCAGCGGCACCCAAGAAAGCGTGCCCGCATTGCGCGGTGTTGATCTTGCCTTTCGCGACAGCGAATTTGTCGCCGTGCTCGGTCCCTCGGGCTGCGGTAAGACCACGCTGCTGAATATTCTCGGCGGTCTGGACCGCTACACGGACGGCGATTTGATCATCAACGGACGCTCCACCAAGGAATACGGTGACGGCGACTGGGACACCTACCGAAATCACTCCATCGGCTTTGTCTTCCAAAGCTATAATCTGATTCCTCACCAAAGTGTTCTCGCCAACGTTGAGCTGGCGCTGACGCTCTCGGGCGTATCTCGTGCCGAGCGCCGTCGCCGTGCCACCGAAGCCTTGCAAAAGGTAGGACTGGGAGATCAGATCCACAAAAAGCCCAACCAGATGTCGGGTGGTCAGATGCAACGCGTAGCAATCGCCCGTGCGCTGGTCAATGACCCCGATATCCTGCTCGCCGACGAGCCCACGGGTGCGCTCGACACGGTAACCAGCGTACAGATCATGGATATCCTCAAGGAGATCTCCAAGGATAAGCTGATTTTGATGGTCACGCACAATCCCGAGCTGGCCGAAACGTACGCCAACCGTATCGTTCGTTTAGTCGACGGCCAAGTCACGGGCGACACCAATCCCTATACGGCGGAGCAAGCCGAGCAGGACGCCGAGGCGCGCCGCGCCGCCATGCCGTCCGCCAAAAAATCGCGCAAAAAGAAAAAGAACGATGACGGCACGGGCAAGGGCAAGCGCTCGATGTCCTTTGCGACGGCGCTTTCGCTGTCCTTCCAAAATCTGATGACCAAAAAGGGACGCACTCTGCTGACCTCGTTTGCAGGTAGTATCGGTATCATTGGTATCGCGCTGATTTTGGCGCTGTCCAACGGTGTCAATCTATTTATTGCAGGCGTGCAGGAGGATACCCTGTCCACCTACCCGCTGACCATCCAAAAGGAAACGCAGGACATATCCGCTATGCTGGGCGCCATGACAGCCGTGGATAACAGCAATGATTATTCCGATTCGGGCATGATCTACGTCGACGATTCGCTCGGCACCATGATGTCAGCCATGAACGCGACCGTCAGCAACAATCTGACCGCCTTCAAGGCCTACCTTGACGCTCATCAGGACGATGCCGGCAACGATGATGTGGCGGATGAGATTGCCCGACTGGAAAAGCTGGGTGCTGACAAAATGACAGACAGGGAAAAGATGGTCTATCAGACTTTGACACAGCACCGGCAGAATGCGGACCGGGAAGCCGAATTAGCCAAGTTGGGTGTTCCGGAAGAGGTCTACAAAAGCGCAGAGTTTAAGGGCTTTGCCAAGAAGTTCAATTCCA
>JAFVZV010000095.1 GCA_017507985.1 Clostridia bacterium
CATCCCTCTTTTTTTTCATATTTGGGGTCCTACCATATAAGACAGAAAAAAATCAAAAATCTTCCGTGTTTTTTGAAAATTTTTCAAAAATTTTTGATTATCTTATCAAGGCTTGCGGCGGTGGGCGGCTCTCCCTTCGGGAGAGCTCCCGCGATAGCGGGTGAGAGGGCCCTCTCCGTCGCGGCAAGCCGCGCCACCTCTCCCGATGGAGAGGCTTTGAGATACTTTACCCTTCAAACTTCTCCGCCACCTGCTTCAGATGCTCCACGATGGGCAGCTGCTGGGGGCAAACGCCCTCGCATTGCGCGCATCCGATGCACTCGCTCGCGCGGCCGAAGGTTTCGGTCAGCGCAGCGTATTTCTTGCCGATGGATGCATCGTCCTCGGCAACCTTGGCCGTGTTATACAGCGCAAAGTACTGGGGGATGGCAATGTTCATGGGGCAGCCGTCCACGCAATAGGCGCATCCCGTGCAGGGGATGGCGATCTCGGAGCGGATCAAGCTGGCGGCGCGATGCACCAGCGTCTGCTCGTCAAGCGTCAGCGGCTCAAACTCCTGCATATAGGAGGTGTTGTCGAGCAGCTGCTCCATGTTGCTCATACCCGACAGCACCATCATAACGCCGGGCAGACCCGCGACGAAGCGGATGGCCCAGGACGGCACCGACATCTCGGGGTTTTGGGACTTGAACAGTCCCTTGACGGCGGGAGGTACGTTGGCAAGTGTGCCGCCCTTAACGGGCTCCATGACAATGATGGGGACGTTGTGCTTGCGCGCCACCTCGTAGCACTTGCGCGACTGCACGCTCTCGCTTTCCCAGTCCAGATAGTTGATCTGAAGCTGAACGAACTCCATGTCGGGCTGTTCGGTCAAGATCTGATCGAGCACCTCGGCGGTGTCGTGGAAGGAAAAGCCCATGTGCTTGACAAGTCCCTTGGCCTTTTTTTCGCGCAGCCACTCGAAGCAATGCAGATCCTTGTAGATCTGGTAGTGCGACACGCGCAGGTCGTGCAACAGATAGTAGTCGAAGTACTCAACGCCCGTCTTGGAAAGCTGCTCGTTGAAGATGCGGTCGCGGTCGTCCTCACATTTGATGTAGGCCGCGTGCAGCTTGGTCGCCAGCGTGTAGCTGTCACGAGGATAGCGCTCAACGAGCACCTTGCGGGTGGCGTTTTCACTTTCGTGTCCGCAATACATCCAGGCGGTATCAAAATAGGTAAATCCCCGCTCGATGAAGGCGTCGACCATCTTGCAGGTCAGATCAATATCAATGCTCTTGGCATCGTTGGGATCGGTCAGGGGCAGGCGCATGAGTCCAAAGCCGAGTTTTTTTGCGTTCATGTAGTATTCTCCTTGTTTTTGATCAAATATCATATTCTACAATGGCCAGATCGGCAACGGTCGTGTCAAACGTCGTGCCGTCGGGGCGGGTGAAGGTACGAGTCACGTCGTGTCCCGAGTAGTTCATGGTTAACAGCTTGCCATATCGTTCGGCGGTGAACACACCGTCCATCTGTCCGTCCGAGACGTACAGCCCGTTCTCGGCAAAGAAAGCGGTCATCACGTCGGCCACCTCGATCTGCAGGGCGCACAAATGCTCGGGTGTGTTCCCCAGCTTGAAACTGGAGGAGGTGTTGGTCTCGGTCGCACGCGCTCCCATCTGACCTCTGATCAGAAGCGTCTTACCGCGACCCAGCGTCTGCCCCTTGGCGTCCTCGCCAAAGAGGATGGTCAGGTAGTCCTCGTCACAGTCCAGATCGCGCAGTTCATTGAGATTGATACCGACAAGCAATCCGCCCCGTTCGACAAAAGCACGAATGGCAGACAACGTTGCCGTTTTGTAGTAGCCGTCCATGGGGATGACCAACGCGCGCAGGCCATTCAGAATACCATCCGCGATGGTTTCATCGCAAGCGTAAGCGTAGTCGGTATAGTCACGCATCAGGGCAAACGAGCCGTGCATCTGTCCCATGCGGTAAGTATCTAGCACCATAGGCGTGTCGGGGTACAGCAGACCAATATCGCGCTTCACACCGCCCTCGCGGAGCAGGTGAACATTGTCAGCAAAGTTGGTGGCTCGATCCTCATTGCCGAGGATGTTGTCGCTATAATAGTGAAGCGACTTGGCACCCGTAGCCGCGGCGTTATACACACGGCAAACCACGCCTCGCTCGGTCACCTGTCCTGCGGGCTCAAAGCTGAAATAGCCACCGTAGTGGTGCGAGGCCGTTGCCACCCAGTTGGTAACAACGAAGTTGGCCGTATAATTGGATGCCTCATTGGTGATGCGGACACCGCCGCCCACCTCGGCACACACCTTACACTGCTGGGCAAACTCGGAGGCATGCCAGGGCTCGGCGCCGCCGCCCGTGCAGAGATACAGCTCGACGTCGGGAAAATACTTGCGTGCCGTCTTCATCCAGAAGGAAGCATACTCGCTCATAGAGGCACGATACCAGTCGATAAAATCGATCCAGCGACGACGGTCGGACACGTTCTGCGGAGCGAAATATCCCGGGCCGGTGCACTCGTCGATGCGGAAGTTTTCGGGTCCCGACTCGATGGGTGGGAAATCCACCGCGCCAAAGGCGGGGTAGCTTGTGCCCCACGAGGCGTTAAGCGCCTCGGTCGTACCGTACTTTTGCTCGGCGAAGCGCTTGAAATCAGCGCGAGCGAAGCGGTCGCCGCACCAGTATCCGCCATGGGCGTGATACAAGCCGGGGATATTCGTTGGCCAGTTGCCGTGCCACACCGACACGATAGCCTCGCCGAAGTCACCCGTGATGCCGAACAACAGACCCTCAAAGATCTCGTGGTCACGGTAATGGTCAGCAAAGGCGGCCAAGAAACGGTCGATATAATCGTAAAAATGCTTATCCCAGAAGGTCTGAATCTTGCTCTCTATGTTATGTTCAAGGCAACGAAGACCCTCGAAATCGCGCGACGCGCGGTACCAGTCGGGCAGCGAGTAGGCAGGTCCTGCGATCAGGAAGGGCAGCCATTTCAGCCCTGCTTCGCGGATCTTTTCGACTTCGCGGTCCCAGTGCGAGAAGTCCCATTGACCCTCGCCCTTATTTTCGCAAGTCTCCCAGGTAACGTACTGCTCGACCGAGGTAACACCCATATTGCGCAGGCGGCGCAGCTCGGTGGGGTTGGCTACCGTGCCGATGCCGATGCACAACTCCTGCCCTTCGGGGATGGTCACGCGCATGGCGTCCAGCTTTTCATCCCAGCCGGCAGCCGAACGCTTATGAATGACACGGTCCTTTTCCACGTGGACGACGCCCTCCATATCGCACACGCAACGGAAGCCGACCGACGCGTTGGAGCCGCCGCCCAGCACTTGACGGCGGCGAGCGATGCGCAGATCGTTCTTGGGCGAATGGTAACAACCGCCGCGGCAGACTTTGTTGCCACCCCAGCCGTCTTTAAATGCTTCGGTATCGTGCGTTTTATCGGTATAGGGGAAGAACCAGTCCTCCACCCACTCAAACACGTTACCCGCCATGTCGTAAAGGCCGTAGCCGTTGGGGACATAGCTGCCGACGGGCGAAGTGTACCGATAGCCGTCGTTCTGGGCGCTGTCGCGCCACTCAAATTCACTACATTTATCGGCATAATTCACAATTTTTCCATTGGGATCTCCCTCGCCCCAGGGGTACGTGGGATGCTCCAGACCGCCCGCGGCGGCATATTCCCATTCCTGCTCGGTGGGAAGACGCTTGCCTGCCCATCTGGCGTAGGCGGCCGCCTCACCCCAGGAGATGTTGACAACGGGATAATCGGGATAATTGATAAAATAATTGGGCATATCGCTCCAGCGGGGCGAGCCGGGATAGCCGCGACCGACCGCATCACAATAGACGCGGAACTCTCCGTTGGTTACGGGCTTTTCGCCCATGTAAAAGGGCGCAACCTTGACCTC
>JAFVZV010000096.1 GCA_017507985.1 Clostridia bacterium
ATCTGCGGTTTCTATTTTTCCTGTCGGTAGGTAATGTACTCTCAAAACTGTCCTTGAGAGTACAACCCATTCGCCACAGGGGTTTTGTATATGAGCAACAAAACGAAAAAGTCTCGTTTGTTCAAAACGCAGAAATCACGCGGCTGTCATTGACAATCACGTGATTGTGTGCTATACTGATATCAAGTACAAAACAGAAAGGAGAGAGCCCATGTCAAAAACTCTTCCGGGAACGGTCATTGAAATTGGCGCCTTGACTCGCGGAAGCTCCAAGCAGCTCTTTGACAGCATTTTTATGACCGGCGGGATCACGCTTTCCCAGGTCTGCATCATGACGGGGCTTGAACCCTATCTGGTGCAAAACTGGGTCAGACGCAAATTCGTTTCCTCCCCCAAGGGACGGCTGTATTCACAAAGTCAATTTTGCCGCATCGTGATCATAAATATGTTGCGAGAATCCCTGCAGATCGAGCAGATCTGCGAGCTCATCAGCGTGACCTCGGTCAGCCTTGGCGACGAAAGCGACGATATCATCAAGGACGACTTTTTATACCACAAATATGTGGATATGCTGTGCGATGAGATCAACATATCCGACCGTCGCTCCATAGAAGCGGCAGCCGATCGCGCAGCCGAGGAATTCGACAACAGCCTTCCCGTTTCCAAAAAGCAGATCAGCAGCATCCTTCAGGTCATGGCCTACGCCCACTTTGCGTCGGTGCTCCGACAGCGAGCGCAAGAGATCCTGGCGGATGTCAAGCCGTAAAAAAAGCAGAAAGAAAGGAACAAACATATGTTTATCGTTGAATGGTTTCAATCCATGAATCTGGCCGGGCAAATATTTGCCTGCGTTGCTATCCCCGCGACCCTTATTCTGTTGATACAAACCATCTTAATGATTGTTGGTGCGGGAATGGATGCGGATGGGGGTGCCGACGATATCGCTGACATAGACACCCCTGACACCGACACCTCCGACGGCGTGTTTGGAGAGAACGACGTGAGCGAAGTGGTAGACCATGCCGGCTTTGAAAGCCTGCGAATCTTTACCGTCCGTGGTATCATCGCCTTTCTCGTGGTATTTGGCTGGGTGGGTGTGTTAATGGACGGCGCCGGCCTTAAGCTATGGATAACCGTTCCCGTTGCCGTCCTGTGCGGCTTGGCTGTTATGGTGCTCATGGCCCTGTTGGTCCGAAGCGTCATGCGACTTCGCAACGACGGCAACACCGATAACCGCAACGCCATTGGCGTATCCGGCAAGGTACAGCTCCTGATCCCACCGTCCAGGCAAGGCGAAGGCAAGGTACACCTGATGCTCCAAGGTGCCTATGTGGAGCGAGATGCGGTTACCGACGACCAAGAGCCCATCCCTACGGGCAGTGAGGTGGTGGTGATCGGACTCAGCGGGCAGACCACCCTTGTGGTGAAAAGAAAATAAAACAAATCAATATGAATTAGGAGGATTTTCTATGAAATCAGAGGTCGTTATTTTAATTGTGGCGCTGGCCTTGATCGTGCTGTCGTTCATCATTTGGATTTGCACGCGGTACAAAAAATGTCC
>JAFVZV010000011.1 GCA_017507985.1 Clostridia bacterium
CGACATTCCACCGCCAACAACACACAGATCGGTTTGATAAGTTATCTCTCTCATAACGTGATCCTCTTCTGCTTTACAAATCGTTTATGATACTCACCTGTGACCGATGAGCATAGCACTCACTTTTTTTGCCAAAGTGTTTTATGTATTGTAACACATCTCCAATATGGGCGTCAATGGATTCGAACAAAAACGGATTAAACTTATAGAGAAAGCACTTTAACCGGGCGGAGAGATGCACCTGCAGCACAACCTCAACAAATTGCACCCACACAAAAAAGCAACAAAAATGCATTGACAAAATTCTGCGCCCGTACTATAATAAATAGAAAATCTACATCGCAACGGAGTTTTAACATGGAATTCTTTCTCGATACGGTCAACCTCGAAAAAATCAAAAAATATAACGAGATCTATAACATCACCGGCGTTACGTCGAATCCGACCATTCTTGCCCGTGAGGGATGCGAGTTTTTCCCTACGCTGATCAAGATCCGTGAAATTATCGGAAACAAGCAGCTGCACGTTCAGGTAACGGGAAAAACCTGCGAGGAAATGCTCAGGGAAGCTGAAACGATTGTAAATCGCATCGACAAAAACGTATATATCAAGGTGCCGACGAACGAAGAAGGCATAAAAACCATCAAAGCGTTGAAGAAAAACGGCTACCATGTAACCGCTACCATCGTCTATACGCTCCAGCAGGCTGTCATGGCGGCAAGCGTTGGTGCCGATTACGTAGCGCCCTACTTTAACCGGATGTCTGAGAACAACTATAACGCGCTTGACGAGATCGCGGACATGGCAAACGCTTTCAAACTCTATAACAAGCCCACGAAACTGCTTGTCGCAAGCTTCAGAAATACCAATCAGATCATGAAGGTCATGCTCTCAGGCGCAACCGCAGTCACCGCCGCACCTGAGTTTTACAGCATGATGTTTGATAATTCGTCGGTTGACGCAATCATCAGCCGTTTCGACGCCGATTGGAACGGCATCTACGGCCCGAACAGAATTTTTGAACTGAAGTAATCACGCACCAATCCGTCGAAAAGGAAGAGGCACACGATCGTGTGCCTCTTCCTTTTATTGGCCTCAACGGATAAAATGCAGCTTAGGATTTCTTATCTCGATAACGGATCAGCGCAATGATCGTAGATGCCGTACATAAAAAATCATTGATAAACGCTACGGGATACATCTTGAACGCGCTGTTCAGCAACCAAGACAGGCACCAGAGCACGGAAAACTGACGCAACCGCTTTTCGGTCGCCCTACTGTTTGCAATCACCGCAAACACACCCGCCAAAAGCGGGAAAACATCGCTCCACGTTTTGAATGAAAACAAAGAGAACCCCGAAAAAAGAAGAATAAACAGCGTAATGCTGACCGGCCCCGTTGCCCAGCTCCATTTATCTTTTTTGGAGAAGATCGCAAGCATAACGGCACTTAACCCGCAAGCAATCGCGCTCATCAGATCGTTCTGAAGCAAGAAATACAGCACCCAGCAGGTTTGCCCAAAAAAATTGCTGAGGATAATCGTAACTCTTTTTTTGAACTGAAAGGCGATCACCGAAAACGTCATGGCCAATAAGCCTAGACCGTAAACCAAAATATAGTAGCCTATCCCCATGGAATGAATCATATTGTCAACCAGAACATCCAGCATAGCGCACTTCAATTTCCTCTCTGCCAATCTCGTCATTATCATAGCACAGTGCAGCACCGTTGTCAATCATGAAAAGCTTTTGTTAGCGCCCCGGCACGAGTTCGAAGCAGCGACAACCTGGATTAACACATTTGCCTCGCATTGCTCGGCCAAATGGCGAGTTTGTCTTGCCCGCTAAACGCGGACATTTCGCCGGCGAAAACGACAAACATCGCGGCAGCCGCGCTTCGCGCTGCTGACCGTCACACGTGGAAGTCACCGGCCCGATCCCAAAGACGTAGTGAACAAAAAAGCAGCTCACCTTACGGTGAACTGCTTTTTTGTTGGCTCCCCCTGCTGGGCTCGAACCAGCGACAACCTGATTAACAGTCAGGTGCTCTACCGACTGAGCTAAGGAGGAATAATGTTGGCCATGACCTATCTTCCCGGGCAGTCTC
>JAFVZV010000097.1 GCA_017507985.1 Clostridia bacterium
AAGCCGAAATCGCAAGTTTGCTTGTTCGCTAAACGCGAACATCGCGCAAGCGCGGGCGCAAACATTGCGCGCCCGGACGTTCCCTCCGGGACCTCCCTTTCCGTGCCGCTCTTCAAAAATAAAGACGAGAAAGACATCTATCATTTTTGTGTAACACTCGCCGTCTTGCCACCACGAGCGGCAGGAAGAGAAAGCAAAAAGGCTTGCTTTCCGTTTTTGCTAAAAATTTCATCCGTCACAAGGTGCGTCGCACTTGGCAAAAGTTTTTGCTGTTGCGTCGTGCGAATATCTTTCATGTTCGCATTTTTCTTTAAAATGCGAACGCAGAGTCTGAATATGTAACGCTTCGCGCAAATATGAGCGGAGTGACAATGTAGCGCCATTTGCGCGCTCGTTGGGGTCCCAAGGGGGGACCCCTTGGTCCGCTTTCTTGGTTCGTTCTTTCTCGGATGAGAAAGAATGAACATCTCTGCCACACAGCGCGGCGCGCAGCTGTACGCGCGTCTGTAGGAGAAGCTGTGAAAAACTCAGATAAAACCCAAATTACCCCACAAGGAGATGCCTTATGTTCTTCGGTTACTTTTACGGCGACTGGTCGTTGCTCATCGTCTTACCCGCCCTTATTTTCACCATTTGGGCACAGATGTCCGTTCAATCTGCCTACCATAAATATTCTCAAGTCCGCAACGCCCACGGCATGACAGGCGCCGATGCTGCCCGCCGTATTCTCAACGCCAACGGGTTGCATCACATCAGAATCGAAGCCGTCCGTGGCGAGATGACCGACCACTACGATCCCCGTGCAGGTGTCATTCGCCTGTCCGAGGGCGTTTATAACAACGCCAGCGTTGCCGCCGTCGGCATTGCTGCACACGAAGCTGGCCATGCCGTTCAACACGCCACCGCTTACGGCGCACTCAAGCTACGCAACGCCATCATTCCCGTCTGCCGCTTTGGCTCGGCTGCTGCCATGCCGCTGTTTATCATCGGCCTGTCCGTCGCCAGCGACGCGCTGATGACCGTCGGTATTCTGGCCTATGCTGCCGTGACGCTGTTCCAACTCATCACGCTGCCCGTGGAATTTAACGCCAGCCGCCGAGCCATGCAGGCCATCGAGGGCTGGGGCTATATGTCGCAGGATGAAATGAACGGCTCGCGCCGTGTACTGCGCGCCGCCGCCATGACCTATGTCGCGGCATTGGCAACTTCACTGCTCACACTGCTTCGTTTACTGCTCATCTTCTCGGGCGGTAGAAGTCGCAGATGATCTAAATGGAGAGCTCGACCATATGAACAATCAATCCCCTCGTGCGCTGGCCTTTTCGCTGCTGCTTCGCAGCGAAAACGACAAGCTGTATTCCAATGTCATACTGGACACTGCCATCCGTCGGAACAAGCTCAATGATGCCGATCGAGGGCTTTTGACTGCGCTTTGTTACGGCGTGCTTGAAAAGCAGATCACACTGGACTATCTGATCGACGCGCTGTCCGACCGTCCTGCGAGCAAGCTGGACGATGACGTGCGCGTGCTCTTGCGCATGGGACTGTATCAGCTTCGTTTTATGGATCGCATTCCCGCCCATGCCGCCCTCAATGAAACCGTTTCGCTCACGCCCAAACGAGCACGCGGATTTGTCAACGCGCTGTTGCGCCACTACACCCGCGAAGGAAATGGCATCGCCCTGCCCGACCGCGAGCACGAGCCAATTTCTTATCTTTCGATCGCCTATTCCTTCCCTCTGCCGCTGTGCGAGCGCTTTGTTTCGATCTTTGGCTTTGACCGCGCCGAGCGCGTCTTTGCCTCCATTGATCGCACCCCGCCCTTGACCATTCGCGTCAACACCTGCCGCACAAGCGTGGCGAAGCTGTCCGAGCGCATGAGTGCCGCGGGCGCATTCGTATCCCCTGCGTTGCACGCGTCGACGGCTTTGCGCTTGGAGGGGGGCAATCCAACCGCCCTGCCCGGCTTTACCGAAGGCGACTTTTTCGTCCAGGACGAGGCCAGCCAACTCTGCGTTGAGGCAATCGACGCACGCGAAGGCATGAAAGTGCTGGACATTTGCGCCTGCCCCGGCTCCAAGAGCTTTGGTATGGCCATTAATATGAAAAACACAGGCTCGCTGACTGCTTTTGATCTGCACGCCAACAAGCTATCGCTGATCGAAAAGGGCGCGGCCAGACTGGGCTTGACAAACATAACCGTAGCCGCCCGCGACGGAAGATCCTTTGATCCCTCGTTGGAAGGCACCGCCGACCGTGTGCTGTGCGACGTACCCTGTTCAGGCTTTGGCGTACTCGCCAAAAAGCCCGAGATCCGATACAAGGATCTGTCCGAGCTGTCACCGTTACCCGATATTCAGCTTGCTATTGTCGAAAATGCCTGCCGCTATGTCAAGTCGGGCGGTGTGCTTCTCTACTCGACCTGCACCCTGTTTCCAGAAGAAAATGAGGGCAACGTTGCCCGTTTTCTCGCCCGTCATCCCGAATTTTCGCTCACCGATTTCACGGTAGGAGATTTGACGAGTGAGAACGGTATGCTGACGCTCACCCCCGACGTGCACGGCACTGACGGCTTTTTTATGGCAAAGTTTATAAAGGAATGAATCGCATGGAAACAACACAAACTAAAGTTGAACTGCTTTCCCTGCTTCCGGACGAGCTGACCGAGCTGCTCATCTCACTTGGTGAGACCAAATATCGGGCAGGGCAGATTTTTCCACAATTGCATAAAGGATTGTCTCCCGACGATATGACCAACATCGGCAAAGCAACGCGAGCCAAGCTTACTGAGGCGGCAGAATATCATTTGCCGCGTGTTGAGCGCAAACTGGTATCCGCCATCGACGGCACAGTGAAATTATTGTTTTCGCTTGCTGACGGCAACTGTGTCGAGAGCGTCATCATGAAATACGAGCATGGCAACACTATTTGCATCTCCTCGCAGGTGGGATGTCGCATGGGATGTCGCTTTTGCGCCTCGACCATTGGCGGTCGCGTGCGCAATCTAAGCGCGGGTGAGCTGCTCGGCCAGGTCATCGCGGCACAGCGTGAGCTTGGAGAACGCATTGACAATATCGTCATGATGGGCATCGGCGAGCCGCTGGACAATTTTGATGCGGTCGTCAAGTTTTTGCGTCTGGTCAATGAGCCAAGCGGCATCTGCATTGGCTACCGTCACATCTCGCTATCGACTTGCGGATTGGTTGACAAGATCGACGCGCTATCCAAGCTGAATTTTCCTATCACGCTGTCCATTTCTCTGCACGCGCCCGACGACGAAACGCGAAGCGCCATCATGCCTATCAACAAGCGTTGGGGTGTGGACGAGCTGCTTGCCGCCTGCCGCCGCTACTACGCAACCACAGGACGCCGCATTTCCTTTGAATATACACTGATCTCGGGCAAAAACGACTCTGTCGAGCAGGCAGAAAAGCTGGCAAAATTGCTCAACAGTCGCTTGCGTTCGCGAAACGATACTATGCCCATCCACGTCAATCTGATCCCCGTCAACGAGGTCAGCGAAACGGGTTTTGTCCGCTCGGGCGAGAAGGCTGTGCGCGCCTTTGCCGCAACGCTTGAAAAGCGGGGCATCCGCGCCACGGTGAGAAGAAAGCTCGGTCCCGACATCAACGCCGCCTGCGGACAGCTTCGTCGTGCCGCGGCCGCAGAAAAAAGCGCCGACGAGGTCTGATGGATTACTGCTCCGTACATATTGAGTGCCTATTAGATTTGTACGGAGGTTCACATGAAGCGTCCCACGCCCTACGGTTACAAGCTGCGCCGCGCGTTGCTTACCCTCATTTTCTCATTATTTTCAATTGTTTCTCTGTTGGCAACCTATCTGATTGCCACCTATCTACCCTATACCGCAAACGATAGCCTTACAGTCACCATTCCTTCTTTGGCAGGCACATTGCTTACCGAGAACGACGAGCGACTCCCGAGCGAATGGTACGAGGTGGTATATGATTATCGTTCAGACGCCGCGAGCGAGCCGAGCACAGTTCTTGCACAACAGCCTGACGGCGGTGCGCTCCGTCGCGTGATCCCGGGGCGATCGCCCTGCGTGATCCGTCTGACGCTGAGCACCGGGGCAGCACAATACACGCTGCCACCTATGATCGGCAAAAGTGCACACGAAATGCTGCTGCAGCTACGGGCGCAAGGATTGATCGTTCATATACAGCAAAAGCTGCGTAACGAGCTATCTCCGGGGCAGGTAATCGCCGTGGATCCCCCCGAGGGGACGATCGTCCGCGAGGGCGAGGTTGTGACGCTCACGGAAAGTCAGGTCTCGACCAAAAAGACTGTCCGCGTCCCTGATGTGATCGGCATCGAGCACGCCCTGGCCAACAATGCGTTGGTGCTGCGCGGTCTGCGCCCCGGGGAGCCAAGCTACGAATATTCGCCCGACATTCCCTCGGGCTGTGTCATCTCCCAGCGACCACTCCCCGGCACGCTCGTGCCGTCTGGATCCTCCGCCTCGCTTGTCATCAGTCGTGGCGGTGCCGCCGAGGAGGAGCTGGAGTACGAAGGGAGCGAGGGAAACGACGTAGGGCCTTTTTAAAAAAAGGCCCTACACCCCCAAAGACCTTGAAAGAAGGAACGGAAGCACGCTCAAGCCGTAGAAATAGTCGCACAAACCACCGATAAACTATCGACAATTCCCCACAGAAAGGCTACATATGAACCAACAATCCCGTGGAAAAATCATTCAAGGCGTCGGAGGGCTGTATACCATTCGATTGGAAGCCGAAACCGATACTCCCACACCGCTCGACGGCAAGACCATCTCCTGCCGCGCCCGCGGTGTTTTTCGGCATGAAGGCACCACGCCTTTGCCCGGCGACAATGTTGTCGTCGGCTATGATGACAGCGCGCTGAAGATAGACGAGCACGGTATTCCTACTGCCGCAGACGACGGCAGCGGCATCCGAATCGAGGATATCCTCCCGCGACGAAACGCGCTCATCCGTCCGCCCATGGCCAACCTGGAGGTGCTGTTCGTTTCTATGGCCGCCGCCAAGCCGGCACCGCTTTTGCCTACCGTGGACAAGCTCATTTCTATCGCCGAACACAATCACATCGAGCCTGTGATCATCATCGGCAAAGCCGATCTTGATCCCACTCGCGCGGCCGAGCTACAAGCGCTGTACGCTAAGGCAGGCTTTGCCTCGTTTGTTGTCAGTTGTGAGAAAAATGAGGGGATCGATGCCGTAGAGCAATATATTCGCCAAAACGTAAAAGATAAAATTGCCGCTTTTGCAGGCACATCGGGTGTTGGAAAATCAACGCTGATGAATCGGCTGTTCCCTTCGCTCTCTCGCATGACGGGTGAGATCAGTCAGAAGAATGCGCGCGGACGCCATACAACGCGAGAGGTCACGCTGTTTGCCTTGTCGGATCTGTGGCCCGATTGTCAGAACGCACAGGGGTATATTGCCGACACGCCCGGCTTTTCTCTTTTGGACTTCACCCGCTTTGATTTCTTTGAAAAGGACGATCTGCCCGCTACCATGCGCGATTTCGCCCCCTATCTTGGAAAATGCCGCTGGGCCGACTGCACTCACCTCAAGGAAGAGGGCTGTGCTGTATTGGAGGCCGTCCGCCGCGGTGACATTGCTTCCTCTCGCCACGAAAGCTTCGTCAGCATCTACAACGATCTCAAGGACAAGCATCCGTGGACGAAGGTGCCGTCGCATCATTAAAAAGAGAAGGAGTACGAGGGGAACTTTTTTGAAAAAAAGTTCCCCTGTCCCCCTCAAAAAACTTTACAGAAGGGGAAATATAGGTTCACCCTTGCAACTGCTTCTAACTCTGTAAGGGAAAGGGAGTACGCTGTTCCGTAGTGATTTCGCTGCGGCGAAATCGGCTACCGCAAGAAGTGGGGCCCCCGCCCCATCTTCTCCATTATTCTTGTATTTTTCTGTTGAATTAGAACACTCTTAATTTACCACGCCTGCCGCGCGTATTGACTGCCTTGAAGCACCGCACAAACGAGGGATATGTCTATCTCGTTGTCCGCATTGTAGCGCGGCACGGAAGGGAGGTCTCGGAGGGAACGTCCGAGCGTCCTTCTTGGCTACTTCTTGGGACGCGCCAAGAAGTAGCATAAAAGACCGGTACAGATCAGCGCGCGCTGAAAGCGCGCAGTATGATCGTCCGTAGAAAAAGTTGTTACACCTACAGCTATCTTAAAGGAGCTTCCATGAAAACCTACATCCTCACCGGCGGTGTCATTCACCCCGACAATATCCATATCATGCCTGCCGAGGACGACCTCATCATCGCCGCCGATTCGGGGCTGAACAATGCCAAGCGCTTGGGGCTTACCGTCAAAACTGTCGTAGGCGACTACGATTCTCTGGGTCACGCACCCGAGGTTGACGCGGACGTAGAGGTCATCACCGTCCCGACCGAAAAGGACGTGACCGACACCCAGCTTGCCGTCGAGCTGGCACTTCAGCGCGGAGCAACAGACATTCATATTGTCGGCGGTCTTGGCGGTCGCCTTGATCACACACTGTCCAATTTGGCTATTTTGGAGGACTTGACCGACAAAAAGCTGCACGCTCTCATTGAGGACGGTCACAACCGAGTGCGCTTGTTGCGCAACGACAGTACCATCCTCCCACGAAGTGCCTACACCTACGTTTCCTTGCTTGCGCTTGACCCATTATGCAAGGGCGTCGAGATCGACGGCGTCAAATACCCTCTCAAAAATGCCAAGCTGAGCCGCACCTTTGGCTATGCCGTTTCCAATGAGATCACGGGCAACTGTTGCTTCATCTCGGTGCGCAAGGGTTCGTTGCTCGTTGTCGAATCACGCGACCTCACATGATTTTGAAAATCCCCCTCCGAAAGGATGCATTATGACATATACCGATTTCACATTTCTTCCCATCAACCGGGCCGACATGGCCGCGCGAGGCTGGGATGCTCCCGATTTTGTTTACGTCACGGGCGATGCATACGTCGATCACCCATCCTTTGGCGCATCGATTATCTCGCGTGTATTGGAAGCGGCAGGCTACCGCGTGGCCATTTTATCTCAACCCGACTATAAAAGCTGTGATGCTTTCCGCGAATTTGGTCGTCCTAAATTAGGCTTTTTGGTCACCGCGGGTAATATCGACTCCATGGTCGCCCACTATACGGTTGCCAAAAAGCGCCGCACCTATGACTATTACAGCCCGGGCGGCAAGATGGGCAATCGCCCCGACCGCGCCACCATCGTCTATTGCAACCGCATTCGCGAGGCGTACGGTGACGTGCCTATCGTTTTGGGAGGCCTTGAGGCATCCTTGCGCCGCTTTGCCCACTACGACTACTGGGACGATAAGGTGCGCCGCTCGATCTTGGTTGATTCCCGCGCCGACATTCTGACCTACGGCATGGGCGAGAATATTCTGCTTCGTATCGCCGAGTTGCTTTCGCGCGGCGTGCCCATCAAAAAAATCCGCGACGTGCGGGGCACGGTCTATCTGGCAAAGCCCGAGGACAAGATCCACTACCCCGTAGCGGCTGAATTTGATTACAATGATTTGAAAACAGACAAGCGCCGCTATGCCGAAGCATTTGGTGTGCAATATAAAAACCAGGACGCCATCACGGGCCGCGCCATCGTAGAGCACTATGATAATAAGATTTTAGTCCAAAATCCTCCCATGCCGCCCTTGGAGCGTGAAGAGCTGGATCGCGTGTATTCTCTTCCTTACGCCCGAACCTACCACCCGTCCTATCAGAAAGACGGCGGCGTTCCAGGCATTGAAGAAGTACAGTTCTCCATCACCCACAACCGCGGCTGCTTCGGTGCCTGCAATTTCTGTGCACTGGCGTTCCATCAGGGACGTACCGTTCGCTCGCGTAGCATTGAAAGCTGTGTTGCGGAAGCGGAGCAAATCGTCAAGCTGCCCACCTTCAAGGGTTACATTCACGACGTCGGCGGTCCGACGGCCAATTTCCGCTATCCTGCCTGCGAGCAACAGATCAAAAACGGAGTCTGCACCAACCGCAAGTGCTTAGCGCCCACGCCCTGCAAAAATCTCAAAGCGGATCATAGCGAGTACATCAAGCTGCTCGAGCACATTGAATCGGTCAAAGGCGTCAAAAAAGTGTTTATTCGCTCGGGCATTCGCTTTGACTATCTGCTCAAGGATACGGATGATACATTTTTCCGCAAGTTGGTTCGCGATCATGTCAGCGGACAACTCAAGGTCGCGCCCGAGCATTGCGCGGCAGGTGTGCTTGATGCTATGGGCAAGCCGCATTTTGAGGTGTATGAGAAATTCCGAGGCAAGTTCTTTGATCTGACGCATCAGATGGGCAAGGAGCAATATCTTGTGCCCTATCTGATGTCCAGCCATCCGGGATCCACGCTCAACGACGCGGTTGATCTGGCCATCTGCCTCAAGCGAGATGGCTACGCGCCCGAGCAGGTGCAGGACTTTTATCCCACGCCCGGCACGGCCTCAACGGTCATGTACTACACAGGTTTGAATCCCTTGACGGGCAAACCGGTGCACGTAACAACGGACTATCACGAGAAACAGCTACAGCGAGCCCTTCTTCAGTACAACCGTCCGGCTAATGCGCCTCTTATTCGTGAGGCTTTGCGGCTGGTCGGCCGCACCGATCTGATCGGTAATCGCCCTGAGTGCTTGGTACGGCCCGAGGGGGCTTCGCGCCCTGCGGACAAGGGAGATCATCGCCAAAAGAGCTTTGATTCCAAAAAGAAAAAGCCGAGCTCTCGTGCGGCGGAGACAAATCGATCTTCCAAAGCAGAGCATTCGCCCAAAGCCAATCGCTCGCAGGGGAGAAAGAATAGACACAGATAACAATATGGGCAGGAGATGGATATCTTCTGCCCGTTTTAATTTGTTTGGCGACAATTAGTATTTCACCGGGGGTACCTCGTCCAGGCCTCACAGGCAAGGCGTATGCCGAGGGAAAGACCGTGAGCAAAGGCAGCCTCGGCGTAATCAGATTGAACGTCGAGCATAGCCTCGCTGTATTTTTCGAGCACATTTTTTTGTTCAGGAGAGAGATCCTTTGCCAAGGTTTCAAGCAATTCAAAGGCTCGGGTTTCTTTTTTCAATATATTGTTATTATTTCCGCAGGCTTCAAGTTCGCAGATATTACCGTACCATAGGTCGGTGAAGGTGGATTTCATTATTTTTGCTCCTTTTGGTTTTTAAAGTTTTCTTGTGTGTCGAATTATATCACGAATATATTTTCTTTGCCTGAAATTAACACAATTTCGTGTTGTAAACAATTTTTGAACAAGAAAGATGCTAGAGGGGGCCAGGGGGAACGCCCTGGCGCGCTTCTTGGTCACTTCTTGGGGCGCGCCAAGAAGTGACATTATTGCATTCACCGAGCGCGCGAAGCTGGGCGAGGCCCGAGGAGCAGTTGCTTGTTATACATATTTTCGTATGTATTTCAAGCACTTTTTCTTTTTTTGTGTTACAATGGAATCAAACATAGTTTTTTGAGGTAAATGTATGTTTGATTACTCAAGATTGCATGATTTAAGAGAAGACCGCGATATTAGCCAACGCCAAGTTGCCGAAAATCTTGGTCTGTATACAACGACCTATGCTCGATATGAACGAGGAGAGCAAGAAATTCCTCTGTGCATTGCGATTGCTTTGGCAAAATATTATAATATCTCTTTAGACTATTTGGCAGGGCTGACAAATGAGCCAAAGAAGTTGAATTAGATTTCACAAAGCTTCTCCTACGGCCTCGCCCAGCTTCGCGCGCTCGGTGTACAGATTTTGCTGTTCATTCTTTGGCACGCGCCAAAGAACGAACCAAGAAAACGCGCCAAAGGGCCTAATGCCCTTTGGATTCCCGTAGCGCGAAAAGGTCGCGGCGCTATCGCTCTGCTCATCTTTTCGCAAAAGTTTGCTTCTTCAGCTTTTGCGTCGGTGTTTTAAAGAAAAACACCGACACGAAAGTAGCACGCAACGAACAAAAGCAAAAATTTTTGCTATCTGCGACGCACCTTGCGATAGAGTGCATTTTGAGCAAGACGAAAAGCAAAACCTTTTGCTTTCTATCTCTGCCGCGCGTGGTGGCAAGGCGGCTAGCGATGCATCAGGACAAATATGTCTTTCTCCGATTTCTCCTTGTAGCGCGGCACGGAAAGGGAGCTCCAAGAGGGAACGTCTTGGCGCGCTTCTTGGCCACTTCTTGCCGCGTAGCAAGAAGTGGTATAAAAGGCCGCATAGCGAACGCGCGAAGCAGTGTGAGCCCCGAGGAGAAGGTGCGGGAAGTTTAGCTAAACCAAAAAGAGGAAGAAACGGCAATACGCCGTTTCTTCCTCATATTTTCTTATCCTCAGAATGCCCAATCGCCGTTTTCAAACAGCGCAACACTCTTTCCATCTCTCGTATGTGCTACGACCGACAAGTCCTCCGTGCCGATCATAAAATCTACGTGGATCATGGAGTCGTTGACACCCATCTCATGCAACTGATCAAGCGTGTATTTGTCATAATCCTTGACCGTGTTGGTAAATCCCGCGCCCATGGCCAAATGGCAAGCGGCATTCTCGTCAAACAGCGTTTCATAGAAGGTCAATCCGCTCTGGCTGATGGGGGAATGGAAGGGCACCAGCGCGCATTCGCCAAGATAAGCTGCACCTTCATCCATGGTGATCATCTGCTGCAGTAGTTCATCGTTTTGCTCGGCATGTGCCTCAACAGCCTTGCCCTCGTGGAAGCGAATCCAGAAGTTGTCGATGATCTGTCCGCGATAGGACAGCGGCTTGGAGGAATACACGATGCCCTCAGCCACACCGCGCTTAGGTGTGACAAATAGCTCCTCGGTAGGCATATTGGGGTTGAATTCCTCTCCGCCCAGCGTCTTCTCGGAGCCGCCGCAGAACTGACCGTTTTCCATCATGCCGACCGTCAGATTGGTACCGTTGGCAGAATGATATTCCAGCGTCTCGATGCCAAGAGAATTGAGATAGTCGCATCTTTTGTGGAACTGTGCGTTGTGCTCTTCCCATGCGGCCAGACCGTCCTGCGGCTCACCGCCCAGCGTTTTGGTCATACGCACGGTGTAAAGAATGGCTTCCCATTGCTTTTCCATCGCGACGCTTGCGCGAAGTCCGGGGAACATCTTTTTTGCCCACGCCTTGCCGGGCACAGCGGCGATACACCACTTATATTTGTTCTCCATTGCATCGCGGAAGGGCTTGATGATGCCGTAACGCGCCTGCATGGCCTTAGAGTTCTTAGTCTGGTTCATACCGGCAAGACCGTCGGGATCTTCCGAAATCAGATACAGCATGGCAGGCAATTTGTCCACGCGGTGCTGCAGTTTGGCCTTTTCCCACTCTTCAACACGGGAAAGAACCTTTAGCGAGCGGCAGTTGACGTGGATCTTCTGCAACGGCTGATGCGACCACTCGACGTTGACCTTTGCGGCACCCGCACGGTAGCATTCGCGCACCACCAGCTCGACAAACTCGGGCTGATCCAGCTCGGCATTGATAATAACCTCGTCGCCGCGGCGGATATTAAGTCCTGCGCGAGCGAGCAGCTTTGCGTAATTCTTGAGTACTGTTTTATTCATGGGATCAAATTCCTTTATCCTAAATTTTGCGATATGTCGTTGAGCTTATTGCGTGCCGCCTGCAGCACGCGCTTATCGTTATCATGTGTTAGATAGCGTTCTGCCTGCAACAGCGGAACCCACTCCACCTGGGCGATCTCGCCGCGACGGGGACGGATATCGGTCTGCTCGGTTCGTGCCAGAAAATAGACGACCTCTTTTTCTACGGCAGGCGCGGGCGTGTAACACACAACATGGCGAAAATCAGGAATCAGCGTGATGCGAACGGACGTTTCCTCCATGACCTCGCGCATGGCCGTTTCCCGCTCGGTCTCACCCGGCTCAACGTGTCCTTTGGGGAAGGAACGATAGCCGCCCGGGCGGTGCCGGATCATCAGAATATAGTCGTTGCCTGTCTGCGCATCGTGGCGGATGACCAGTGCGCCGCAGGATTTTTCAAATGTCATAGCCCTCGTTCCTCCTTTCCCTCAAATGAACGTTACGCCTTAACTTCCTCCATAATGTAGGCTTCAAGCACGTCGCCCACCTTGATATCGTTGAACTTTTCAAGACCGATACCACACTCATAGCCTTGAGCCACCTCGCGGGCGTCGTCCTTGAATCTCTTGAGCGAGGACACCTCGTCCTCGAAAATCACCACGCTGTCGCGCAGAACGCGAATCTTACAAGCGCGCGTGATCTTACCGTCGGTAATATACGAGCCTGCAATGGTACCGACACCGGGCACGTGAATGGTCTGACGAACCTCGGCATGGCCCTGCAATGCTTCGACGTATTTGGGAGCCAGCATACCCTTCATGGCCGCTGTGATCTCCTCGATACAGTCATAAATAACGCGATAGGTGCGGATATCAACGCCCTGACGCTCGGCACTATCCAACGCCGTTTTATCGGGACGGACGTTAAAGCCAACCACGATAGCATTAGATGCGGCGGCGAGCATAACGTCACCCTCGTTGACACCACCTGCGGCGGCGTGAATGACGCTGACCTTGACCTCGTCGTTGGAGATCTTGAGCAGCGATGCCTTAACAGCCTCGGCCGAGCCGACCACGTCGGCCTTGACAATGACGTTGAGCGTCTTGACGCCGTCCGAGATCTGAGCGAACAGATCGTTCAGATTTGCACGGGCATTGGCGCGGAAGCCCTCTTCCTTGGCCTGATTCTTACGGTCATCGGCCAGCGTACGAGCCATACGCTCGTCCTCTACTGCCTGGAATTCGTCGCCTGCGGTGGGGACCTCGGCAAGACCAATGATCTCAACGGGAACGGAAGGACCTGCGACCTTGACAGCCTTACCACGGTGGTCCGTCATCGCACGGACACGACCAACGGCAGTACCGGCAATTACGATATCACCGTCATGCAGTGTACCGTTCTGAACCAACACGGTCGCAACGGGACCGCGTCCCTTGTCCAGCTTCGCCTCAATAACCAGACCTTTGGCACGGCGATTGGGGTTGGCCTTGAGCTCTTTTACCTCGGCAACCAACAGCACGTTTTCAAGCAGATCGTCAATACCCATGCCCGTCAGTGCAGAAACGGGAACGCAAATAACGTCACCGCCCCATTCCTCGGGAACGAGCTCGTACTGAGTCAGCTCCTGCTTGACCTGCTCGGGGTTAGCCGTGGGCTTATCCATTTTATTGATAGCAACGATAATATCAATGCCTGCCGCTTTGGCATGGTTGATTGCCTCAACAGTCTGAGGCATGATACCGTCGTCAGCCGCAACGACCAAAATGGCAATATCTGTCGACTGAGCGCCGCGGGCACGCATGGCAGTAAACGCTTCGTGACCGGGGGTGTCCAGGAAGGTGATATCCTGCCCCGAAATGGTGACCTTATACGCACCGATGTGTTGGGTGATACCGCCGGCTTCGCCTGCCGTGACGTTGGCATCGCGGATGGCATCGAGCAGACTGGTCTTACCGTGGTCAACGTGACCCATAACGCAAACAACGGGTGCGCGTTCTTGGAGCTGCTCATCAGTGTCGACTGCGTCGTCAAACAGACGCTCTTCAATGCTGACAACTACCTCGGAGGTAGCTTCAATGCCGAACTCATCTGCTACGAGTGCGGCGGTATCGAAGTCGATGACCTGGTTGATGGTTGCCATCATACCCATAAGCATCAGCTTCTTAACGACCTCACCTGCTGTAACGTGGAGCTTGGATGCGAGCTGACCGACAACGATCTCTGCAGGAAGCTCAACAGAGGTGGGTTTGTAGTTAACAGGTTGTTGAACAACAGGGGATGCACCCTTGCGTCCTTTATCCTTTTTGCTGTTTTTGTTGCCCTTGCCAAATGCGTTTTGACCTTGCTGTGCGGCATTGTTTTGCTTTTTGAGCTTTTGGTTGCCGCCCGCGAGGTTTTGGTCGCGATCGGATACGAAGCTATCCAAACGCTCATCATACTTGGAAAGGTCGACAGTAGATGTGTGGGTGTCGATTACGCGAGGACCCTTTCTTGTGCCGTCGGGATTGATATTGGTGGATGCACCGCGCACGATAGGCTGTGCCTTGAAGGTATCCTTGGGTGCGCTTTGTACGAAATCACCCTTATCGCGATCAAATCCACCGCGTCCGCCACGGTCGTTGTTCTTATTAAAGTTGCCGCGGTCCTTCTTTTGTCCGCCAAAATCAGTTCCGCCTTGGGGACGGCCGCCACCAAAGCCCTCGGGACGCTTTGCACCGCCGAATGCGGGCTGCTGACCTTGAGGCGCACGTTGCTGTTGGGTGGGAGCGGAACGCGCTGCGGGTTGTGTGGGTATTTGCTTTACGGCAATACCGGCTGCACTGTTTTGCTGCGGGCGGAAGGGGTTGCCGGTGTAGGGTTGACGTGCCGCGGGACGTGCTGCGGGTGCGGCCTCTTTGGCGGGTGCGGCAGGAGCAGCGGGAGCATCCGT
>JAFVZV010000098.1 GCA_017507985.1 Clostridia bacterium
ACAAGGGCGGCTGCCGCTTCCATCCCAGCGTGAATCTGTCCGTTATGAAGTTCCTCGGCTTTGAGCAGATCTTCAAAAACAGCCTGACCGGCCTGCCCATGGGCGGCGGCAAGGGCGGCGCTGACTTTGACCCGAAGGGCAAGTCCGATGCTGAAGTTATGCGTTTCTGCCAGAGCTTTATGACCGAGCTGTACAAGTATGTTGGCGCTGACATCGACGTTCCCGCCGGCGACCTGGGCGTTGGTGCTCGTGAGATCGGCTACATGTTCGGTCAGTACAAGCGGCTCACCGGCCGTTATGACGGCTGGGTCACCGGTAAGGGCATTTCCTTCGGCGGCTCCCTGATCCGTCCCGAAGCCACTGGCTATGGTGCTGTTTACTACACCGATGAGATGCTCAAGTCCTTCGGCGAGACGGTCGAGGGCAAGACCTTCGCCATCTCGGGCTTCGGCAACGTGGCCTGGGGTACTGTCCGCAAGGTCACCGAGCTGGGCGGCAAGGTTGTCACCATCTCGGGTCCCGACGGCTATATCTACGACGCAGACGGCATCAACACCGAGGAGAAGATCAACTATCTGCTCGAGATGCGCGCCTCCTGCCGCGACAAGGTTCAGGATTACGCTGACAAGTTCGGCGTTCCCTTCTTCCCCGGCGAGAAGCCCTGGGGTGTCAAGGCTGACATCATCATGCCCTGCGCGACCCAGAACGAGGTCAACCTCGACGAGGCCAAGAAGATCGTGGCCAACGGCGTCAAGTACTATGTAGAGGTCTCCAACATGCCCACCACCAACGAGGCTATGGCTTACCTCAAGCAGAACGGTGTTGTCGTCGCTCCTTCCAAGGCAGTCAACGCCGGCGGTGTTGCTGTCTCGGGTCTTGAGATGTCCCAGAACTCGATGCGCTACGCCTGGACGGCTGAGGAGGTCGATGCCAAGCTGCATCAGATCATGAAGAGCATTTACGACGCTTCCTACGCAGCTGCCAAGGAGTACGGCATGGAGGGCGACCTCGTTGCAGGCGCCAACATTGCCGGCTTCATCAAGGTGGCCAACGCCATGAAGTGGCAGGGTGTTGCGTATTAAGGGTACATAGAGAGTCGGGGCTCTGCCCCGGCCCCCGCGTAAGACCCATTTTCGAGAAAAAGGGTCTTAAGAATCCCCAAAAAGCTTTCACGCAAAAAAAATTGCTGCTGACTGTTTCGGTCAGCAGCATTTTTTTGGCTCAATCAAAGGCAATCGGCGTGGTGGGCATGGCCTTACGGGGGCTGGCCATGTAGGGGGCAACGGTTTCACGCCACTTGTTGTAGTGCTCGGTTGTCTTGTGGAAAGCGGCGGCTTCCGCATCGGCAAAGACTTCTACGAGAACGAACTTGGTCGGGTCGTTATTGTCCTGCAGGACATCGAAGCGGATGTTGCCGGGCTCCTTGCGGGAGTTCTCGTGATTATAAACGGTAATCTGCTTGAATTCCTCAACGAACTCAGGCTTGACATCAACAAAAACGAGGGTTTCGATCATGACAGGCTCCTTTACGGGGATACATTCCAGGTAAGCATGCAGGTTGCACCCGAATAACGGTAACCCAGGCTGACGTAGGAATAGCATTTTTCAAATGGGACATTGTCGCCCTGGTCGGGGGTATAGGCCGCTGGGTCGCAGACGATGAACTTGTACTTGTTCGGGTTGGTTTCTTCGGGATTGACGCATTTCGTGAAGAGCAGATAGTGATTTTCGTAAACCCGGTTGTACATTCCGACGATGACACCCTCGGGATGAAGGTCAAGGGCCTCCTTGATCTGCTTCAGCGTAGGTGCGTAAGTCTGGGTGCAGGTGAGTGGCTTTCCGTCAAGGGTAAAGCGCGTTGCGATCAGATTATGATTGACCAGAATCGGGTTGCCGTACAGCGTTTCGTTGGGCGAGGTAGCGCCGTTGTTGCCGGAATTGGCAAGCGAAACTGTATACGGATCGGCAGGAAGGCTTCCGTTCTGGCCAGAACGGAAATCGTAGCCGTTGGTCATGGTTGCACCGAGGTTGCGCAGACAAATTGCATGCGCAGTCAGTGCACAGCCTTCGTCCATCCAGTCAGTGTTGCGATTGTAGCGGTCGACTGCATAGCGCTTGGTGACACCATAGGTGAAATAGATTCCCTTCAGTGCGCTGCCGTTCCAATATGTACCGTCAATGTCATGCTGGCTGTAAAATGCGTACGAGGGGCTGTCAACGACTTCGACACGGCAGGATACCGACATATCGCCGCAGGAAACCGTGACCTTTGCCGTTCCCACGCCGATTGCGCACCAAGAACCGTCGGCATCGATGAGCAGAACCGCTTCATTGTCAGAGGACCAAACCATTGCCTCGGTCGGTACCGGATAAGGCGCGGTGGTGGCGTAATACTTGCCAACCGAGTAGAGGCGCTCACGCACCTCGGTGTAAGCCATCGAAATTCCGGTTACCGGAACAGCTTCAAAGTTCCAGAGCTGATTGGCAGCGGAAGAGAAGCTGGACAGAGCCACGCGTGTAAATCCATGCCAGGTGCGCAGCGACGATGCACCGATGACCAGAGTAGGATCAGCCGCATATGCCGGAGCAATGGCAAACGCATTCTCGGAAGCGGGCAGAATATGGAAGGACTCGTTTTTGCCGGCCGATGCAGCCTTGGTAATATTGTTTCCGGTGGCATAGCTGAGCACATACTTTGCGCCATCGCTCTGCGGGGTGATGGTATAGCTGCCGTCCGTATTCCGGCTGACATAGAGATCCTGACCGTTCTGGCCGGTTGCGCGATCAAGGTAGGCAGTACCCTGCGCGTCATAGATCAGATCGTAAGTATCCAGGTACTTTCCGGTGCCGACATTACGGATATGATAATATCCGTCAGCAATGGTCCCCACGGTATTTTCAGTTTTTACAGGTAAATCCTGTGTGGGTTCGGCCGCGGCAGGACTGATGGCAAAAGCAGAAACGGAAATTACCGCAGCAAGAGCCAGCGCAGCTGCGCGGAAAAACAACTTGCAACAATGATTCATCATTTTACTCTCCAAATGGGGGCGTGACCGCCGAGATTTGTTGGGCTTTAGATGGTAATCGCTAAACTGCCAAATGGGCACAAATCACCCATAGGCAGACAAATACAGTATTTATTATACCCGAGGCCCCCTCATTTGTCAAGAGGAAATCGCATATTTTGTTCATATTATCCAAAAACAGGCGCGCATTTTTGCAAGTTCGCTTTGTTTTCTTGTTCAACATGACATCATGCGAGATTTTTACATGCAGTTCTTGATAGTTTATTCAAAAAAATATTGCAGAATTTAAGAAAATGTGGTATGATATCTACGTTTAAATCAAGTTTCATTTTGTGTTAGGAGCTTTTATGAATCCCCAACGCCCGCCCATGCGTCCGAATCGGCCGCCTATGTCACGCGAAGAATACATGCGGCGTCAGGCATATTACCGCCGTATGCAGCAGCGCAAGCAGATGCAGAGGCGCATTGCCATACTAGCCGTTCTCTCGCTTTTTTTGATTATGACGATCATTTTGATCAGTGTCGCGCTTCACCGTGCCGCCGCCCCGACCGGGCTGCCGACTGAGACTTCGGCGGACACACAGCAGACCGCAGCGCCGGAGACAACTGGCAGTGAACCGACAACGACGGTGCCTGCTGTGTCAACTACGCAGCAAACAACCATCTGCATCGACCCGGGCCATGGATTTGATGATCCCGGTGCATCCAGCACTTTCCTTGGCAGTACGCAGGAAAAAGACATTACACTTGCCATCAGTTTGAAGCTTCGCGATGAGTTGACTGCACGCGGGTACAAAGTGCTCATGACACACGATACCAATCAGATCCCCGCTGATGCCCCTGCCGGTGAACCTTATTTATTCGGCGTTCGCAAGCGTGCTCCCTATGTCAACGAATTATCCCCGGACTTCCTGATTTCGATTCACGCAGATGCCTTTGACGATCCAAGCGTACAGGGCGCACGCGTTTACTATCACTCGGCAACCGGAAAGGACAATACGGTTATCAACCGAATTGCACAGAGAATCGTTGATGCCCTGACACTGGCGCTGCAGGGGGCAAAAAAAGCACCGCTTCTGGTTGAAAAACCGGACGATTCAGCGTATTACATCCTGCGCAACGTTGATATGCCCGCAGTGTTGGTCGAAGTTGGCTTCGTCTCCAATGAAAACGATGCGGCCAATATGCTGGATGATGCATGGCAAACCAAAGTGGTCCTTGCCTTGGCGGACGGCATTGATCAGACTTTTGGCACAAAATAAGCATAAATCCCCACCCGAACCGTACAGAATTAGGGTGGGGTTTTTATTCATTTTGGCACATGCCGCCAAAATTATCGCGCACAATACGCCACAACAGAAGGCAGGAAATAACCAGCAAGGAGAGGTTTCCCGCGCTGACAAGCCAAAGCGATGATGCCGCCAGCCATATCAGCATGCTGCCTACCGCACTGCACACGCGCAGTACCGTCTCCGCTACCGCCTCGTCAAAATACTGCGCAGCGGCGCAGTATAAGATCCTGCCGCCATCAAGGCAGCGAATCGGCAGCAGGTTAACCAGCGCAAGCGCGAAAGAAGCGGCCGCGAAGCCAAGCAGGTGCTCATTCGGTGCGCGGCGGTGCCAAATAATGCAGAAAACAAGCAAGATCAGATTCATCGCCGGCCCGGCCGCTGCGAGCAAGAGTTCTTCGCGATATGAGAGTAATCGGTTTTCCAGCGCAACCTGCGCGCCGAACACCCCGATCGTCATGCGCTTGATCGGAATATGTAAAACAGCCGCCATCAATAGGTGCCCAAGTTCATGGAATGCGGCGGCTGCCAGGGAAAGCAACGCCCAAACCGAGCGCTCAATCCAAAGCAGATAGAGCAGCGCTGCGGCGGCAAGTGGATCAATCTTGATTCGTCGGTTCATGTCAGCGTGCTGCCATCCTTGGCAGGCCAAGCGAAATACTGCAGCGGATCAACCGAGACACCGTCAACCAGCACCTCGAAATGCAGATGCACACCGGTTGCCCGGCCGGTCATCCCGGCAACCGCAATCTGCTCCCCTGCCCTGACGGCTTCGCCTTGTGCGACCAGGATCGACGCGCAATGTGCGTACAGCGTTTCGCAATCATCATGCGAGATGATCAAATAATTTCCATAGCTGTTATCCCAGCCGACAAAGCGAACGGTCCCATCCAAAGCCGAACAGATATTCCGACTTTGAGCGGCACTGATATCGATGCCGCGGTGCGACTCGTAGTCCCCCGCATCAAGAAACAGCATGTTTCCCGCATAGAAAGGATCAACTCTCACCCCATATGCCGAGTTAATCTTCCCGTCAAGCGGCGGCACGAATTTCGGCGTATGAATCTCGATATATGCTGCGACCTCTGCGGCCAGATCAAAACTGTGCGCATCCGCAGCTGTGCCGACCGTAACGGCGCTGTCGGGCGCAGGAAGCCCCAGAAAAGTGGCAACGCTTTCATTCTGCGTCAGTTCATCGCGAAGCAGTACCATTGCCGCGCCAAGCCCTTTTTCTTCGCTGAAATTGGACTCAAGGCCGCGGTAAATCGGCATGGATGAAAAGAGCACCAGTCCGATCACCACACAAAGCACCGGAAAAATCGCCCGCACCTCGTCTTTGCTTGCTTTATCCATCTTCTGTCCCTCACTTTTGCATATTTATCACATTCTATGCTTTGCGAGGAGGATAAATGCTTGCAGAGGTAGAAAAAGAGCGGAGGTTTTTACCTCCGCTCCGACTGTTTTTGGGGGATTATAACATCTTCTTGGATTTAAACACTTTTCACACAAAGCTCAATCCCGACAACGCCGTATTTTCTCTGCTCTTCCGGAGAATAATACTGCTCCATGTCGGCGTGGTGTGCGGTACCGATATTCTCTGCTGTATACCCACACTGCATAAGCGGCAAGGTTTGGTACAATTCCTCAAACGTATGAAAACGATGCAGTTTCTTAACTGTTGCGCTCAACTTTTCGCCGCTGGATGTGTTCGTGAAGTTGATGATATCACCGACTTTGATACACTGCCGCTTTTCGTCAAACAAACGCAGTTCAATCGTCTTCTCTCCGCGCTTGATCATGGAAAACGGAATGGGGTTGAGCTTCATCTCATGGACAGTTTGCCGCTCCAGGCAGACGACGTTCTCTCCCCCGAGATCTTTTTCGTGCAAAACAACACCGCTTTCTGTCAACTTCCTTTGCAGTTCTGCAATATCCAGCGCCCAAAAATTGTCTGTCATTGCCGCAGCAGTTCCCGCAGCCTGCCCTGTCACCGCACAGCAAGGGATGACGCGCATCACATCCCACAAGGTTTCATCGACAGATGTGCAGCGGCCTGCAACGATTAAGTTTTCCACTGCCTTGCTGTACAAAGTTCTAAAGGGAATCTCGTAAACAGGTCCGCGCTTTTTCCAATTGGAAACCATGCCGATGGAATCTTCGAAGAAGACATGCTCTTCGTTGTGCGAAAGTGTATATTCACCCACAAGCTTTCGCGTCATGCGAACCTGCGGAATTGTGGCGATCGTAGAAATCACCGCACTTGGGTCATTTTCTCTTTTTCTCAGCCAATGCTCCAGTGTTGCCCTGTGCGAAAGGCACGTCATTTCTGAGAGTTCCTTTCCTTCAAGTCCCGTAAATCGACGATTGATCAGCGGCTTTGCTTCCTTCCCTGTTTTCTCGTTGTCCGGGACATCGGATGCACCGAGCATTTGGAGATGATGTCCGTTTTCATTCGCATAATAATACCATGCCGCAAGCACGTTGCCTTGATTAAAGGTATTCGTAGGCGCATTGGAAAACCATGCGATGTCACAGTCGCCGGTTGCATCTACCACCGATCTGACCGTGTACGCCGTTCTGCCCGATTTGTTTTCCACATAGAGTAAAGCTATTCTTTTCTTTTCTAATTGTACGCCAACAACATAGCTGCCGTAGAGGATATCCACACCGTTCTCTAACAGCAACTGTTCAGCAAGAATCGCAAAAACCTGGGCATTATACTGCACTTCATACCGCTTGTCTTTTTTGGTGCGTTCGCCTTTCCCATCAAGCCAATTTTCGGGATAGCGCGCTTCCGCCCCGTATTTGACAGATAACTTTAACAGTTCTTCAGCGATGCCAAAAGAAACTTGATGTCCCAAACCATCGCAAAGCGGCAAATATATCGTGACAAGACCTGCGGTCCCAAGGCCGCCAAGTATATACTGTTTTTCAAAGAGAATGACTTTTTTGCCTTCCCTCGCCGCCGCCAAAGCTGCGGATATCCCCGCGATTCCGCCACCGCAAACGGCAACATCGTAAGCGTATTTTGCTTTCATGCCCTCCATACGGCTGTCTCCTTTATGATCAAAACTCCCGCAGAACAAACGATTGCGTTTTACGCCCCAACTGCATGTGACGCTAACACAAAAAGGTTTAATTCTTCTGTAAGCACGCCATAACTTGCTCTGAAATTTGCTTCATTCCCAACTCGGTAGGATGCCCATGTTGTTTATCGATTTTTTCCAGATGTAAATATTTGACATCAAACTTTTTACAAGCTTCGATAAAGCCATTGGTAATCTCTTCTTTCAAACCGCAATTTATGATAACGATTACGTTATCAACCGCTATTTTGGCTTGATGAATCACATAGCAAAACGCGGGCAGCACACATTTTAATTCATCAGCAGTCCACCCTGAATACTTAAGATTGCCGACAGGTGCATTTATCCAGGAATCGTTTGTTCCGCCAAAGATAAACATTGTGTCGATTTTGTTTTCGGCGAAAAAATGATTGGTTATATATCGATCAATTCTGTTAACAAACGATGATTCAAGCGGAAGTATTTCTCTTACCGTATTACAAATTGTCGAACCTGAATAGCTGTCGTTTAGGATGATATTGAACTTATTTTCATTTGCCAACATATTCCACCAGGTTTTTTCGACACCCTTGACAATGGGATTATCTGTTCTCTCGTCGCTATAATAGAAGCGGTATCCTTCCGGAATATATCCTTGATATGTCGAATAACTGTCTCCCATAATCACTACGTTGTTGATATCTCTCATTTTTCAGACCTCACATATTAAAAAACTAAAATTTATATTTTTCGACGCAAAAGAACAACTGACTCCACATGGGTCATAAGACCAAAAGGTATATTTTTGTGCCAAAAACGGGGGTTGTAAAGCCAAAAGGTATATATTTTATTACTTGTGCTTGCAGTAATCTTCTTTCACCGCATTGTATATCGTCAAATAATCATTCGTCAAAACAGTGTCTATGCCCATTTCAAAATAGTGTTTCGCTTCTTCGGAATCATCCGCCCAAAATACATTGCAAAGGATTCCATGGGCATGCGCTTTATCAATACTTTCTTGATTGAAATACGGCTTGAATAGCTGCACCTTATAGGCGCCAAGAGCAATAGCGCGGTCAACGATAGAAGTTGGTTCCTTATTGCCATCCCATCCCACACAGACTTTGAGGTCCGGTGCGTATTCCATTACCTGTTTGATGATTTCATCATTTTTCGTCATAAAGTAAATGTGCTTTTCACAGTCGTACTTTCGAATGAGCGCAATGATTTCCTCAATCATAGGATTTTCAAAAGCTGCATCCCAAATCTTGACGTGAATATTCATAATAACTCGCCCTGCGAATTTTTGTAGAATCTCTTCAAAGGTTGGGATTTTCAAGCCCTTGAATTTTTCGCCGTGCTTTGCACCAAAGTCAAGCTGCAAGAGCTCCTCGTATGTATGCTCATAAATTTTACCGCTTCCGTCACTTACACGGTCAAGCGTCGAGTCGTGGCAAGAAACAAGCATGCCATCCTTCGTCGACCACAGATCAAATTCGATCTCCTCTGCTCCGAGAGCGACCGCCGCACCGAATGCGGGCATACTGTTTTCGGGCGCTATTGTATTGAAGCCTCGGTGTGCGCAAAGACGGGGATATTTCATAACACCGTCAAAAGGAACGACCGATGCGCCACCGTTTCGATAGAGCCACGGTCTGCGCCCCTCTTCAATATATTCGTAGTGCGATTTCAGCTTACCAAGATGCCCTGCAGGCTTGTAATATTTATTCTTCGGGTCAATTTCGCAAACACCAAGTCCTACACGGCTCTCCATATTGAGAAGCATCTCTCCTTTTGGAGAAACTACCATGCTGCAGCCGCAAAGCTCGGAGGCCTCTCCAAGCGATACAGAGGCGCGGATCAGGTATGCATTTGTGTTATAGCAAAGAAATTTATTGATGATGGAAAGCGCATTGTGACTGTCGGTGCGTTGCAAGGAGCAACCGATAATGATATCTACATTCTCTCGTGCAATTTTTGCAAAATTTTCGTAAAAATAAAAATCATAGCAGGTAAGAAAAGCGAAACGCAAACCCTCTATTTCCAAAATGTAGGGTGAGGCAACC
>JAFVZV010000099.1 GCA_017507985.1 Clostridia bacterium
CATCCTGAGCCAGGATCAAACTCTCGATATATTGTATTAAAACGTACCGCAGGTACGATCCAATCTACCAAGCTTGATTTGCTCGTTTTACTTTTGTTTGAGTAGTATTCTCTTTCAGAATTGCGAGATTCTGTATTTCACACACTATGCTTTCGCATATTTGCTTTGTACTTCTCTCTTTGTTGTTCAATTTTCAATGACCGAACTCGCTTCGCGAGTTCAGCAAATATTCTCTCGAATATTTGCACCGCTCCTTCCGAAGCTCTCGCTTGCGATTGCCGTCCTTCTCGCGGACAGCTTGACTATTATACCATCAAGAAATACATTTGTCAAGCATTTTTTTATTATTTTTTGATATTTTTTGTATTTTGTCGAAAATTATCAGCCACGAGGTCTGCTTTTAAATACTAAAGCGGCAAGATAACCAAAACACAGCGCAGCCGCGGTACCTCCAGCTGCTGCTGTTAACCCACCGGTCAGTGCACCGAGCAATCCTTTTTCATCCACAGCCTCTCGAATTCCCTTGGATATCAGATATCCAAAGCCTGTCAGAGGCGTGGTCGCACCCGCTCCTGCAAACTCAACCAACGGTGCATACCATCCGATCGCTCCGAGAAAAACGCCGAGCACTACATATCCAACCAAAATGCGCGCAGGCGTGAGCTTAGTTTTATCCAATAAAATCTGCGCAAGCACGCACCACGCACCACCAATCAAAAACGCCCATACAAACGGTAAAATTATCTCCATTAGCTCATATCTCCTCCTATATTTTTGGGGCTCTCGAGAACGACCAGATGTGCAATGCCGGGAATGGCCAATCCTTGCTGAATGCTAGAAGGGCTCATCATCGCCCCCGTTCCCATAAACAACATCTTTCGGATCTCGCCACGCAAAAGTTTTGGCAACAGGTACGACGCCATGACCACTGCCGAGCAACCGCACCCCGAACCGCCGGCGTGTGTATCCTGCATTTGTTTTGTAAAAATAATCTGTCCGCAATCTTGATAACGCTTCCCCATATCATAGCCTTCCATACGCACAAGATCTTGCAAAATGCCTCCGCCCTCATAGCCCAAATCTCCCGTGACGATCGCGTCGTACTCGCAAGGCATGGTCATACTTTGGCGAAAGTAGCGAATCAGCGTATCTGCCGCGGCAGGTGCCATGGCAGCCCCCATATTATTGGTATCGGTGATTCCCTTTTCAACAGCGATGCCGGGCAGTGCTGACGTCAGACGAACATGTTGATCATCCGATCGCCCGATCACAAAGGCCCCCGCGCCCGTGACTGTCCACTGGGCAGTCGGCGTGCGCTGGCCACCATACTCCAGGGGCGTTCGGTACTGGCGCTCTGCTGTGCAGTTATGGCTCGAAGCCACCGAGGCACAATAGTCATACACCCCGTGAGTCACCATTGTCCCCGCCAATATCAGTCCCTCGGCTGCAGTGGAGCAAGCACCGTACAGCCCAAAATACGGCACGTCGAAATCAAGCAGACCGTACGCCGAGCTGGTGCATTGATTGAGCAGATCGCCCGCAAACATGGCACCAAGCTGCTCCGATCGCAATCCGCATTTGCCTATAGCACAATTCAACGCGATGCGTTGCATTTCGCTTTCCGCTTTTTCAAACGTGTCCTGTCCGAAGCGATCTCCTCCGTTCTTTTTATCGTCATAAAAATCAAAGCAATGCCCGATCGGTCCACTTCGCTCCAAATATCCGACCACCGATGACGCCGCAACGACGGACGCGTCCAGTTTGATCATACCGCTTACCATAACATCCTCCATATAAAAATGAATATTCTTTTGCTATTATTTCCGTGAGGACTTGCTTTATTCCAAAAAATATGCTATACTGAATAAGAAGAAAAATCCATACATCGGATGTTGCATAAGGAGGATATCATGAAGCACGTTCTCGAAAACGAGCAGCTGCGCGTTGTCATCAACGACCACGGCGCCGAGCTCAATTCCATCATTGAAAAAAGCACCAACACCGAATATCTCTGGCAGGGCGACGAGCGCTACTGGACGGGACAGGCCATCTTGCTCTTCCCCATCTGCGGCCGTCTGGTCGAGGGCCGTTACACCCACGAGGGCAAGAGCTACGACATGACCATTCACGGCTTTATCCGTGACGTGGATCTGACGGTTGAGAACAAGACCGACACCAGCATCACACTGACCTACACCGACAACGAATTCACCCGCGCCCAGTATCCCTTTGCCTTCCGTTACTCGCTGACCTACGCACTGGACGGAAACAAGCTGACCCACACCTTCGTGGTTGAGAACACGGGCACCGAGGTGCTTCCCTTCGGCATCGGCGGTCATCCCGGCTTCAACGTACCCCTTGAGGCGGGCACCGATTTCTCAGACTACTACATTGAATTTGCTGAAAAATCCCCCGCTCGCAAGTTGATTCTGACCGAGCGTTGCTTTATGACGGATGAGACCGAGCCCTTTGCGCTGGAAAATGGCACGATCTATCATCTGCACCACGATATGTTTGACAACGATGCGATCTTCCTGCGCGACATGGCTACGTCGGTCACGCTTAAATCGGACAAGACGACCAAGGCTGTTACGGTGTCCTACACCAATATGCCTTATCTGGGACTTTGGCATAAGCCCCGCACCGATGCGCCTTACCTGTGCATCGAGCCCTGGAACGGTCTGCCCTCGGACGACGGCATCGTCGACGATATGGCGACCAAGAAGTACATGAACAGACTTGAACCCGGCAAGACGGCCGAGTTCGGGATGGATATTGTGATTCATAAATAATTATCAATAGCAAACCGTCAAAACGTTGGTACCCTCATATTTTCTGCGAAGGTGAATACCATGCAAAACACATTGGACATTATTTGCATTGGGATTACTCGGTACGCTTTTCTCATTTCTGCTCCTTGTAATCCTTTCGATTCTATCCGCAAAAGGCAGATTGAGCAAGAAATATTTTCTTGTGGTAACAATATTTTTAATTTTTGCTATTCTTCTCTCTTTATACTTGATAATACCGTGTGCAAAGGATTACAAATTTGTTTCCAATGGTACTTTTTGGGAAGATGAGGCTACTGTTGTCGAATTTACTCATGTAAGAGATGACCCGGATGGAAATGGCCAAACCCAATATTCCCAACCCAAGTTTTACATCGAGAGCAAAGATGAATACATAGTTTTATATGTTTCAAATGTCGAAATTGGCAAAAAATATAGGATCAGATATTTACCAAATACAAGAATATGCGAAGTGATATGCTGTGTTGAATAGTCAGAAAAAGGGTAGTTAATGAAAAAAAAGCCACCGCCAAGGAAAAATCCTTGGCGGTGCTTCTTTATATATCAAAGGAATGATCTCCCCCCGAAAGCTGAATTTGTTGATCTGCGTATATGAACTCGCAAGTGCTGTCTTTGGGCAACCGAATCGTAAAATGAATCTTCTCTCCGTCTCTTTCCCAAACCACGAAAACTTCGCCAATTGGAAGCGTCACGCTTCCCTTCGCAAAATCAAGTCCCGTCGGTGTTTTGGGGGCGATGACAAGCTCCTTATAACCGGCGGAGCTTTCTTTTTGCCCGATGCCGAGCAGCGAGAAGATCAGATGCCCTGCCGATGCGCCGAACATGGGGTGGTCGTGCGAGCCGTCCCCGTCCCATCTCTCCCAAAGCGTCGTTGCGCCGTGGTCCATCATATAGCCAAACGAGCCCCGGTCGTGCGAGGTGAGTAACGCAAAGGCTACGTCCTCCGCTCCGTTTTCCAAGAGCAGACCGCACAAAATCTCGGTGCACAAAAAGCCCGTGTCAAAATGCCCCAGCGCCTTGTACTTTTCCACGACGTTGCTCATCGTGCGCTCGTCGCCAAGCCCTGCCCAAAGCGCAAAGGCATCCGCGCCTTGGATACCGTCGGCAAAGCTGCCGGTAGTGGCATCGTGATAGGTTGCCACGACGGCATCCTCTGCCATTTTGCGGACGCTTGTTAGAAACGGAATATCCTCTGTTTTGCCAATCGCGGTGGCGATTTCCTCCAAATAACGCAGAGATTTGATCAGGTAGCAGGTATTGACGTACGGAATAGGAATTTGCGTTTTCTCCAGCGTGCACCAGTCGCCGAGGCACCAGCCGCCCTCTTCCTCGCGCACGACGAGGCCGCCCTCGCTGTGGTCGAGCAGATAGCCGATCCAACGCTTCATTCTATCATAATATGTAAGAATCGGCTCCGTGTCGCCGTACGTTTTGAAATATTGATAAGGCACAATAATCGCAGCGCATCCCCAGCCGCCAGGCCCTCCTCCGCCACCCGCAAAAGGCGCAGTATGGTTGACGTGGCCCGTCGTTTTGTCCTGCGAATCGAAAATATCGCGTATCCATTTGCGATAGAAGGCGCGGCTGTCCAGCATGGTCATGGCCGCGCGGGCGCAGACCTGCCCGTCGCCCGTATACCCCAAGCGTTCTCTGTGCGGACAGTCGGAGGGAACGCCGCCGTGCATATTATTCAGCTGGGTTCGCAAAAAAGCATCGTAGAGCCAATTCAGCTCGGGCGAGCTGCTGTGATAAGACGAGGTGACGGGCGTGTCGCTGTGAATGACGGATACGTCCACCGCCTCACCGGGCCCCGTGATCTCAAAATAGCGGAAAGCGTGCCAGACGAACTGCAGCGTGAACAGATGCTCGTTGCCGTCGCATATGCAAACGTCCTCCATGATCTGCGGCCGACCGTCAGATCCTCTGTGACCGCTTCCCGTGGTGCCGTAGGACAGCTCTCCATTTTGCATATTCTCTGCAAAGCGCACGTGCACCTCATCCCCTGCTTTACCCTTGACACGTAAGGATACCAGGCCGCTGATGTTTTCCCTAACATCATATAGCTTGCGCTCGCCATTATCGAGCAGCAACGTAGGCGCTACACGGCGGACAATACGATCGACTGGCGCATCCTCGGGAGTGAGTAACGTATCGGGCAAATCGATGATTTCCACCGATCGCCAGTCGCGAAACGCTTCACCCTCCAGTGCCGTGTCGTACACCTCACCGATGAACAGCTGATTGTAGATGGTCGCACTTGCGCTGCAACGCTCCGTGCCGTCGGAGCAGATCAGCGTTTCCTTCTCACCGTCCTTCAACACAAGCGCGTAGATCGCGCCGAGTCTGTCGCCAAAGGCCATATTGCCCTCCGCGGTACGTGCAGTTTGGCGGTACCAGCCGTTACCCAACGCTATTTCAAGTATATTGTCCCCCTCCGCAAGCCAAGGAGTGATATCGATCGTGCTGTAATACGTGCGATAAGTAAACGAATCGCGGATCGGATAGATCCAGCTTTTCGAATCACGCGCATGAAACAAGCTGTTCGACGGACGAAAAAACTCATCCCCGACGGGATGCCCGTTGACATACAATTTGAAAAAGCCCAAGGCGCTCAAAGCAACAACAGCCGAAGCCTTCGCAGTTGTGCGAAAGCTTCGGCGGATGATAGGAGCATCTATTTCTTGGGGACATAAAATCCATGTGGCTTTGCGTATTGCCAAATCAAGATTTGTCTTCATAGCTTCCCCTCTTTATTATCAATGGAGATTACTGCTCGTTCTCCCAGTTGTGGTAAACGTTGATGACGTCGTCGTTGTCGTCGAGATGCTCAAGCAGCAGATTCATGTGCTTAATGTCGTCCTCGCTCGTCAGCTCAACGTAGGTATTGGGCAGCTTGGTCTGCTCGGCCGAGGTGATCTTGTAGCCTGCGGCTTCCAGCGCTTCCTTGATAGCATATACGTCATCGACCTCGGTGGTGATCTCGTAAACGTTATCCTCGCCTGCGAAGTCCTCTGCTCCTGCCTCAAGTGCCGTTTCCATCAGCGCATCCTCGTCAATTTCCTCGTCCTCGTCCTCGATGATGATCAGACCCTTGGACTCAAACATATAGCTGACGCAGCCCGTCTGGCCCATGTTGCCACCGAATTTATCAAAGTAGTGACGAACCTCGCCTGCGGTACGGTTGCGGTTGTCGGTCGTAGTTTCTACGATAACGGCAACGCCGGCAGGGCCGTAGCCCTCGTAAACGATCTCCTCGTAGTTGACATCCTGTGCACCCATGGCCTTTTTGATACAACGCTCGATGTTATCGTTGGGAACGTTGTTGGATTTTGCCTTAGAGATCAGATCGCGCAGCTTGGAGTTGGAGTTGGGGTCGCCGCCGCCCATCTTAACAGCCACGGTAATCTCTTTGCCGATCTTGGTGAAAATTTTTGCTTTTTGTGCGTCGGTCTTTTCTTTTTTGTGCTTAATATTCGCCCATTTGCTATGTCCGGACATATTCTATACCTCGTTTATTTCAATATTTTTTAACAAAAATCAGATCTGCTCGATCTTGCGCAGGCAGATGAGTTCAAATGCGTTGCCCAAAACCGTCTTGGTAGCGGCGGTCAAAGCCAAGTGCAACTTTCTTACGCCTTCATCCTCTGCCGAGAGAATGGGGCAATCGTGATAGAAGCGGTTGAAGGCAGCGGCCACGTCGAGAATGTAACGAGTGATCTCGCTGGGCTCATAGTCGCGGATCGCACCGACAACACACTCACCAAAGCGAGACAGCGCCTTGAGCAGTTCCTTTTCCTGCGGTTCGGTCACGGCAATCAAGTCGCCCTCAATCGTCGCACCGGCTTCAGCGGCACGGCGAACGATAGAGCACGTTCTCGCGTAGGTATACTGCACGTAAGGGCCCGTATTACCATCGTAGCTCAGAGCATCTTCCATATTGAAGTTGATATCCTTAATACGGTTGTTGGAGAGATAGTAGAACACGATCGCGCCCACGCCAACGGCCTCGGCAGCTTCGTCTTTGTTCTCCAAATTGGGATTTTTTTCGTCCATGATCTGGCGGACCTTTTCGATGGCAGCCGCAAACAGATCGCGCAGCAGCACGACGTTACCCGTACGCGTTGCCAGCTTGGCACCGCCGATACTGACCATGCCGTAAGGCACGTGCACCAGCTGATCGTACCAGTCGTAGCCCATTAGCTCGACCACCTTGAACCACTGGGCAAAGTGCAGACTCTGCTGGGCGGCGGTGACGTAGATGGCCTTATCGAAGTTGTATTCGTTCTTGCGGTAAACGGCGGCGGCAATATCACGGGTGGGATACAGCGTCGAGCCATCACGCTTGAGGATCAGGCAAGGCGGCATACCGTACTGCTCCAGATCGACAATGCTAGCACCGTCGCTGATCTGCATCAGCCCCATATCGCGCAGCTTTTGTACCTGGGCAGGCATTTTGTCGGTATAGAAGCTCTCGCCCTTGTAAGAATCGAAGGTGATGCCGAGCTGGCGGTAGGTCTGCTCGTATTCTTTCAAGCTGATCTCAACAAACCACTTCCACAGCGAGATATTTTCCTCGTCGCCAAGCTCAAGCTTGTGGAACTCGGCGCGTGCCTCGTCCGCCAGCTGGGGATCGGGCGCGATGCCCTGCTCCTCATTGCCGGAAATAGCATTATTGACCTTAACGTAAAGCTCGACCAGCTTATCGACACCGCCCTCTTCGATCATCTCACGGCTGCCCCAGCGACGGTAGGCGACAATCAGCTTACCGAACTGGGTTCCCCAGTCGCCAAGGTAGTTGATGCCGACGCACTTGTAGCCGGCAAATTCGTGTAGCTTTTTGAGCGAGTGGCCGATGACCGTCGTTCCGAGGTGACCAATATGGAAAGGCTTGGCAACGTTGGGCGAGGAGTAGTCCAGCACAACGGTCTTGCCTTCGCCAAAGGTGGGCGCGCCGTACTTGTCACCCTGCTCGAAAATTTCGGGCAGAACGCGAGCGGTCAGATCCTTGGTCGACAGCGTCATATTCAGATATCCATTGACGTTCTCTGCATGGTCGATGCAATCACAACCACCGTTCAGCTTTTCAGCAATAGCCGAAGCGATCTGGACGGGCGCGCGGCGCAACGTCTTACTCAAACGGAAGCAAGGGAACGCAAGGTCACCCATGCTCACGTCGGGGGGATATTCCAGCCAGCCGGCAATATCGGCGGCGCTCATATCAACGTCGGGGGAGAGCGTCTTGATGCACTCCAGAATTTTTTGTGCGATAGTCGCTTTAATTTTTAGCATTTTATTTTTCCTTTACTGACAGTAAATAATGTTCATAACCTATATATTATACACAATGTTTTATCGTTTCGCAAGAGCAAAAACGAGGATATCGCAAATATTTTTTCCTTTTTTAACGTATTTCTTTAAAAATCACGCCTCAGGCAGGCAGAAATCCACCGTTTTCGCGCCGAGAAAGGCAAGCAGCTCTCCGACGGAAAGCAGCAGCTGGATGCCCTTGCAGCCCGCGCTGACCGTGATCTTCTCGTGGTCAAGGGCGGAGGAATGAACGTACGTGGGGAATTTCTTTTTCATACCGATAGGCGAGCAGCCGCCGCGGATATAGCCCGTCAGCGCGAGCAGGTCCTTGACGTGCACCATTTCGATCTTCTTATTACCCGTCAGCATCGCGGCCTTTTTCAGGTCGATCTCGCGGTGCACGGGCAGGCAGAATACCAAGGGGCCTGTCTTGTCCCCCGTTGCCACCAGCGTTTTAAATGTGCGCTCAAAGGGCAGACCGATCTGCTCGGCGATATGCACGCCCGACAGGTCGTTTTCATCGACGGTATACGTTTTTGGTTCATACGCGATGCGGGCAGCGTCAAGCTGGCGCATGGCGTTGGTTTTGATGGGTTTAGGCATAGGTCACACGTTCCTTTTCCTTTAATCAAGCTCGCCCCATTCGTGACCAATGATGATCAGTTTTCCTTGCCCGTCGGTCTCCATGGTCACAATGCAGCAATCGTCTCTGAAAAACTTTAAACGGACATAGAGCACGACGCGCTCCAGCGATGCCTCGTATTCCTCGGCAGATTGCGCTTCTTTCCAATCGTCATTTATAAACTTGTATTGTGTTTTTACAGCTTTCAAAGAAAGATCTTCGCCATAACGCTCGACAACGTCCGTTTCATTTTGCACGTAAGCGATCGCGCGTTCATACAACGGTGCAGTATATTCCTTATGCATGCGCATGAGGTTCATACGGTAGATGAGATACATCATTGAGCTCGCCATGATCACCGTCGCCAAAATTGCCGCGATCACGATGCCAAAGATGAGTTTCTTTTTATTTGACAAACGACTTTTTTCCATATTAAGGCCCCTTTTTTTTGTAGTCGAGCAATTTGGTCAGTTTTTAAAACAACTTCTCCTACGGCCTCACACAGCGCAACTCCGTTGCGCGCGTTCGGTGTGCGGTATTGATGTTCATTCTTTCTCATTCAAGAAAGAACGAACCAAGAAAGTAACGCGGGCATCTAATATAGCGTTTATTTGAATGTTCAGTTACCCGCTCCCGAAGAATTTTGCAAGCAAAATTCTTCCCCTAGAGAACAAAATTTCAAGCAGGGCCTAATGCCCTTAAGAAACCCGCAAGACTTTTTGCTATCTGCGCCTGCCGCGCGTGTTGGCTGTATTTGAAGCACCACACAACAATTTTTTATGTTTATCTCTTGGTTCTCTTTGTAGTGCGGCAATGCCGGGGGATCCAAGGGGGAACGCCTTGGCGCGCTTTCTTGGTTCGTTCTTTGCCGCGCGGCAAAGAATGAACAATTCATACAGCACAGCGCGGCGCGAAGCTGTA
>JAFVZV010000100.1 GCA_017507985.1 Clostridia bacterium
GCTCTGGGCGACAGCGCCGACTACATCAAGGGTCTGCACGCTCGTGCGGATATCGACGAGGAAAACCGTTACATCGTTCACTTCCCCGAAGAGAACACCATCTGGTCGGTCAACTCGGGCTACGGCGGAAACGTTCTGCTGGGTAAGAAGTGCTTTGCTCTGCGTATTGCGTCCTATCTGGGCCGCAAGGAAGGCTGGATGGCGGAGCATATGCTCATTCTGGGTGTTGAGTTCCCCAATGGCGAGACTAAGTACGTTACCGCAGCGTTCCCCTCTGCTTGCGGTAAGACCAACCTGGCAATGCTCATTCCTCCTGAAATTTACGCAAAGCAGGGCTATAAGGTATGGTGCGTCGGTGACGATATCGCATGGCTGCGTGTCGGTGAAGATGGCAGACTCTGGGCCGTCAACCCCGAAAATGGCTTCTTTGGCGTTGCTCCCGGCACCAATTTGCAATCCAACCCCAACGCTCTGCACACCTGTATGAAGAACACTATCTTCACCAACGTTGTTCATAACACCGCTGAGAACACCGTTTGGTGGGAAGGCCTGGACAAGAATCCTCCCCAGCCCGGTTCGGCAATCGACTGGAAGGGTAATCCTTGGGATTGCACCAAGTATGACAAGAAGGATAAGTCCACCTGCGGTGCCCACCCCAACTCTCGTTTCACCGCAATGGCAACCAACTGCCCTTGTATCTCGAGCGAGTTTGCTAATCCTGCCGGCGTTCCTATTTCCGCCATCGTCTTCGGTGGCCGCCGTGCAAAGACTGCTCCGCTGGTTTACCAGTCCACCTCTTGGCAGAACGGCGCATTCGTCGGTTCGATCATGGCATCCGAGACGACGGCTGCGGCAGCAGGTGCTGTCGGTGTTGTTCGCCGCGATCCCATGGCAATGTGTCCTTTCGTCGGCTATGATATGGGTGACTACTGGGCACACTGGCTGTCTATGGGCACTCGCATCCCCAATCCTCCCAAGATTTTCCACGTCAACTGGTTCCGCACCGATGACGAGGGCAACTTCATTTGGCCCGGCTTTGGCGACAATATGCGCGTGCTGATGTGGATCTTGGCTCGTTGCGAGGGTAAGGTTGATGCTGATATTACTCCCATCGGTTACGTGCCCAAGGCAGAGGATATCAACATTGAGGGTCTGTCCGACGTGACCATCGACACCATCCGTGAGCTTTTGACGGTTGATACGAAGTCTTGGCTGGAGGATATCGACAACATCAAGGCGTTCTACGCACAGGTTGGAGAGAGAGTTCCTCAGGCAATGTACGATGAGCTTGCAGCACTGGAAGCAAGACTGTCGAAGTAAGAGAATTTTTTTCGAGGCGAGTTTCGTTGGAAGCTCGCCTCGGTTTTTTGAATTGTTCTTTGTCACTTCTCCTACGGATGCGCGTACAGCTACGCGCCGCGCTGTGCCGGCATGGATGCCACTTCTTGCTGCGCGGCAAGAAGTGGCGGAAGAAACGCGCCAAGGGGTCTAATACCCCTTGGGACCCCCGAGCGCGAAAAGTCGTTTCGCTGTCGCTCCACTCATTTTTTTGCGAAGTTTTAAATCTTCAGCTTTTGCGTTGGCATTTTAAATAAAAACGCCAACACGAAAGACGCACGCAAGCGAAACTGCAAAAGTTTTTGCCAGCTGCTACGCCCCCCAGTTCAACTAATTTTCTAACAAAACGATTTTGTTCCCCCCGCCTGCCGCGCGTGTTGTCTGAATTTGACGCGGAGTACAAAAGATTTTTATGTCTATTTCTTGATGCTCTATGTAGCGCGGCAATGCCAAGGGAGTTCCAAGAGGGAACGTCTTGGCTGACTTTCTTTCGTACTTTCTTTGTTCAGCGACAAAGAAAGTACACTAAAAAACAGCACAGCCCAGCGCGCGGTGAAACTGCGCAGTATGAGCTTCCGTAGAAGAAGTAGTATAAAACCTTAACTAAACACAGCACCCCACCACAACAAATTTTTGCTATGGTGGGGTGCTTTTCATTAAATATCTGCGTCTTTAATATACAAATTACCGTATTGAGAAATAAATTCTTTTCTTGCGGGCAGATTGTTGCCAAGCAACGTGTCAAAAATCTCCTCCGTCGCTTTTTCATCGGCAGGAGAGACCAATACCAAACGTCGGGTTTCGGGGTTCATGGTCGTCTGCCACATCATATCAGACGTGTTCTCGCCAAGACCCTTGGACCGTTGCAGTGTGTATTTTTTACCCTCCAACTTTTTGAGGATTTGTGCTCGCTCGAATTCATCGTAAGCAAAATACGTTTTGTCCTTGCAGGTGATCTCAAACAGCGGCGTCTCTGCAATGTAGATTTTTTTCTCTTTGATGAGAGTAGGCAGCAGGCGGTAGAACAGCGTCAACAGCAGTGTGCGGATCTGGAACCCGTCCTCGTCGGCATCGGTACAGATGATGATCTTGGACCAACGAAGAGCGGAAAGATCAAAGGAAACCATATCTGTCTTGACTTTTTTACTGCTTGTCAGCTCAACGCCACAGCCAATAACGCGAAGCAAATCGGTGATGATCTCGCTCTTGAAGATCTGATCGTAGTCGGCCTTCATACAGTTGAGCGTCTTACCGCGCACGGGAATGATGGCCTGAAATTCGGCCGCACGTCCTAGCTTGACTGAGGTCAGAGCCGAGTCACCCTCAACGATATATAGCTCGCGAACAGCAGGATCCTTGGAACGGCAGTTGACGAACTTTTCCACACGGTTGGTCACGTCAATGGTGCCGCTGAGCTTTTTCTTGATATTGATACGGGCGCTTTCCGCTTCCTCGCGACTGCGTTTGTTGACTAATACTTGGGTGGCAAAGATGTCGGCGGCATTGGGGTTTTCAATGAAATAGACCTCCAACTGCTTTTTGAGAAAGTCGGTCATCGCCTCGTAGATGAAGCGGTTGTTGATGGCCTTTTTGGTCTGGTTTTCATATGAGGTGAGAGTGGAGACCGAGTTGATGACCAGCACCAGACAGTCGGCGATGTCCTGGAAGGTGATCTTGGACTCGTTTTTGGTATACTTTCCTGCGGACTTGATGTAGTTGTCCAGCGCGTTAACAAAGGCAACCTTAACCGCACGGTCGGGCGATCCGCCGTGCTCCAAGTAGCTCGCACAATGATAGTACTCCAGCATTTTTACCGTGTTGGATACGCAGAAGGTGAAGTCGGCCTTCAGCTTGTACATGGGCTTATCCTCGCGGTCACGTCCCTGTGTCTCGAGATGCCATTGCACAGGAGCGGTCAATGCGGCACTTCCCACTTGTTCAGTGATATAATCGACAATGCCGTTTTCGTACAGATAAGACGATTCTGCGAAGGTTCCGTCCTCTTGCTCCAATCGAAGGTCAAAGCGCACTCCCGGGGTGACGATGGACTGGCGGCGCATGGTTTCAATGAAAAACTCATGCGGAATCGCAACGTCGTTGAATACTTCCAGGTCGGGCAGCCAATGTTGAACCGTACCCGTGCGTTTTTCGCTCGCTTTGAGCTTACGGGTGGTCAGTGAGCCTTGAACCTCGCCCTTGGCGAAGTGGATGGAATATTCGTTGGTGCCGTCGTAGGAATAGACGTGCATGAATTCGGAGGAATACTGAGTCGCACAGGCACCCAGACCGTTCAGACCGAGCGAATATTCGTAGGCACCGCCCTCGTCGTTGTTATCATACTTACCGCCTGCGTACAATTCACAGTAGATCAAATCCCAGTTCCAGCGACCCTCGGCCTTGTTGTAGCCCAGGGGAACACCGCGTCCGTGGTCGTCTACCGTGATAGAGTGATCCTTCCAAGCTGTGACAGTAATCACATTACCATTGCCTTCGCGTGCCTCGTCGACCGAGTTGGAGAGGATCTCAAAAAAGGCGTGCTCACAGCCTTCCAGACCGTCAGAGCCGAAAATAACGGCGGGACGCTTACGTACACGGTCAGCACCTTTGAGCGATTTGATACTGCTGTTGTCATATTTGCCAGCGTCTGTGTCCGTGGCGGCGGGTGCTGTCACAGGAGTTGCTTTTGGCGTTGCTTTTTTGGATTTGGCTCCAGAGATAGGGGGAGGAGTTTCAATCTCCAACTGTACAATGTCAATGTCCGGTTTCTTTTTTGCCATAATGCTTGTATATATTCCTTTAATTTTATTTTCATATTCGGTTGCCGCATCGTGCGGCGAGATTACAGCACCTCTTTGGCGTATACCAGGTGGGTGTTGATCGTTTCGGTTGCTTGCTCGTTGATTTCAAAAATGCGCGCGCAGCGATGGATATCGGCATCGGTACCGCGGAAGCCGATGGCACCGTCAAAACACAGCTTGACACCGCAGTAGTCAGCGGCAAAATTGTCTTCGTGCATGTGTCCGCTGACGATAGCGCGGACGTCGCCGCGTTGAAGGACGGTCGAAAACAAGCCCGAATTGAGCGAGCCCGAAAACAGCGTTTCAAGCGCGTCGCCTTCAAGAGAGGTGCGTTCGGGATTTTTCATGCAGATGCCAAACTCCAAAATGGGGGCGTGCATGAGCATCAGCGCGTCGACGGGTGTGCCGTTGTAGGCTTCAAGTGCTTCGGAGGTGTTGTAATACCAGCGGAGCTGATTGAAATGGACGAAATCCCAGTGCGACGTGCCGTAGGGAAGGTCGGGGGCTGTGTGCGCCGCGCGCAGATTGATACCGCTTCTCAGCTTCAGTCGGTCGGAGAGGTTGTGGGTATCAAGCCCCCAGACGGCAAAGGCAACGCGGCTGTCGTCCGACGAGCGGATGGGCAGAAGGAAGTTGGACACACCGTCCACGCCCTCTTCGGTGTGGGCAGATACGCAGTTGGGATAGCTTTCAAAGACGGACTGCATGAGGCGGCGATCCATCAAAATGTCGTGATCGTGGTTGCCGTACACATGTGCCCACGGGATGCCGCGTGTTTCCATCGGGGCGGAGAATATATCCAGAAATTCGCGCAGCTGCTCGACTGTTGCGTCGGGCGTTTCGTTCCACAAATCGCCACCCAAAAGAACAAGATCCGGCTGCTCTTTTTCAATGATGCCGTGCATGGCAGCAAGCGTGTTGGGGTGGTAATCCGATGTTTGATGCAGGTCGGAAAAACAGCAGATTTTGAAGCTGCCGTTCTCGCGGAATTTCAAAATTTTCTTGGGGAAAAGATAAGGTTTTAACAAATCGGGTGTGGTCATGGGGCACCTCGGGGGAGGAAGATTTAAGGTTAGCTGGGAGGTTAAACAACTTCGTAGCCGGACGCGCACACAGCTTCGCGCGTGCGCGGAACGTATTTTTATGTTACTTCTTGTTTCGTGACAAGAAGTAACCAAGAAACACGCCCAGGCGTTCCCCCTGGGAACCCCCGGCATTGCCGCTCTACACATCTCGGCTTGCGCCGAGACACACGAGCGTTGCTTGCCCGCTAGACACGGGCATCGCGCCATAGCGCGACCGCAAAGCTCCCGCCCTACGGAAAGTGTTTCTCTTCGTTTTGACACCAC
>JAFVZV010000101.1 GCA_017507985.1 Clostridia bacterium
AACTGATAGATTTGGGTGTCACCTTGAGTAGTTCAGCCAGCTTTTGTTGTGTATATCCTTTTCTCTCACGATGCTCACGAACATATTGTCCAAAATTTTTTTGATATTTTTCGTATATTATTTCTCCCATGTCTTGCATTTCACCACCTTTTGCGTTATAATTATACTCAACAATTCATTTTTGTAAACGCAGCGTTAAGTTTACAATGAACTCATTTGGTTCACGCAAATATGAATAATTTGTAAATTTGAATTGATAGGTGGAAAATATTTAAAAAGAGTAAGAAAAAAGTAACAGCAACCACTATATATACGAAGGCGGTCGACAGCCTTCCCATTACTTTTTCTCAATCTGTAGAGTACTATGCAGTGAGAGCAAAAGCGGTGGTCTGCTTGAGGATGCTGCAGAGTCTTCAAGCACTCAAAACGAATTTTTACCAAAACGAATGAAGGAGAAAACATTATGATGAACATTTTTAAGCACAAAAAGATCCTTTGCGCTATGCTGGCGGTGATTATGCTTGTTCCGTGCTTCACCTTGACTGCAAGTGCGCAAACTTTCAGAAAAGTAGGCACCTATACATCGATATGGGAACATGAAGAATATGGTTCCGATAATAATTTGGGTGAATATGGCAATGATGTATATCGCTCGTATGGTGCTATTATTTCTTATGGTAGAGTAAGCACCACAAATAACAATCCTTACGTGGATGGATTTATTCGGGCGGAAAGCTACAGAGGTGACACCGAGGATCGTTACATCAGTTGGGATGTTGGCGTTCGCATCGAAGTAACTGTAGGAGATAATTCAAGCGAATTGCAAACAGGACACACTACGATTTCCGGCGGAGAAATTTATCTGAACAAGAACGATTCTGCATACGGTCCGGTTGTGTGTTACTATAAGGGGCCGAACGGTGACAACGATTTGGAATATTGGAATAGGGTACATGGCTGGAGCTATATAAACGGTTTTTCTTTGTCGCTTACCGTTGATGCAACAGCAATACGCGGTGATGGCAGTATTTCATTATATGGTGTAACTGATTAACCGATTAATTACCTTGCATATGAGAAACGGGTAAGAGAGTCTTACTCGTTTCTCTCCACATCATCAAACAAATTGCACTCATTGGAGGGATACAATGTACAAAAAAAGATTAATTGCTGTAAAACAGGGCATATGCGGCATGGTGGTCGGTTTGCTTTTTACCTCCTGTGCGCCCGTTGTCCCGGATGATGCCGAGGACACTGGGTTTCCGTTTGAATTGCCGCAATACGAGAATGAAGCCCCAGCGGAAGAGATCACTCCGAATGAGGATGTTGAGGAAGAGGTTGAAGCACCCAAAACACCGCTCGGACCCACGATCCGTATTCCGATATATATGGAAACGCACAAAGTTGAACTGCCGCAGGTGTTGAACTCTCCCGCGAAGGTTAGGTGTTATCGATCATTGGCCTTCGATCTGAGGGGGACCGTTTTGGCGTGTACCTTTTATGAGAGATGTATTTTATTGGAAGAGATTTACCGTTTTGAGGAACATGGGGAATCTCACGTACTGCACGAATACTTTTTCTGCCCGAATGGAGAACAATATTACGGTTATTACCGTGGTAGAAACCACGGTGATGAGGACTTTTCCTCATACGAACATATATGGACATTCGACAGCTATGAGCAGGTTGTTGAATTTGTTTTGAACGATACCAGCGGAGAAGTTCCGTCGTTAGCCCGTCATTGCGGGATCGATCAGAACGCTGCATATCAAAAATCAGTAGAACTGAAGATTGAATACGGTCCGGGATTTTGCGACCAAATGAATGTAGACATTTATGAACTTGACGACCCAGAGTTTGGTAAGATTCTTTACCTCGCGAATGCCGACACACATCTGTTGGAGCGTGTCATTTTTCTCAAAGAAGAAATGCACGGTGGATACCCGGTCGGCTGGGAGGACATGACCGCGGCAGAGCAATCCCGCTTTCACGCCGAAGTAGACGAGGTACGAGATATTTTACCGTCAGATTGGCGGGAGTGGACACCTTGGGAACTGTATCGTGCCAGCATGGAAGTTTGCTCATCGCGCTTCGAGTATGGGCCTCAGCTCAAAGGGATCTCGGGCTGCAACAGCCCGGAACAGCTTGAAGATTGGAATTATCGATTGAAAATACTGCGCCGCTTACCGAAGGATTGAGCGAGCGTTACCAATATATCGAGAAAGAGGAATGAACGTATGAAAAACAGATGGATAGCCATTTTGTTGAGCTTTTGCTGCTTGTGCGCGGGCCTTACTGCTTGCACCGACGAAGAAATCCTGCCGCAGGAACAGCCGGATCAAGTAGGTCAGGAAGGAACGGACGAGTACGGCTTCTTGGAGCGCGTGGAAAACGATATTCCTATTGATGCGACGCGTTATGATGAGAACGACTATGCAGTGACCATCATGGGAAAGGATCAGTTTATCAACGTGCACGGCATGGTGCTGTTCAAGGATCAGGACAACTACTTTCCCGGTAACGGACTTTGTTATGTCAACAAGGCGTCCAAGGTTGCAAGCATCTTCTGTGTGGATGCGCTTTGTGATTACGAGCTTGGCTGGTGTACTGCCCGCTTTTTCGGCGGCATGAGCATGATGACCTACAGCCCGGCAGACGGCAAGCTGTACGGCAGCCGGGCAGATGCGGTTACGTACGGTTCGAATGACGGAAACCTATATTCCATGACGGTAGACACCATGGAAACCAAAAAGGTATTTACCGGTAACGGCAACGAGCTGCGTTTCTTCCAGGTGCAGGGGGACTACGTCTACGTAACGCGCAACCGAAAGGAGGGCGGATTTGAGCATATCCGCTACAACGTCAAGACCGAAAAAGCAGAGATACTGACGCCGCCCGAGGGCAAGATCTTCAGTAACCTTTGGGTGGGAAACCGTCACATGATTGTTATGTTTATGGATGAGTTCGAATTGTACAAGGTCAACGAAGCGTTTGATACCTATGAAAAGTTGGACTCGAATGTAACCGGAGTTTCCATTCTTCACGGGGATTATATTTACGGCAGTGATACGCTTGACGATGACACGGTAAATTACTTTTCCTATAACATTATGACCAAAGAAAAACATGTTTTTGCTAACAACACGGAAGGGTTAGCAGGATTTCATACCGTGAGTGATGGGTACTTGTATCTGCTGGATGACAATCGCACCTGCTTGTACCGCATTTCTATAGAGGGTGAGAACAATCAGCCCGAGTTAGTATTTGACACCACACGCCTTGGAGAGGAAACACAAATTCGCGGCATGAAGCGTTTTGACGGCGACATTTACTTTTCCTTCTATGTCAAAGAAGAAAGCGCAGTTATCGGCAAGATCACTCGCTTTGGCAATCTCGTCCGGGGCGAGAATGGGTGGGAGTTTGTCGATTTTAAGCAGGGCAACGTATTGGGTTAACAATTGAGGACTACTTATGAATTTGTGGCTCGGTGAATGTAGGAAACTGTACCAAAACAAAATATTTTTGATGACTCTCGCACTGCTGCTTACCGTCAGCGGGCTTTTATGCCTGCGCATGCCTTATGAACGACGCTACGGCGAGCAGCGGGAACAGATCGATGCCTATCTGGCAGAGTACCAAGTGAGCGGCGCGGCGTTTGAGGCAGCGGTGCGTTCTCGCGTACAGACGGTGGATGAGTATCAGAATTCGGCTGACTCCCGGGATTCTTCCGCAGAAAGTGAAATGCCGGACGAGGTGCGTGTTGCATATGACACATATCTTGCGGATGTGATGTTCATTCGCTTTTTGGACAGCACGCGAAAATATGAGCCCACCCTTGAGGCGACCATCGAAACCGCGCGCGGACAGTATTACAACTACTTGCAAAGCGGTCGGCAGGAGGATGATTTCATCGTCCGTTACCAGGTGGGCATGGTCAATCATTACACCCGTCAGCTGCAAAAGAATATCGCCATTCCCACCCAGATCGTTGACGGCTGGGATGTCATTTTGAAGGATCAGGGATATCTGCCCTTTTATCTGGCTGCGCTCTTAATTTTAGGGGCGCTTTTGCTGCTTCCGGAGAAGAGCGCCATGCTGCCGCTTTTGCGCTCGACCAAGCGTGGACGGCTGCCGCTAATTCTCGCAAAACTGCTTGTGGGTGCGGCAGGCGCGGTTGTGCTCCTTCTGTCCTTTGCACTGCTGCACGGCCTGCTGATTGCGAGTCGCACCGGTCTTGGCGGTGCACTTTTGCCAATACAATGCGTTTTTGTCACCGCTCCATTCGCCTGTAGTGTGATCGAGGGCGTACTGATGCAGCTTGCGCTGCGTGCTTTGGCAGGCATTGGCTTGGTATGGCTGATGCTTCTGATCAGCATCTTTACCAAGCGCTACGTTTCGCTGCTCGGCATCGGCGGCGGTATTGTTGCCGCATCGTATGGACTGTCGCTGCTGGGTCGTTGGAACGCGCATGGACCCATCGGGCAGCTGAATCTTTTGGATATCATGCAGACCAGCGATTTTCTGACGCGTTGGAATGCCTTTCGCGTGGGAAAGGCTTGCGTGGTGCTACAGAAAATGCTGATCCCGTGGCTCGTCGGAATCGCAGCCGTGATGTTCGCTGTAAGTTGCGTTGTGTTCTGTCGCTGCCGCGTGGTCGGACGGGCACAATCGACCGCATGGATGCGTCTGCGTGAGGTAGCGCAGCGCCGGTATGAAAGCTTTGCACGCCGCACAAACAAAAAATCACGCCGTTATCCGATCGGCATCGGTGCGTGGGAGCGGCACAAGCTGATCTTCCAGCGTGTCTTCTTTCTGCTGCTCCTGCTTTTGCTGATTGGGCAATATTATGCCATTGATACACGGTATGCACCAAACGAAACCTTTATCGACGGCATGTATCAGGAGTACATGACGCTGCTTGAAGGGGAGTATTCCGAGCAAACGCAGCTCGCTATGCAAGCACAAAAGGATAAGCTGCGTGCGGCGACCGCAGCGATGAGCGAGGCGCAGACCCGCTATGATAACGGCGAGATCAGCCGCGAGGAATATAGCAATCTGATCAAGGCAGGCAACCTTGCGACCCAGCGATTGCAGAACATGGCGGTTGTGGACGAAAAGCTGTTCTATTTGCACACACTGCATGCGGAAGGAAAGACGCCGTATGTTTTATACGATACTGGATGGATGCTGTTTTTACAGGACAGCGAAGATGTTGCTCTGATTGCATTTCTGATTCTGGTGCTGGCTTCGATGTTTGCGGACGAGCACACGGGCGGATTTTCGCAAATCCTTTACAGCACGCCGCACGGACGGCGGCGCACCTTTGTGGCAAAGATCACGCAAACGGTCATCTTTACGGCAGTTTTGACACTGCTGACCCAAGCTGTGCGTTGGGGGATGCTGATGAAAAACTATGATCTGCCAGCGTTCCATGCGCCGGCATACAGTCTAATGGAGCAGAGCACGTTGAACGGCTCCATTTTGCAGGTGACGCTTGCCACGGTTGCCCTTCGGACGGTCGGCATGATTTTGCTCGCGCTGCTGGTCGTCACGCTGTCGGCCCTGTTCCGCTCCGTCTTCCCAACGGTCATTCTTTCGGCGATCGTCATGTTCTCCTCGCGCATTTTGACGCTGTTTGACGAGGACGCGCTGACATGGCTGTTTCCAAATCACTACCTTGCAGGCTTCCCATTGCTTGCCGATCACAATATCGTTCCCTTGGCAATCGGTTATGCGCTTGCGGTGATTTTGCTGTTTGCCCTTGCCGCTTGGCGGGAGCGATGCTTTGAAACATAGGAGGCTCACCATGAAACTTTCCATCAACCAAATTTCCAAATCCTACGGCACCAACAAGGCTCTTTCCGATTTCACCGCTGAGCTGTCACCCGGCATCTACGCGCTGCTGGGACCGAACGGTTCGGGTAAATCGACGCTGATGAACATCATCACTGACAATCTCAAAGCCGACAGCGGCAGCATCACCTATCAAGACGGCGAGGGTGAGGGCGAGGACGTGCTCAAAATGGGCGTGCGTTTCCGCAGCCTGCTCGGCTTTATGCCGCAGTATCCGGGTATGTACCCGACCTTTACCGTCGAGCGCTTCCTTTGGTACATGGCGGCGCTCAAGGATGTCGGTGTGCATCTCAAGGGGAAAGCGAGAAAACAATACATCGCGGACGAGATCGCCGCGCTGCTCAAGGCGGTCGAGCTGGACGATGTTCCTCACCGCAAGATCGGCGCGCTGTCGGGCGGTATGAAGCAGCGGTTGGCGCTGGCACAGGCGGTGCTGGGCGACTCCAAAATTCTCATTTTGGACGAGCCGACCGCCGGCCTTGACCCCAAGCAGCGCATTGCTATCCGCAATTACATCTCGCGCATCGCCTTTGACAAGATCGTCATCATCGCAACGCACGTTGTGTCGGACATCGAGTACATTGCGCGTGAGATCATCATGCTCAAAAAGGGAATTATCGTGGATCACGCGCCTCCCACCGAGTTGACCGCCAAGATTGAGGGCAAGGTCTTCAGCGTGCCCTGCGCCGAGACTGATGTTGCCGCACTTCAGCAAAAATTCCGCGTCATCAGCATCAACCGCGACGAGCAGACGGGACAGGTACTTTTGCGCGTCCTCGC
>JAFVZV010000102.1 GCA_017507985.1 Clostridia bacterium
ACGATGCCCGTATCGTTCCTTTTGCCAATTTGTCGCTTCACCCCGCCGCTACCGTCTTCCATTACGGCGCAGAGGTGTTTGAGGGCATGAAGGCCTACCGCCGTGCAGATGGAAAGGTACAGCTCTTCCGTCCTATGGAAAACGTCAAGCGTTTGAACTCCTCGGCAGAGCGTCTTTGCCTGCCTCAGATTAACGAGCAGGATGCACTTGAAGCGATCATGAAGTTTGTCGAAGTTGAGCAGGATTGGGTCCCCTCGAATCCCGGCACCTCGTTGTATCTGCGTCCCTTCCTGTTCGGTTCGGATGAACAGCTTGGTCTGCACACTATTCAGAACGCAATGTTCATCATCATCGCTTCCCCCGTTGGCAGTTATTACGCCGCAGGCATCAATCCCGTTAAGATCATGATTGAAACCGAGGACGTTCGTGCTGTCAAGGGCGGTACGGGCTACACCAAGTGTGGTGGAAACTATGCGGCCAGCAACCGTGCTGCCGCTCGTGCTGAGGAAAAAGGCTATTCGCAGGTGCTTTGGCTGGACGGTATTCATCGCAAGTATATCGAAGAAGTAGGTGCCATGAACGTTATGTTCCGTATCGGCGATGAGATCGTAACTCCCGAATTGTCCGGATCCATTCTGCCCGGTATTACCAGAAAATCCTGTCTTGACGTTCTACGCAACGAGGGCTACAAGGTCAGCGAGCGCAAAATCAGCGTGGACGAGTTGGTCGAGGCTATGCAAAACGGTACGCTTAAAGAGGCTTGGGGCTGTGGCACCGCCGCCGTCGTTTCCCCCATCGGTGAGCTCGCTTACGGAAATATCAAATACACCGTCAACAATTTCGAGATCGGTGAGGTCACCCAACATCTGTATAACACGCTGACCGGCATTCAGTGGGGCAAAACCCCCGACACCTACGGCTGGACCGTTGAAATCCCCGCAAGCAATTAAGGAGTTATCATGTCTGATCGTAACAATCGTTTTCCCATGGCGACCATGGACGGTAATGAAGCTGCCGCCTACGTCGCTTATGCCTTTACTGAGATCGCAGCTATTTATCCTATCACGCCCTCTTCTCCCATGGCGGGTAAGACAGATGCATGGAGCGCACATGGCAAGAAAAATTTATTCGGTCAGCCCGTTAGCCTGATCGAAATGCAATCCGAGGCGGGCGCAGTTGCCGCTGTTCATGGCGCGTTGGAAACAGGCGCATTGGCTACAACCTTCACCTCGTCGCAGGGGTTGATGCTCATGATCCCCGTGATGCACCGTATTTCGGGCGAGCGTCTCCCCGGTGTTCTTCACGTTGCCTCTCGTACCGTTGGCACACACGCACTGTCCATCTTTGGTGACCACAGTGACGTAATGAACTGCCGTCAAACGGGATTCGCCCTGCTTTCTACGGGTAGCGTTCAAGAGATCATGGACCTGGCCCCTGTGGCCCATCTTGCCGCCGTTAAGGGCAGAATTCCCTTCCTTCATTTCTTTGACGGTTTCCGAACCTCACACGAGATCAACAAGATCGAAACCATTCCTCACGAGGAAATGGGCAAGCTGCTCGATCGTGATGCGCTGGACGCTTTTCGTGCCCAAGCCCTCAATCCCGAGCATCCCAGATTGCGCGCCACCGTTCAAAACGGTGACGTATATTTCCAAGTGCGCGAGGCTAATAACGGATTCTATGACGCTCTGCCCGATATCGTCGAGGGCTATATGAATCAGATCGGCGAGCTGACAGGCCGTAAGTACCATCTGTTTGATTATTACGGTGACCCCGAAGCCACCGACGTTGCTATCGCGATGGGCTCGGTCAGCGGAACGATACGCGAGGCTGTTGATGCCCTGCGAGCAAAGGGCCGTAAGGTCGGCTTTGTGCAGGTTCATCTGTTCCGCCCCTTCTCGGTCAAGCATTTGATAAGCGCCCTTCCTGAGAGCGTCTGTCGTATTGCGGTGCTCGATCGCTGTAAAGAAATGGGCGCGCTCGGTGAACCGTTGTATCAGGATATTTGTACCGCCTTCTCCGGTCGTTCGGATGTAACGATTTTAGGTGGCCGTTACGGTCTGTCCTCCAAAGACACAGATCCTTCACAAATCGTTGCTGTATTTGACAATTTGGCATCCGAAACGCCGAAAAATTCCTTCAGCATCGGTATTGTTGATGACGTAACCTTCCGCTCTCTGCCCGTTGGTGCACCCATCAACTGTGCAACTGACACCGTCTCCTGCAAGTTCTGGGGACTGGGATCTGACGGTACGGTCGGTGCCAATAAAAACACGGTCGAGATCATCAATGATCACACCGAAAATTATGCGCAAGCCTATTTTGAATATGATGCCAAGAAGTCCTTTGGCGTTACCAAATCCCATCTGCGCGTTTCTCCGAATCCCATTACCTCATCCTATTATGTCAAGCAGGCAGACCTTGTCGCTTGCCACCATCAGAGCTACATCGGCAAATACGACATGGCGGGCGAACTCAAAGAAGGTGGCAGTTTCCTGCTCAACTGCACTTGGTGCGCAGATGATTTGAGCGAAAAGCTGCCGGCTGACGTCAAGCGTACGCTGGCGCAAAAGAAGGCAAGGCTCTACATCATTAACGCTACCGAGATTGCTTCTCGTCTGGGCCTCGGTTCACATACGAATACCGTTCTTCAAGCAGCCTTCTTCCACATCTCCTCCATTTTGGACGAGGATATGGCCATTGGCTACATGAAGGATGCGGTCCGCAAGACTTACTTTGCCAAAGGCGACGCGGTTGTTGATCGTAATATTGCCGCTATCGATGCAGGGGTTGCGGGCGTTCATCAAGTCGAAATTCCCGCTGATTGGGCTGATGCTACAGACGATATTGCTTGTAAGGATGAAAGCAAGCCCGCCGTGGTTCGCAACATTCTCGAGCCCATCAACGCGCAAAAAGGTGATGATCTCCCTGTCAGCGCCTTCAAGGGATATGAAGACGGAACCATCGATGTCGGTCTTACCGCTTATGAAAAACGCAACATCGCGGCCAAGGTGCCTATTTGGAACAGCACGGCTTGTTTGCAATGTAACCGTTGCTCTCTTGTATGCCCTCACGCGGCCATCCGTCCATACCTGTTAACGGAAGATGAGCTTGCAGCTGCTCCCAACGGATTGATCGCTGTACCTGCCAAAGGTGGCGCGGCCAAAGGCTATCACTACACGCTGCAGATCAGCACGGCCGACTGTACGGGCTGTGGTAGCTGCGTAACCTCTTGCCCCGCCAAGGAAAAGGCGATTGAAATGGTAGGCAACACCTTCCCCATCACCTCGCCCGTTTGGTGCTATACGTTAGCTCTTGACGACAAGAGCGATCTGTTTGACCGCTACACTGTCAAGGGTAGCCAGTTCTGCCGTCCACTGCTTGAATTTTCGGCGGCTTGTGCGGGTTGCGGCGAAACTCCCTATGCCAAGCTGCTCACTCAGCTGTTCGGCGACCGCGTTTATTGGGCAAATGCAACCGGGTGCTC
>JAFVZV010000103.1 GCA_017507985.1 Clostridia bacterium
CTGCTGTTGTATAACGACGAAACCGTCATCCCCGCCTACCGCCACATCGGCGTCGAGGAGTGTGACGCGGTCGATTACAGCGTTCATCCCTGCAACTGGGCCGATATAGGCGGCGGAAACGCTATCGTCGGTAATGCCGGCGGACCGCTTCCCCTTCTGCTCAACGAAGTTCTGGGCGACGGAACCGATTTTACCTGCATGGACGACGTTTACCACGCCGCATGTGAACGATATGCTACCTGGCTACGACCGACGTTTGAGGACTACCGCGCGCGCTTTTGCCGCGGCGCTTACCTACCTGCGGGAGAGCTCGGTCTGACGGATTGCTTTATGCAGGGCGTGATTGAACGCGCTCGCAGTAGCGGCTGCGGGGGTGTTAAATATCCTGCACTGTATATCTCGCTTTGCAATATCGGCACTGCGGCTGACATGCTGGCCGCTATTGAAACGCTGGTTTGGAGGGATGGCGTCTGTACCCTTCCCGATCTGGTGGCAGCGGCTGCGGATAATTTTGCCCACCGCCCCGATCTTTTGGCTCGTTGCCGCCGCGCTCCTAAATACGGAACGGACAGCGAGGCGGCTGATGCTCACGCCGTTCGTCTGATGCGTGACCTTTTGGATGTCATTGACCGTGAAGCCACCAACGAGCAAGGACTTCGAGACGTGCTGACACTCAACGTTACCATCAACGACATGAATCATCTGTGGCAAGGCGGCACAATGGCGGCAACCGTAGACGGTCGATTGGCAGGCGCACCGCTGAGCGAAAATCTTTCTCCGACCGTCGGATACGCCCAAAGCGTCACCCAACTGCTCAATTCGGTGGCAAAGCTACCCTTCGATCGCATTCATTCGGGTGCCCTCAACGTACGCTTGCGTCGCGATGCCGTTCGGGGCGAGGCAGGCCTTATTCGATTGAAGGCGCTGATAGAAACGTATTTTGAGCTGGGCGGTATGCAACTGCAGGTGTCGATTGCCGATACCGACGAGCTCCGACGCGCCCAGCAGTGTCCGGAAAATTATGGAGATCTCTCCGTCCGTATTACCGGTTACAGTGCCATTTTCGTTGATATGTCCCCCACCGCGCAAGAAGAATTCATCCGCCGCGATGAGTTGGGGTAGGATCCCGTTTGTATTTTTACTTTTTGAAAACCGGTTGCTTTTTGAAGGAGAGCTCTCCATCCAAAACCTTGAATGGTTTGAAGAAGATAATCTCGTGGTTTTTGATCTCTTTTATGTTGTTCGTGAAGAACGGCAAAAATGTATCTGTCATTATTCTCATAGCGGTTTCTTTACATATTTTACACCCATCAGCCAAGATTGCAATACAATAGATACTATTAAAGAAGTATTAAATGCTACATCGGATGACATATCAGAAGACGACTGGTGGTAACCTGTTTTAATTTAAACTTTTCATATTCCAATTTGCCGAATAAAAATAACAAAAAACAGATAGCCACGATTCTTAAAGAGTCGTGGTTTTTCTGTTTTGATGCTGGTCCAAAGTATTCCTGGCAAAGACGGAAATACTCAATAATATTTTCGTTGAAGATGAAATATAGATATTTTTGCACTCGCCTTGAAAAAAAGAACAAATAACGTAAATAAGCAGAGGCCTGGGGACAGCACCATTAAGTTAAGCCATTGATATTGGTCGTTTCAATACTCCTCTTTTTTACATAGCTAAATTTTATGCTTAGACCTCCTTAAATTTCCCCTCATTTGTCGATATTTCTGTTGACTTTGCTGATTAATTGTGATAAAATATCTATGATTAGTATAATGTAGTATTATGGTGTGTTATATCCAAATGCAGCGCGTCTGAAAAGTTAAACGAACTTATGTGCAATAATTGCATTGGAAATCTAAAGAAAGGATGTGAGATCATGGCAATCCAACATAAACGCCGCATAGTCAACTTGCCTATAATAATCGCTGCCATCTTATTTTGTTTGACACTGATTTCCATTCATCTTTCTTCCTCTCTGTACGCCAGATATAGCTCCTCGGCCAACGATAGCGACACCACACGCGTCATTCGATTCGGTGACATTACGTTAACTGAATTTACCTCCCCTATCGATGCGTCTGGAAATCTTGTCATCATTCCGGGTGTAACCATACAAAAGGACGCTCAGGTCAGCTTTACCGGAAGCGAAGCAATGACGTATATTTTCGTGGAGGTCTCGTTATCTTCTCATTGGCAAATGACAGATAATCAGAATTTCTCCATCAACGACACGCATCTCCAGTGGCAAATAGCCAACGGTTGGGAGCACGTCACATCGTCCTCCTCCGAAGGCGGTAAGCACATTTATTGTATAACGTTAGCTCCCAACGAAACGTTGACCAATCACGATATTCTATCTGGAGGCGAAATCGCCGTCAGCCCTTACATTACTGCAACCGATCTGGCAGAAATGCATGGCGTTTACATCCACTTGCGCGCATTCGCTATTCAAGGAAATGGTTTTGATTCTGAAGCTGAGGCTTGGGCAGCCATTTCCGCACCGTAAAAAAAGGATTTTGAATTGCTATGAAAAAAAGAATTCTCTCATTTATCCTATGCATTTGTATGCTCATTACATCTGATTTCCTGCGTCTGCCGGTTAATTCAGCAGAGCCTGAGACAGATGAGCCAGCAACGCACGCTATTGAAATATTGCACGACGGAACACCAACCGCCGCTTTGTCGTTGTATCGTCATAAAAAGGAAACACTTACCGCTGTATTTGATGGCACTGCGCAATCCTATCAGTGGCAGATTCTCGCCAATGAAAGCAGCGACATTTGGGTCAACATTTATGACAGAACCGAACAAATGTGTGACGTCTCCTTCGCGCTCGTTACCTCTCTTTTGAATGAGGATGGGTGCGCCTATTTGCGTTGTGCGGTTGTTGGAGAAGACAATGTTACCTACTACAGTAGCGGTATCCGCATTCAATTTTTGCCGGATAGCAAAGACGGCGATAACGTAACCTCTTTTGCTGAATCGGAGCAGACGGGTTCTCAAACTATGTTCCGCATGGCAAGAGCAGCAAACGCAGAAAGTGAATTCGTCAATATTACGATTAAGTATCTTGATATTTCAACGCTTACGACGGGAATCGACACCAATATCTATAACCCCTACGTCGCTCACGTTGAAAAAGGTAGTGCTTTCCATCAAAACGTTGTTTCCCCTACGTTTCTCGGTTTTGCGCCCTACATTGATACGAACGGCAACGGCATCATCGACCCCGAAGCCGATTTGGATGATGATGGCGTTGTAGATGCTAACGCCGACAAAAGTGCCGCTACCTATGAGCTGAATTATGCAACTGGAGTGCTTTTAGAAAATGTGGAGATCCGCATTTATTACAAGCCTATTAAGGTAAAGTATGCTGCTCGTTATTTTTTCCAGAATATCAATGATGACCTGTACACCGAAAACGAGGAGCTTCATCACGTGCACGAGGCTGAAACGGGAACGATCATTTCCAGTGAAGAACTTGAGGCTCATGCCGGTAATATAACAGGCTTTGAAAAGATGTACCATATTCCCGACTCAGTAGCCGCCGACGGAAGCACTGTATTTGAATGTTACTATGACCGTGTTTATCATTTGATTTTGTTTGACAATAACGGCGGTTACGGTGTCGATCCGATCTACGCGCGTTATGGAGCTCCCTTTTTGGTCAATGACCCGATCAAATACGGCTATGTATTTGCCGGTTGGGATTTGCTGACCATTGACGATAATGGTGACGGTATTCCCGACCGAGGAGATGGAAATCCGGATGATATACCTTCTAATATTCCCGCAGAAGACAGAACCTACATTGCTATCTGGGAAACCAAAGTAACGGACTACACCATTGTTTATTGGAAAGAGAATGCCAATGACAACGGCTACACCTATTGGGGATTCTCGGAAAAACAAGCAATGTCCTCCTCGGAAATTACCGTTGACGGAAACACCATCGGCAATGCCGCACAGGACAACATGCCTGAATCCGAACATTTCACCTTTAATCCTATGCTGTCCGATAAAAACGTTGTGGTTGCAGGCGACGGAACAACGGTAGTCAATGCGTACTATACCAGAAACCGCTACTCCATCACCTTCGTTGCACCCGGACTCTGTACCATTGAAGAAAACCACGTGCATAGTGAGGAGCGTGGTTGCTATGTATACCGCTGCGAAGGCAAGTTGCATATTCATGGAGAACATTGTACGTTGATATGTACCAAAAAGCAGCACAACCATGGTGACGATGACTGTCTATGTACGCTTGGGCACATACATACCGCGGAATGCTGCTCGTTGGAAACGCATATCCACGATGCATCCTGTTGTACGTTGGAAGTCCATACGGAGGACTCTCAACATACCTACCTTTGCTGGGATAACGTTGGAAACTCGACAACACGGCCGAGCGGTGCTCCGAATAATCCTCAAAACGGACAGATCTACGTCAGAAGATCTTGGGGCACATATTATTATTACATATACGTCCAAGGAAGATGGTATAACTACACCGATCGAACGGTCACAAACGGTGTTGTTTTGGAGCCGACCTGTCACCAGCACGACGACGGTTACTGTCTATATGCACACACGGAGCATGACCATACCAGCGGTTGTAATACAGTGAACTGTCCCAACAAAGGTATCGAGCATAACCATACCGAAGGTCTATGCGCTTGTCCCATCCCGGAATATACCCACACCGACGAGTGTTACGACTGCATTGAGGATGACCACGTGCATACAGAGGATTGCTTGCTTTTGGCATGCGGCATCCCCCAAAACCATTCTCACACAAGCACCTGTAACAACGCGTCAAGCAACAGCACTGTAAAAATCGTTCATCGAAAGTACGAGCAATCGCTCGAGGATATTTGGCCGATCACAGACGATAACGGCAAGGTATACAATAGTGGCGAACGTTGGGATCCCAGTGACACAAATATATACACAGAAGTTTTGGTCTTTATAGCTACTATGCCAAAGGAAGATTTTACGTTGACGTTAAATGAATCCTCTAACTCGACCAAAACCATGAAATATTATCTTGAGGTTCTTCCGGGCGAAGAATACGACGTGACATATGATGGTCATAATTACAAGTTAGATAAAACGATCTCCGCCAATTATAATCACATAACCAAAGCAGAGGACTTCTTCGATATTGCCGGCTTTGATCAATACGCCTCCGATCCTAAGTTCAGCAATAACCAAATCACTAGCAGTACGGCTAATTTTTATTACAACCGTACCACCTCACATAGAATCACATTCAATAACAACGGTTATGTTCTCGAGGACAAAACCACCACCGGTATTATGGTAGGTGCCTCCATCACTCATCTTGGTTTTATCCCCTCGTATCCTCCTAATTTGGAGCCAAATGCCTATTATTTTGGTGGTTGGTACACGTCTCCCGGATGCTTTGACGGCACCAAGGTAACTTGGAGCGAGATGATTATGCCAGACAATGATATCGCCTTTTATGCCAAGTGGCTGCCAAAGTCTCACACGGTTCGCTTTTTCACAACACTGAGTGATTTGAACCAGTTTGAAGCCGATAACACATCTATCGACCCCTTCGCTACCTTTGACAGCATTCTTCACGGCAATATTGTCGGTACAGTTGATACTCCGGTCCGTACCGGTGCCGGCAATATGGAAATTACTTTCGCCGGTTGGTTCTTCATTGAGGCAGGACAGAAAAAGGCATTTGCGCCCTTGAGTATGCCAATCAACCGCGACATCAACATTTTCGCCGACTGGGGAAGCCATTCTCCGCAGCCTTTCCTGATTCAATATGTTTTACAGGATAACCCCGAAGTTAAAGTAGCAGACGATATGTTTGGACACGCCTACGCAGGTTCGACACGAACGTTCCAGGCTAAGGCCGGCTATCCGTTCAACCAACTTTATTCGGAATACAATCAAGGATACTTCCCTATTGTTGCGTCTCACTCAATCACCATTCAATACGAAGAGGATACCACAACTCCTCACTTGAATGTTTTTACCTTCTCTTACGTTAAGGCAGAGGAGATTTCTTATCGGATCAATTACATCAATCGCGAAACCAATCTCATTATGGATTACGAGGATTTTACCACAACGGATGCTGTGGTAACCGCCCGTTTTAAAACCTTTACCGACATGGTTCCCGATGCGTTTTATAAACGGCTTGTCATCTCCGTTGTATGGGATGAGGAACAAAAGAAATATGTAGGAACGGATGACAACGTTATCAATTTCTATTATACGCCGAATAGTAGAAGTGCGTATTATGCCGTGCATTACATGTTAGAAAAACCGCATGACACGACGTTGCCTCCCGAGGAAATTGAAAAACTACGATCCCAGTATTACATTGACGGCTCCGGTGGCTATGAATCTACCGGCACCCACGTTGAGGGTATCGGTGACGTCGGTGAAACTGTTTCCATTTATCCGCAGAAATTTGCCGGATTCGAATTGATCGACAACGATCAAGTTGCCATTTCCGTCGAAGGCGGCGAGCAAAGAATTCTCAATCTTAGCGACGACGGGACATTTGATCTGTCCATTTCCGCAACAGGTACTGAGTTGTATATCTTCTATAAGCGGTTGCCCTTCGACTACAAGGTTCATTACTATGAGTACAATACTACAGAGTCGCTATTGCCGACTGAGGAAGGCACCGCGCACTACGATGACATATTATCCTTTGAAGGCAAAGTCATTTCGGGATATACCTGTGTCAACAAAACGCAGACCCTTCAAATCCGTGAAAAAGAAGAACAAAACGTTGTTATCTTCTATTATGCACCGGAGCAGTATGTCGTCCAGTACGTAATGGTGGCTCCCACGCCTACCATAGGTAACGTCGGGCTTTCCAAAACGATTGAAGTAAAGATGGGCAATGAAGAATTTGAAGGATCGACACCCATTGTTCCAGCTTACTATGAGTTTGTCGGGTGGTATCTTGATGCAGCGTGTACGTTGCCCGTCACAGAAGAATACGGAACGATAATCGACCACACGTTTGTACCAAAGAAAGAAAAGCTGAACGCAAATACGGAAGGAGACAACTTTTACTACGCAAAATTTCAGTTGCTTGCAGCCGATCTAACCATCACCCAAACAAACGCCGCTGATGAAAATCAAATGTTTGTTTATCATGTATTTGACAATAACCTTTCAATTTTTGTCACGATTCTCGGTAATAACTCAGTAACCATTCACAACCTGCCGCTCGGCGAATATACGGTATCGCAAGAGAACGGCTGGTCTTGGCGATATACTGACGGCTCGGTTACTGTAGATCACACAGGTGAGACGGTAGTTCCGTTTGACGACGGTGTTCAAACAAACCAGTGGCTCAGTGGAAACAGCTATATCGGTCAGCAAACGGCACAAGGAGGGTCATCATGACAAAAAAACAATGGTTCATGATTACTTTGGTAGTACTTTCGCTGATCGCTACCGTGGGAACTGCCTATGCATTGATGCGCAAAGAAACTCCCGTAGTAGAAAACACCTTTACGCCTGCTGTCGTACAGTGTGAGGTGCATCAAAATCTCACTCACGGCGGTACTCCGAAGTATGTCACTCAGCATGACGATATCCGCGTCAAAAACACAGGCAACGTCGCTGCTTACGTGCGCATTCGCTTTGTTTCATATTGGATGGCATACAATGACGAAAACGACGAATGGGAGATTGTACCTAAAACATCGGTTATGCCAGAGCTACATATCGAAAACGGCTGGATACAAGGTTCAGATTATACGTATTACTACCCTACCCCCATTGCCCCCGATGCTTACACTTCCTTCATCATCAATACCGAGGCAGTGCCTCTTGCAACAGATGGAGATTATGTTCAGGTTCTCGAGGTATTCGCTGAGGCAATCCAAAGCCTGCCGACAGATGCTGCAAATAGCAGTTGGGGGGTCACTTTGATTGACGGTACCATTACCGCCGCACCCTAATCTTAATAAAACAAAAATCGCCTCCCGAAATTCGGGAGGCGATTTTTTGTTTTTCGCAATATCATCGTCTTGGGTTTTGTAACAATTTTTATTTTCGAGCAAACAATAATCACAATATACATCCGGAAACTACGTTTGTATATAGTCAAATTATATAAATCCAAAGACGAAAATTAGGCTAATTTTTAGGCTTGATTTGTTACAATGAAATATTGTATACTATAATAAATTGGTATAGTAAAACGATCTGTGCAGCATTCTGTTTTTGCACATACTGCGTTGAAAGAGGTATAAGATTTGAGTAACATAACCGAATTTGTAAAAAAGCACGACTATCTGATCTGCGTTGACAGCGACGGCTGTGCGATGGACACAATGGATATCAAGCACTTTAACTGTTTTGGCCCTTGTATGGTGGACGAATGGGATTTGAGCGCATGGCGCGACGAAATACTTTCGCGTTGGAACGACATCAACCTTTACACCACGACGCGCGGCATCAATCGCTTCAAGGGATTGGCCATTGCGCTGAGTGAAATATCGAAAAAATACCGTCCAATCGAGGACGTTGACGATCTCGTTGAGTGGGCGGAAAACGCAAGTGAGTTGTCAAACGGAGCTCTCGAACGTGCGATTGAAGAAAAGCCGCAGAGCCGGGCATTACGCAAAGCGCTTGCCTGGAGTGCGGCTGTCAACAAGGCTATCACTCAGCTTCCCGAGGAGGAGGTTCGCCCTTTTCCTCTTGCCCGTGAGGCTCTTGCCTTTGCGCACGAGCGTGCAGACGTAGCCATCGTTTCCAGTGCCAATCTCGGCGCTGTGCTTGAGGAATGGGAAAAGCATGACCTGCTTGGACACACGGACATCGTTCTGGCCCAAAATGCGGGAAGCAAGGCGGCTTGTATCGCGGCACTTTTGGAAAAGGGCTACCGCCCCGATCACGTTCTTATGTGCGGTGACGCACCGGGAGATCTTGCCGCTGCACAGAAAAACGGAGTATACTTCTTCCCTATCCTCGTGCGTCAGGAGCGCGAAAGTTGGCGTGAATTTATCGATACCGCTTTTGATCAGCTGCTCTCAGGCAAATACGGCGGCACTTACCAAGAGGCCAAAGAGCAAGCCTTTCTTGCCAATCTGAATCAATAAAATAATGAACATAAATGACAAGGAGATCGAATGATGACCAACCTCAAAGCTAAGCCCTATTGCCTGTCTGACGAGGACATTCAGTGGGTACAGAACACCATCGCAAGCATGACCGACGAAGAAAAGGTCGGACAGCTGTTCTTCCAGCTCACCGCAGGAATTGACGAAGCATATCTGAAGGAGCTGATGGAAAAGTATCATCTGGGCGGTTGCCGCTACAACAACATGCCCGGACAGTACGTCAAGATGCAGAACGCTACCCTTCAAAAGTACGCCAAGATTCCCGTTTTTATCGCCTGCAACACCGAGATGGGAGGTAACGGCTGCTGCTCCGACGGCACCTATATCGCAAGCGGCATCAAGATCGGTGCAACGGGCAACGCGGAATACGCCAAAGCGTTAGGTAAATATTCCAACGAAGAAGCCGTTTCGATCGGATGCAACATGGCCTTTGCTCCCATCTGCGACATTCACTACAACTGGGAAAATACCGAGATCGTGTCCCGCGCTTTCGGCAACGATCACATCCGCGTAGCAGAAATGAGCAAGGCGTATATGGACGGCGCGCACGAAGCAGGCGTTGCTTGCGCGGCCAAGCATTTTCCCGGCAACGGTCAGGACTTCCGCGACGCTCACATTTCCAACAATCTCAACGCCTTTGGCGAACAAAAATGGATGGAGACCTACGGTCACGTCTACAAGACGCTGATCGACGAGGGATTGGATGCCATCATGGGCGGTCACATCATGATGCGCGAATATATGCGCGAGATCAAGCCCGACATCAAGGACGAAGAGCTGCTCCCTGCAACGCTATGCCCCGAAATCATGACTGGGCTTTTGCGCGACAAGCTGGGCTTTAACGGCATGGTCGTCACCGACGCCTCGCACATGGTTGGTATGACCGACCGCATGACCCGTAAGGAAATGCTCCCGGCTTCTATCAACGCAGGCTGCGATATGTTCCTGTTCTTCAACGATCCCGACGAGGACTTTGCCACCATGCTCGACGCCTACAAGAGCGGTATCATCAGCGAGGAGAGAATGAACGAGGCGCTGACCCGTATTATCGGTCTCAAGGCACACATGGGACTTCACAAGAAAGAAACGCTTGTGGACATGACCGCTCCCGTGACGCTCGGTAAGGACGAGGCTAAAGAAGCGGAAGCCGCCATCAGCCGTGACGCAATCACGCTCGTCAAGTATAAGGACGAGGGCGTGCTGCCTTTAGCACCGGACAAATATAAGAGAATTATGATCGTTCACATCAAGGGCGCTCCCGGCCCCATGGACGATCTGATCAGGGCCGTCATGGGCGGTGCGGGTCCCAAGAAGACGCCTGCCGAGGATCTGCGTGACCGACTGATCGAAAAGGGCTTCGACGCTTTTATCTACGAAGGCCCGATTGAGAGAATGAAGAAGCAGATCGCCGCAGGTGAGAAGCCCAACATCAACCTGTACTTTGCAGGCAAGAACGCCATTGCTGATTTCGTCGCAGGTCAGGATCTCGTTATCACCCTTTGCGACGTTGCCAATGGCAGACCCTCCTTCGGTTTCTCCAAGGGCGGCGGTGAGATTCCGTGGTACGTATTCGAGCTTCCCGTCGTTGCCATCAGCGTCAACGCGCCGACCATGCTGGCCGACATCCCTCAGGTACGCACCTATATCAACGCCTACGATTCCAAGCCCTCTACGATGGACGCTTTGGTAGATAAGCTCCTGACTGGCAAGGAGGCCTTTACGGGCATCGATCCCATCGACAGCTTCTGCGGTCTTTGGGATGCTCAAATTTAAAAACACGTTTCGTTCCATAAAAATCGAGCGAGAGAGCCTCAGCGGCTCCCTCGCTCTTTTCGTTTTGTGTTCAGTCCAGCTTTTCACCGCAATAGGGGCAGTATTTGCTCCAAAAGCCCTGCTTGGTCGGTAGCAGTCGCCCACAATGGGGGCAATGCCACGCGATCATCGTATAGATCACGTGTCCAAGCACGCCGATACCGGCTACTACGAGAAAGACGGGCGACAAGGCGCTGTTCGATTTGGAAAAGGCAAGCCCAAGTAGCGCACCGATCAATCCAACGACCAAAAAGATAAGGCGAACGTATCTGACTTTTTGCATATTGTTTCCTTCAATATCTTTCTTTAAGGGGCTGAATACAGCCCCTTTGCTGTTACGTAGTATTACTCTTCCGTCGGCTCTTGCTCGACGATCTCAACCTCAATCTCGGGCTGTTCATCGCCTGCGACAGCGGGTGCTTCCACAGGTGCGGGCGCAGTCGCGGCCTTGCCGCCGACAAAGCCGGCAAGCATGCTCATCAGGTCGATACCGGTCGTTTCCTTGACGCCCTGAATGACCTGGTCGGTGCTGTTCATTACGTCGCGGACTAGCTTGGTCGAGTTGCCGTCACCGTACATGACGATCTTATCGGTTTTGGCCAAAGGCGTTGCAGCGTTCTTAACGACCTCGGGCAGTGCGGTCAGGTACATTTCAAGGACGGACGCCTCGCCCATCTTCTTCTGTGCCTCGGCCTTCTTTTCGATGGCTTCTGCTTCAGCCAAGCCCTTGGCACGGATACCCTCTGCCTCCTGCTCCATGGCATAGCGCAGCGCCTCTGCCTCGGCCTTTCTTGCCTCGGCGGCACGCATAGCCTCGTACTGACGAGCGTCGGCTTCCTTCTGACGGCGGATCAAGTCTGCCTCAGCCTCCTTCTCGGTCTGATACTTCATAGCATCCGCCTGCTTTTTGATCTCGGCCTCGAGCTCGCGCTCCTTGATGGCGATCTCCTTTTCCTTCAGCTCGGCCTCTTTTTCGCGGCGAGCGATATCAGCGTTGGTCTTGGCGATCTCAATAACCTTACGCTGGTTTTCTTCCTGGATGGAATACGCTGCGTCTGCCTCTGCTTTCTTGGTATCGGCACGAACCTTCATATCTGCCTGCTGAACGGCAAGAGCTGCGTCCTGCTCGGCGATCTTCTTCTCTGCCTCAACCTTGACGGCGTTGGCTTCCTGCTGTGCGTTGGCGGTTGCAATGGCAATATCACGCTGCGCGTTGGCCTTAGCGATCTGCGCGTTCTTGCGAATCTGCTCAACGTTGTCAATACCCATGTTTTCAATGGTGCCTGCGGCATCCTTGAAGTTCTGAATGTTGAAGTTAACGACTTCAATACCCAGCTTTTCCATATCGGGAACGACATTTTCGGTAATCTTCTTGGCAACGCCCTGACGGTCCTGGACCATTTCCTTCAGTCCTACGGAACCGACGATCTCACGCATATTAC
>JAFVZV010000104.1 GCA_017507985.1 Clostridia bacterium
CCCGCAGGAGATGGCGGTGGAGGAGTTGTTCTTCAACACCAACCAGACCACGGGCATCCGCGTTGCCGAAGCGCGCGGCGTGATCCTTTTAGCGGGACACACGTGCAGACTTCCCATCGCGGAATATACCCCCTTACAGGTCAAGCAGGCGGTGGTCGGCTACGGCCGTGCCGAAAAAAAGCAGGTCATCACCATGGTCACCATGATGCTCGGACTTGCCAAGCCCCCCAAGCCTGACGACACGGCAGACGCGCTGGCATTGGCCATCACCCACGCACACAGCGGTTGCTCGCGTCTGGCCAAGTATTACAATCTGAAATAAACGGAGAAAATAGATATGTGGACATCGGAAAACTGGAAGGACTATGAACTGCTTGATACCAACGACGGCGAGCGTTTGGAGCGTTGGGGAAAGTATATCCTCATCCGTCCCGACCCTCAGGTCATCTGGCGCGGCGTTGCCAAGCATCCCGCCTGGCAGAAGGCCGACGGTATCTATCGCCGTTCCAATACGGGCGGCGGTCGTTGGGTGAAAAATAAAATGCCCGAGAGCTGGAATATCAACTACGGTGAGTTAGGCTTCGTCCTGCGTCCCATGGGCTTCAAGCACACGGGACTTTTCCCCGAGCAGGCGGCTAACTGGGATTGGTTTTCCGGCTTGATCAAAAACGCAAACCGCCCCATTCGCGTGCTCAACCTGTTTGCTTATACAGGTGGTGCGACCGTCGCGGCGGCCAAGGCGGGAGCGAGCGTCGTCCACGTAGACGCCGCCAAGGGTATGGTCGCTCAGGCCAAGGAAAACGCCGCGCTGTCGGGACTGTCCGAGGCGCCCATCCGCTATATCGTAGACGACTGCAAAAAGTTCGTTGAGCGCGAGATCCGACGCGGCAACCATTACGAGGGCATCATCATGGACCCTCCCTCGTACGGCCGAGGCCCGGGTGGCGAGGTCTGGAAGCTGGAGGATTGCATCGACGAGCTGATCGGACTGACGGCACAGCTCTTGTCCGACAAGCCGCTGTTCTTCCTCGTTAACTCCTATACCACGGGACTCTCCCCGCTGACCATGAGTTATCTGATCGACCTGAAGGTCAAGTCTCGTTTTGGCGGCACCATCGAGTCGGGAGAGTTGGGGCTTCGCGTAACCCAGACGGGAGCGTATTTGCCTTGCGGCGCAAGCTCGCGTTGGACGATTGACTGATCTCATCCGGACAGAAAGGAAGGAAAACAATGTCGCAGAGTTGGATTCGCACGGAAAATCTGACTTATTCTTATCAAGATGATTCCACGGGCGAGGATCAGCCCGTATTGCACGGGATCGATCTGTCGATCGACCGTGGAGAATATATCGCCATCATCGGACACAACGGATCGGGTAAGTCCACGCTTGCCAAGCTGCTCAACCTGGTATTGGAGCCGACGGGCGGTGCCATTTACGTTGACGGCAAGAACGTCAGCTCGCCCGACATGACGGACGAGGACGTGTTCGCCCTGCGCCAGAAGGTCGGTATGGTGTTCCAGAATCCCGACAACCAGCTGGTGGCAACCGTCGTCGAGGAGGACGTCGCCTTTGGCCCCGAGAATCTTGGCGTGCCCTCGGCGGAGATCCGTCAGCGCGTCGACGATGCGCTGGCTATGGTCGGTATGACCGAATACGCCAAGCACGAGCCGCACCGCTTGTCAGGCGGACAAAAGCAACGCGTGGCCATCGCAGGCATTATCGCCATGATGCCCGAGTGCATGATCTTTGACGAATCCACCGCCATGCTCGATCCGCTTGGTCGCCGTGAGGTGCTGGATACCATGGAAATGTTGCATCGGGAAAAGAACATCACCATCATTACCATTACGCACCATATGGACGAAGCGGCGCGCGCCGACCGTATCATCGTGCTGGACGACGGCCGCATTTTGCGCGACGGCACGCCCGAGGAGATCTTTTCCGATCCCGAACCGCTGATCGAAGCAGGGCTGGACGTCCCTCAATCGGCCTCTCTTATCCACCGTCTTCGCAAGCAGGGAATTGAGCTTCCGGGTAAGATCGGAACGCCCGACGATTGCCTTGAAACCATTTGTGCGGTGTTTGAACAGTAAAAACCGAAAGAAATCAGGTAGTTATGTCGAAAATTACGTTAGAGAATATCAGTTACGTGTACAGTCCCGGAACGCCGTTTGAAATGCATGCGCTTGAGGGGATCAATCTGAATATTCGCGAGAACGCCATCACGGGTCTGATCGGCCACACCGGCTCGGGTAAATCCACGCTGGTGCAGCTACTCAACGGTCTGACCCGTCCGACGAGTGGACGTGTGCTGTTGGATGGCAAGGACATCTGGCAAGAGCCCAAAAAGATCAAGCAGGTTCGTTTTCGTGTCGGGCTTGTCATGCAGTATCCCGAATACCAGCTATTCGAGGAAACGGTACGGGCGGATATTGCGTTTGGACCTAAAAATATGGGACTTTCTGCTCAAGAGATCGCCGAGCGAGTCAGCGAGGCGGCGCTATTGACGGGACTGGACGAGTCTTTGCTCGATCATTCGCCTTTCGATTTGTCAGGCGGACAAAAGCGTCGCGTTGCGATCGCGGGTGTGATCGCCATGCGTCCCGAGGTTCTGGTGCTTGATGAGCCTGCCGCGGGACTTGACCCCCGCGGCCGCGACACCATTTTGAATATGCTGCGCGACTATCAGCAAAAAACGGGCGCGACGGTTATGATCGTCAGCCACAGCATGGAGGATATGGCGCGTTTTTGTGATGATATTATTGTGTTGGCACACGGCAAACTGGTCATGCAAGGGCGCGGGCACGAGGTATTTGCACGCTCCCGTGAGCTGTCCGATGTTGGTTTGAATATCCCCGAGATCTCACGGCTGTGCTTGATGCTGCGTGAGCGTGGCATTCCCATGGATGACGGCATTTTCACGGTTGAGCAGGCAGAGCAATGCTTGCTTCGTTTGCTCGAATCACGTGAGCAGAGAACGGAGGGTTATGTATGAAAAGCATCACTCTCGGTCAATTTTATCCCTCTGACTCCATATTGCATCGCTTGGATCCGCGAATGAAGGTCATTTTGGCAGTTCTTTATATCGTTGCGACCTTCCTTTGTAAAAACGTTTTGAGCTTTGCGCTTCTGCTGCTTTCGGCGATTGTTTTGATTTTGATTAGCAAAATCCCCATGAAACTTGTGCTTGGCGGCATCAAAGCAATTCTGTTTATTATGGCGTTTACCGCGCTGATCAACGTTTTCTTTACCAAAGGGGAAACGCCGATTGTTGAGTGGCGTTTTATCCACATCTATGCAGAAGGTCTTTGGCAGGCGCTTTTTATGATCGTTCGCATCACAGTGCTGATCGTCGGAACGAGTATGCTTTTGACCTATACGACAACGCCCATTATGCTGACCGATGCGTTGGAGCAGCTGTTGGCACCTTTGCGTGTTTTGCATATTCCCGTACACGAGTTTGCCATGATGATGACCATCGCACTTCGATTTATTCCGACCTTGGTTGAGGAAACGAACAAGATCATGTCAGCTCAAAAGGCCAGAGGCGCTGATTTCACCAGTGGCTCGCTCATATCCCGGGCAAAAGCCCTTATTCCCATTTTGATTCCACTGTTCGTTTCGGCTTTCCGCCGCGCGGATGAGCTGGCGACGGCGATGGAATGCCGCTGTTATCACGGCGGTGCGGGACGCACGCGCATGACCATTCTCCACTATAGCCCCAAGGATTTTGTCGCACTTGCCGTTATCGTCGTCTTTGGCGCGGGCATTATCGTGCTCAATCGACTTGGCATCGGCTATACTATGTAAATTTCAAGGAAAGGAAACGGACGCATGAAGGCAATGATCAAATTCCGCTTTGTCGGAACGGCCTATAACGGCTATCAGGTACAGCCCGGAACCATTCCGACGGTGCAGCGTGCGCTGAATGAGGCGACCCGTGCGCTGTTTGGCTATGACTGTGATGTCATGGGCTGCAGCCGTACGGACGCGGGAGTTCATGCCCGTGCCTTTTGTGCCGCTGTTTCCAAAAAAGGGCAGCGCGATTTGCCCACAAGCATTGCAGCGGCCAATATTCCGCGCGCGCTGTGTAATTATTTGCCCAATGACATCGCTGTGACCGATGCTTGCTTCGTTCCCGATGACTTTCATCCCCGCTATGCCGTTGCCGCCAAGGAGTATGAATACCGCTTTTATTCGTCGCCCCTTCGCGATCCGTTTGAGGATATGCGTAGTTGGCATATTCCTTGCCCGCTGTTGCCCGATGCGGTGGAACGCATGAATCGCGCGGCAGCCTGCTTTGTCGGAACGCACAACTTTGCATCGTATATGGCGCAGGGCTCTAAAATCACAGAGCCGACGCGCACGGTGGAGTACGCTACGGTCGAGCGGCAGGGAAGCATCCTTTCGTTTCGCGTCTGTGCAGACGGATTTCTCTATAACATGGTGCGTATCATGGCGGGAACGCTGTATGAGGTTGCCGTGGGACGCAAAGAGCCGCAGGACATACGCGCGTCGATTGAGGCGCGTGACCGTGTTGCCGCTGGGTTGACCGCACCACCGCATGGGCTGTATTTGTCTCGCGTCTTTTATCGCCGCCCTGACGTTTTGCCCAGCCATTGGGAATAATCGGCAACACATACCATAATCTGTAAGGAGGATCGCATGAGAACATTGCCGCATTTTAAATCGTTGCTCCAACTGCTACGCGGCAGTCGTCGTGCGGATTCCGAGCCTGTACCTCAGGATGACCTGCCCAAGATTGCCGAGCACGTCACCGACGCGGGCTATTACCAAGAAGTTTCCTTTCGCTACAACTCCGCCCAGGTTATTTGCATTATGTTGCTTTCCGTTTTCCTGGCGGTGTCGCTGATGACCAATGCATCGCTTTTGTCCGCAGACAATCTGATCTATTTTGTCAAAGATCTTGCCAACACCGTTTCCTTGCGGGAATCGGAAGCCAAGGATACGATGGTGTATTCGGGCGATGACAACAATCAATACGTGCTCTACCGCGAAGGATTGGCTGTGCTTGGACAGCAAAAGCTGACAGTGTTTACCGCCACAGGGCGTGAGGCACATTCTCATCTGCTATCTTACCGCGCCCCTCGCCTTGCTTCATCCGGACGGTATCTGGCGGCGTATGACCTCGGGGGAAAGAGCGTCAGCCTATATAATTCCTTTACTTGCGTTAAGGAGATTACAACAGCGCAGCCCGTTCGTTTTGTGGATGTCTGTAACAAGGGTTATTACTGCGTAGTGACTGATGGCACAGAGTATGCCAGCGAGATTGTATTGTATAACGATAGTCACCGTATGATCAATCGCTATCGCTTGGAAGAGTATACACTTTGCGCAGATCTCAAGCAAGATGCAAGTGAAGTGATGCTGGTATCCGTGTCTGCCGAGCAGGGACGCATGGTTACACATCTGTCCTTTGCCGTTCCCGGTTCCAATGAATGGAGCGGACAATTTTCAGTTAATGATGCCTATCCCGTGGCTTGCCATTATACGGACGAGGGCAATATTCTCTTGCTGACCACAGACGCGTTGTACCTGTATAATACTCAGGGTCAGCAGCAGAATGTATATTTGTTCGGCGATTTGGATATCCGCGCCTTCCGCGCCGATGGCAATGGTTGTGTCCTGATGACGCGTGCCAATGCCTATGATGCAACGACGCGAGTAATGGCGTTTGACAAACAGGGAAATCAGGTGTATAATGTTGTCAGCGAGGATCAGATCTATGATGCCTGTTATCTTGACGGCACCTTGGCGGTTCTTGGTGAAGAGCAGCTAACTGTTTATCGTGATCATACAAGTGAGGCGACAGCAACGGCCACGTTTCAGGCAAGTTATGAAACCGTGTTGGCCTATGAAGAAAATGGAGAGTTCATTCTTTGCGGAGAAGCAAAGGCGATTGTTGTTAAGCCGGAATAAAGGAGTAGAATATGAGATATTTTCTTGATATATCGTTAGTTTTGATCATTGTCTTTACCATCATCAGCGGTTGGAAAAAGGGACTGATACGATCGATTTTGGGCGTTGGCAAAACGCTGGTTGCCATTCTGACGTCTTATCTGTTCGGTCCTCCTGCATCTGCGTGGGTGTCCACCCATGTGATTACAGATCGTGTGACCAGTTTTATATATGATCGATTGTTGGCAGTTCTGGAAAAAGGCGCGGATGCATTGGATCTGACGACGTTTCTTGAAAACTTGCCCAATTGGATGAATTACTTTTTTGAAAAGACGGGTGTCGATCCTGCCACGCTTTTGGGGGATCTGTCCGGGTTGACCGAGGCTGACAGTGTAACGCTGCAATCGCTGTCGCAAACCTTAGCCACCCCTATCTCTAAAATGATATCCGATATGATCGGATACACGGCGGTATTTTTGATTTCCATGCTCGTGTTTGCTATCGTGGCTTATCTGCTGGGCAAGTTTGCTGATCTGCCCGTGATCCGCCGCATTGACCGTACGCTGGGCTTGGTATTGGGAATTTTCTGTGCTCTGATTTACGCTTCAGTGTATACACTGTTGCTGTATGCTGTTATGACGTTGGTTGAAGGACATTATGAGAGCTTTGCCTTCCATGCGGCTTATGAGCAGACGTGGTTGTTCAAAATTTTTTACGATATCAATATTTTCCGATGGATCATTGGTATCGGATGATCAATCTTTGGTAAAGAAAGGACCGCTGATCGCCATGGCGTGAGGCGTTGGTATAATATTATATGGTAAAATGTGCAAGATGCCGGAAGCGTCCGGCAATGATCTTTGTGACCAAGGTGGAAAACGGTCAAAAGACGAGTGAAGGACTTTGCATTGTCTGTGCCAAGGAAGTGGGATTGCCTATCGAAAACATGATGGGTGGTGCACTGGATAAGCTTGGACTGACTCCTGAGCAGTTGGCCAGCATGAGTGAAGAAATGGAACAAATGCTCGAACAGGGGCTTGGATCCGAGGACGGAATGGAAGCACTTGACGAAGCAGATGATGCTGATGAAAACAATGAAGGTGCCGATGCTGCTGAAAGCAAGAAAAAGGGAAGCGAGCACGTAGTTCCTACCTTTGATTTTCGCAAGTTGTTTGAGCAGGCAGGCTTGATCTCGGGGGAAAAGCCCAATGTTCCTGCCAATCAGAATGAGCCCATAGGAGAGAAAAAATCTTCCCGCGGCGAGCGCAATTCCAAGGACCCCGAGAAAAAGTATAAGTATCTACCGGCTTATTGCAAGAATCTGACCAAAAGCGCAAGAGAGGGCAAGCTGGACCGCATTGTCGGCCGTGACAAGGAGCTCGCTCGAGTGATCCAAATTCTTTGTCGCCGTCAAAAGAACAATCCTTGCTTGATCGGTGAACCAGGTGTCGGTAAGACGGCCATCGCCGAGGCGTTGGCTCTGCGCATCGTTCAGGATGACGTTCCGTACAAGCTGAAAAACAAGGTGATCTATTTGTTAGATCTGACCTCACTGGTTGCCGGAACCCAGTTCCGCGGACAGTTTGAGGCGCGTATCCAGGGACTTATCAACGAGATCAAGGATGCCGGTAACGTATTGCTTGTTATCGATGAGGTGCATAATCTGGTCGGCACGGGCAACTCGGAGGGCAGCATGAACGCCGCCAATATCCTCAAGCCTGCTCTTTCTCGAGGAGAGATTCAGGTCATTGGCGCGACCACGCTGAACGAATATCGTAAATTTATTGAAAAGGATGCGGCGCTTGAGCGTCGTTTCCAGCCTGTTATCGTTGACGAGCCTTCCGTGGACGAGACTGTCGATATGCTGCGAGGCATCAAGCATTATTATGAAGATTTCCATGGCATCATCGTGCCCGATGAGCTGCTGCGCCGCACGGTCGTGCTGTCTGAACGCTATATTACCGACCGCTATCTGCCCGATAAAGCGATCGATCTTTTGGACGAGGCGGCATCCTATCTGTCGCTTAATACGGCTGTAATCAACGAGTCCTATGATATTCGCGATCAGTTGCTCAAGCTCAAAGCCGAGCGTGAAGCATTGGAAGCGAAAACGGGAACGCTTGAGGGGGCCGATGCCCAACGAAATTACGAACAGATCGCGCATTTGCGCGGCAAGGAGCTCAAGCTGTCTGCTCGTTTGCAGGAGATCGAGCCTGAATGTGCCAAGGTCGAGCTGACGGTAGAGGAGCTTGCTTCCGTAATTGAGGTGTGGACGGGTGTTCCTGCCAGCACCATCAGCGAAAACGAATTCGAAAAGCTTTCTAAGTTGGAGGAAAAGCTCAAAACTCGCATTGTCGGTCAAGACGAAGCGGTGCACGCCGTTGTCCGTGCCATCAAGCGTAACCGTGCCGGCATTTCGTATAAGAGAAAGCCTGTGTCATTCATTTTCGCAGGCCCTACCGGCGTTGGCAAGACCGAGCTGGTCAAGACCATTGCCTCCGAATTGTTCCATACTCCCGAGACACTGATCCGTTTGGATATGTCCGAATTTATGGAAAAGCATTCGGTATCCAGAATTATCGGAGCGCCTCCCTGCTACGTCGGCTACGACGAGGCAGGGCAACTGACTGAAAAGATCCGACGCCACCCCTACTCCGTTGTCCTGTTTGATGAGATCGAAAAGGCGCATCCCGACGTGCTCAATATTCTTTTGCAGATTCTCGATGACGGTCGTATCACTGATGCCGGAGGCAAGACGGTCAACTTTGAAAATGCCATTTTGATTATGACCACCAATGCGGGCTCGGACCGTACGTCCTCGTCCATTGGCTTCTTTGATGATGGTAAGACGCTTGCCGAAAGCAAGACCGAAAAAGCTCTTTCGAGCTTTCTGCGTCCTGAATTTATCAACCGTGTAGACGAGATCGTTACCTTCCGTTCGTTGGACGAAAAGGACTTTGCACAGATTGCGGGCATTATGCTGGGCGATCTTGCGCGTGCACTGGAAGAAAAGGATATGCATTTCACCTACACCTCGGCTGCGGCAGCGCTGATCGCAGAAAAATCTTACTCGGTCAAGTTCGGCGCCCGCAATATGCGTCGCTATATTCAGCGTGAGGTGGAGGATGCGTTGGCAGAAAAGCTGTTGGCCGACCAAAAGCACGCCATCACGCACATTCGTCTTTCGGTGAGCGGCGGACGCTTGACTTTAGATTGTATGTAATTAATGGAATAAAATCTTAAAGAAAGGAGGACAGAAATGAAGCAGCAAAACCTGTGGCATACCATGTCAGTCGCTGAAGTGGAAAAAAGATTTAAAACAGACTGCAAAAGCGGTTTGACTCCCAAAATCGCCCAAACCAGACTACAGCGTTTCGGTCGGAACGAGCTCTTTATCCCCGAACCGCGCAGCGTCAAGCGGTGCATGATGCGCATTCTGTCCGACGTTTCTTTTTGGGTGCTTGCTTTTGTGGCGCTGATTGCGCTGTTCTTTGGTCGCTTCGCCACAGCGCTGACCGTATTGTTCGTACTAGCGATCAGTTGTACAGCCAGTACGGTAGCTTATGTTAAAACAAACCGCATCAAAGAGGCAATGAGCAGCTACTCGGCACCCCGTGTTCGTATTATGCGCGGTGGAAGAGAACTGCTTTGTGATGCCGCGAGCGTCGTACCCGGCGACGTGCTTTTGCTCCGTGTCGGCGACGTGGTGCCTTGTGATGCCCGCCTGATCGATTCCAACGCCGCTTTTTGTGTGCTGAATTATCAATGCGACGCTGAAGGAAAGGTATCCTATCTGCCTTGCCTTAAGGACGCCGGCGCGTTGTATGATACATCGGATGATACCGATGTCCTCAAGCGAGCCAACATGGTGCACGCAGGTTCCGTTGTACACAAGGGAGAGGCACGCGCCATCGTTACCGAAACGGGAGAATCCACATATATCGCGGCGTGCTTCGGCCCTCACCCCTTGGCAACACAAGTGGGCGAGCCGGCTTATCTTAAGCCGATGCGCAAATATATGAACCGCTATAGCCTGATCATGTGCGCTCTTATTTTGCCCGTTACCATTGTTGGTATCTTTATGGGCAAGGGCAGCTTGGATATTCTGGACGTTTTGCTGCTCATATTGTCGTTGGTCGTGTCCTCGATGAGCGAGCAGCTCCTTTCGATGGGACGCATCGTTTGTGCTTGTGCGGTTATCCGTGCCTCTTACGGTACCAATCACAACAATACGGCGATCATTAAAAATTATCAGGCCATCGATGCGCTTGGTCGTGTGGACGAGCTGTTTCTGTTTGGCAAGACTGCGCTGTCAGACGGACATATGCATCCGTATGCCGCATATACTGCTGAGGGGCTGTCTATCGGTCACAAAATGAAGAACCGCGCCGTAGCGCAGCTGTATGAAACGGTCTATCGCTATGAGCGTTGTATTGCAGAGAACAATATTTCCGATGAGGATGATTATATCAACGCGACTGAATGGTCCAATGCAGTAGGGGAGTTGGGAGATTTGCTTTCCTTTGACCGTGCCTCTGCTGATATTCGCACGCTCTCGCTTCGCCCAATGCCGGCGGCTCCCGAATGGGTCGAGGTGGCAATGCGCCGCCCCGGGGATCAACCCGAGCGTCGCTTCCGCATCCATCGTTGTACGCAGCCCGAGCCGTTGCTCCGTTGCAATGCCAGCAATAAGGGCGGCAAAACCATTGCTTTGGATAATGCGGCGCGTCAGATGCTGTTTGACGTTTTCTGTCATTTGAAAAATCAGGGAACAGACGTTTGCGCCTATGTGCGCGAGGAGCGTGGCTACGTTATTTTCGAGGGCATCCTTTCCTGCCGCGAGGCGTTTGATCCCGAGCTGCGAGAGACGCGCCGCCGTTTGGAGGAAAGCCACGTCCGAGTGTCGCTCTTCCTGCCCGAGGAAGGGGCATCGTACATGAATTACCTGATGTCGGCCGGTTGGATCGAATCTGAAAAAGAGGCGGTCAATGCTTCTGCCATTAGACGGCACGGAAAAACGCTTGCCGATGTATTCGGCAAAAAACGTGTTTTCCTTGGCTTTTCTGAACAAGAGATCGCTGAGCAGATTACACTCTGCCGCGAAAGTGGTAAGCTGACCGCAAGTTTGGGATTGCGTCACGGGGAAGTCCAGATGATGAATCCTGCGGATATCTGCATCAGCTGTGAGCCGCGTGATTATAGCACCAATATTCAAAACGAACAACACATCGAACCTGTGTCCGCGATAACGGCAGAGGAATGTGATCAATCTGTGCGCCGCAATTCGGACGTTTTGATCCGCCGCGCCGGTCCCGATGGCGGCGGTCTGTCGGGAATTGCCAATGCCATTTATACGGCTCGTTCGATCAGCTTCCGCATGATGCTGACCATGCAGTATCTGCTGGTCGCTCAACTGCTGCGCATGACGCTCGTGATCGTACCGCTGATGTTTGGTTGGCTGACAATTTCGCCCGCACTGTTGCTGATCAGCGGTGTCTGGGTGGATCTGGCGTATATTTTGGTGTGTGCGCTTCATCATTGCAGTCTTGACGTACTGCGCGAGGCTCCCGACTATGATCGTTTCTTTAAGGCACCGTTGCGCAGCCGCCCCGACTGGGTGTGTGCTACGGTAGTCAGCGGTCTGTTTGTGGTGCTGACGGGATGGATTTTGAAGGGAACCGGCGCGGCTATGCAAACAGGCGGACTGTCGCTGTATATGTTCCTTTGCTTGTTTGTGATACAAAGCTGCTTGCTGTTTTGTCTTTTGCGCACGGCCGGATCTTTTGCAGGACATTGGAAGTCGCACGCGGCATCGTTGCTCGTCGTTGGAATATTGCTCGGCATTTTGGTGATAGTATTGTTTGTTTCTCCCGTGGCTGCTTGGTTTGGCGCCGATGGATTGTCGGCCATCATCGCCGTGTTTGCCGCCATTTCGCCCTTGTATTTGCTGGGAAGCTACTTCATATCGCTTTCCTACCGCAAAAAATTCTTGGTAGGTATGCACCGTATCTTCCGTAATTTCAAAAAATCAGGCAAGAATCCACCGCCCCGTGAATAAACTGAAGCAGGCGCGTTTGCGTTTTGCATCCGCTTGCCAATTTGACGGGAGGTGGGGAAGTGCCACGCTGTACCACGGTTTCACTGAAAAAGAAAGAGATCATAAATTTGTGTGACGGCTCACGACTGGGCTTTGCGACCGACTTTGAGTTTGACCCCAACTGCGCCACGCTGACCTCTTTGATGGTGCCGCGCGGCGGATGCGGCTTTCTCGGCCTTGGCAAGACGGAATATCTGTTTATTCCGTGGTGCAAGATCGAGTGCATCGGTGAGGATACCATTCTCGTGCGCCTGACATCAAATGAGGAGGAGGCTCTGACCTCGCCCATTTGTCACGACGGGTGTGAGGGGAAGAAGAAATGAAAGACATAGAGGACATTATGGAATATTTGTCTATACAGCTTGACGTTTATCGTGACAAATCTTCGGAACCCAAAATTTTGACCTTTAGACCGAATGAATATTTTGATTTGGATGAAGGGGAGTGCGCAGATGTTGATAGCGCTCCCAAATATCCCCATCTGCGCGATTACGTTTCCAATGCTCAGAATGTTGTGCGATTGGTCTTGAACGTTCGAAATTTAACCAATGGAAAATCCCTGAGAATTGATATGGTATATCAAGACAATCAGAGCGCAAGCGTTGCGACACGCTGTGAATATGAAGGGGAAGCTTTGACGTACAAAGAAATCATTTACGACTCAAAACTGCCTCAAGGTTTGGTTGCCGACGGCTGTGCGTACGATCTTTGCCGTTTTGTCGTTCATGGCAGTGAAACTAAATGCATATATCACGCAATATTTCACTATACCAACGACGGAGAAGAGATTGAGCATAGAATTATCTGATTTTAATTGTTAACAAATTGTAAATTATAGCACATTCTGTTGAAAGTTGGAACGGAATGTGCTATAATTTCTTGTAATTGCGGAAATTGCGAAAAATGTATCCGCAATGCAAAAAAATACACACACATAACGGCGTGCGTTCGGTGCCCAAACGGGTGATGAGCACGAAACTTATGTGGTGGAAAAACCGAAGGAGGACATTGAAATGTCTATCATTACCATCAAGCAGCTGCTTGAAGCAGGTGTTCATTTCGGACACCACACCAGAAGATGGAACCCCAAGATGCAGGAGTACATCTTTACGGAAAGAAACGGCATCTATATCATCGACCTGCAGAAGACGGTTAAGAAGTTCGAGGAAGCTTATATGTTTGTCCGCGAGCTGTCTGCGCAGGGCGGTACCCTTCTGTTCGTCGGCACCAAGAAGCAGGCGGCAGAGGCAATCAAGGAAGAGGCTACCCGCTGCGGTATGTACTATGTGAACAACCGTTGGCCCGGCGGCATGATGACCGACTTCAAGACCATCAAGAAGTCCATCGCTCGTCTGAACAGCCTGAACAAGATGCAGGAGGACGGCACCTTCAATCTGCTGCCCAAGAAAGAGGTTGCAGGTCTGCAGAAGGAAGCTTTCGACCTGGAGAAGAACCTGGGCGGTATCAAGACCATGGATACGCTGCCTTCCGCTATCTTCATTGTTGACCC
>JAFVZV010000012.1 GCA_017507985.1 Clostridia bacterium
ACCGCCGATCTGTATCAAAAGCAGTATGACGAGCTGCCCGAACACGCTCCACGTTGATACCGTGGGAAGGGTGACGAGCCCCGTCACGCAGGTGGCGGTCGTTGCCATGAAGAGGGCATCAAGATACGGCACAGCTTTGCCGCTTGCAGAACTAATTGGCAATGCCAAAAGTCCGCTTCCTATGAGAATGGTAACAAGAAAGCTGAGCAATATGATCTGTGTGGTTGAAAGCGTGAAAAATTTTTTTCTAACCATAAGATTTTCCCTCTGAAAAACATAAAGGAACCGATGTCCTCTTCAGTCAGCTGGTTCCTTTTATAATTATTCGTTTCTGTAATTATATCACATTTCGCCGTTTATGTCAATATGTTTTTGCTCAATATACTATCATACAAATTTTTATTTATCATTTAGGTTATTATATCCATTATCTCTGTGAATGTTTCAACCGATTTGGCTATTCTTTGTTTTCTGCGGTTCAATTTTTTAAGGCTGTATATTCTGATATCTGAAAAGCAACGATCTGTTGCTTTTCAGATTATATGGAAATTGATTTACAGCCTTTTCACAAACAACGCGCGAATCGCATTGAGTACGGCAAGGATCATCACCCCGACGTCGGCAAAAATAGCGATCCACATATTCGCCAAACCAAAAGCAACCAAAACAAGAGAAAGAACCTTCACCGCGATCGCAAATACGATATTTTGGCGAACAATTCCGAGGCATTTGCGGGAGATCTTGATTGCCTTGCAGATCTTCATAGGATCGTCATCCATCAAAACGATATCGGCAGACTCAATTGCCGCATCGGAGCCCATAGCGCCCATTGCGATGCCGATATCCGCACGGGAAAGCACCGGTGCGTCGTTGATTCCGTCACCGACGAATGCCAGCCTTGCCTTCGTTGCCTTGAAGGCAAGCAGCTCCTCGACCTTTGCAACCTTATCCCCCGGAAGAAGCTCGCTGTAAACGGCATCAATCCCGAGGGAAGCCGCAACCTGCTCTGCAACTGCCTTGGTATCTCCCGTCAGCATAACGATATGGTGTATCCCCACTCTTTTTAACTCCGCCATCGACTTTGCCGACGTAGGCTTAAGCATATCGGAGATCACGACGTGTCCTGCATATGCATTGTCGATGGCGATATGAATAATCGTTCCCACCTTATGGCAATCGGAATATGCAACGCCGAACCGCTCCATCAGTTTCCCATTGCCTGCGGCAACGAGTCGTCCGTCCACCTTGGCGATCACACCGTTTCCGCTGATCTCCTGCACATCGCTTACTCTGCTTCTGTCAAGCTCCTTGCCGTAAGCGCGCAACAAGCTCTGTGCGATCGGGTGAGAGGATGCGCTTTCCGCATAGGCGGCGTATTCGAGCAGCTGATCCTCGGGCAATTCGTTATGATGGATCGCGGTAACCTCAAACACGCCCCGTGTCAAGGTTCCCGTTTTATCAAACACAACGCACTTGGTCTGCGACAAGGCTTCCAGATAATTCGAGCCCTTCACCAGCACGCCCTCCTTGCTTGCGCCTCCAATGCCCGCAAAGAAGCTGAGCGGAACGCTGATAACGAGCGCACAGGGACAACTTGCCACAAGGAAGGTCAGCGCACGGTAGAGCCATATGCTCCAGCCTGCGGAATACCTCAAAAGCAGATTGAGCAGCGGAGGAAATACCGCCAATGCCAGCGCGCACGCGCATACGGCCGGTGTATAGATCTTCGCGAATC
>JAFVZV010000105.1 GCA_017507985.1 Clostridia bacterium
GCTTTGCCGATATGATATGGGAAAACGAGCCAATCACGGCATCCGAGCTTGCCAAGCGCGCGGCAGAATCGCTGGTTTGGAAGAAGACCACCTCGTACACCGTGCTCAAACGCCTTTGCGACAAGGGTATATTTCAAAACGAGGGCGGCGTGGTCACCTCGCGCATCGAGCGCACCGACTATTACGCCATGCAGAGCGAAAAATTCGTCAAAGAACAGTTTGATGGTTCCCTGCCCGCCTTTCTCGCCGCCTTTACCTCGCGCAAGAGCTTGACCGAGCAAGAATTGGAGGCCCTGCGCCGTATGATCGACGAACACAAGGAGGGCTGATATGGACGCATTATTTCTCAAGCTTCTCAACATGAGTCTGACGGCCTCATGGCTGTGCCTGGCCGTGCTGGTGCTTCGCTTGCTGCTCAAGCGCGCACCCAAAGCCATCTCCTGCGCGCTGTGGGCACTGGTGGGCTTGCGGTTGCTGTTCCCCTTCTCGCTGGAGAGCGTGCTGTCGCTCATCCCCAGCGCCGAGCCATTGCCCGAGGATATGCTGCTTTCCCCCACTCCGACCATCAACAGCGGCATTCCCGTCATCAACGAGGTGGTCAATCCTGTCATTTCGGGCTCCCTTGCCCCCACTCCGGGCGATAGCGTCAATCCCATGCAGGTCATCACGACCGTCGCAGGCTACGTGTGGGTAATCGGCATGATCGCCATGCTCGTCTATATGCTCGTAAGTTACCTGCGCGTCAGATCCAAGGTCGCCGAAGCGGCCAAGCTCGAGGGCAACGTGTACGAGTGCGACCACATCAACACACCCTTTATCCTGGGCTTCATTCACCCCCGTATCTACCTGCCCTCGTCCATGAACGAGGCTGACCGCGCCTTTGTCATCGCCCACGAGCAGGCACACCTGCGCCGCCTGGACCATGTATGGAAGCCGCTCGGCTTCCTGCTGCTGACCGTCTACTGGTTCAATCCGCTCCTTTGGCTGGGCTATATCCTGCTCTGCCGCGACATTGAACTGGCCTGCGATGAAAAGGTTATCCGCGCGCTTGGCACCAACATCAAAAAGCAGTATTCCGAGGCGCTGATCAACTGCAGCGTTCCCCGCCGCGCCATCGCGGCCTGCCCCCTTGCCTTTGGTGAGGTCGGCGTCAAGGGGCGTATCAAATCCGTTCTCAACTATAAAAAGCCCGCCTTCTGGATCATCCTCGTGGCGGTCGTCGCGCTGATTGTGACGGGTGTGTGCTTTTTGACGGATCCGCCCAGCGACGATGACTCGACAATTGAAAATATCCCCTTTGACTATTGCGAATGGACGGGTGAATACAACGAGGAAACATATATAGCAGCTGTCAACGAATACGTGCAAAGCGGTAAAAAGCCCGTGTCCTATTACAATAAGAGTGTGCCTATTTACGACCACGTCACCCCCGCATTGGAAAAGCTCTCGCTTACGGTATCCTATCCCATCAAGTCGTGCGACAATATGTGGCCCGCTCTCACCTCTGATACGGCCAAAGAAGAATATCAGCGGAGAACGTTTGCGCTAATAGACACTTACGTAGAAGGCAAAACGGTATATATTGATCTCGGTTGGTTAGAAAAGAGTTCAGACTATAATCCATTTACAAATTTCAAAGAGTGGTCATGTGTGATTGTGCTCACGGATATGGATGATGTCAAGCATTACTATTATTTTCGCATAGACTACTATACTTGGTCCTTTCAACCGCAGCCGCCGTTGAGCTTCACCACCTGGGACCTCACAACCACCCCCGAATTCACTCTCCCCGAATTTGACGACGTCAGGTTTGTTGTTGAAGAACCAGATGCTTTTGTCTATCAAATAAAAATGATTGACCGTGCGGGAAAGGAAACGGAATTGATCTCGGGTAAGCCGCCACAACAGGCAGTCTTTGCCGACCTCAACCAAGATGGTTATCCCGAATTTCTTGCTCAAGCATCCATGGGAACCGGCTATGTTCATGAATTTGTCGTGGTGTACGACATCAAAAACGGGGAATTTTACCGTTTAGGAGAAAGGTTTTCCTTCGACTTCAGGTTATCCACCCAAACCGACGATCTTGGGATCAAAATTGATGACGTACGTTCCACTCTCGGCTCCGCATATAGCACAACCCCCATACTTATTAGAAGTGGGAACGGTTACACTCTGGTGCTTTACGAACACTCAACGGTTTTCTACCGTAGTTACGCCGACGGAACACAAGAATCCCTGTTTCCTGGTGTCGTCGGTCATTATCTCTTTGACACCGACGATTCTTGGTCCAGCAATTCTGCCATCACGCTGTACGAAGATCAAACGTTCCGGTTCAGATTCTACTTCTCTCTGATCAGTTCCAGCGGTGGCTATGGCACCTATGAGATCAAGGACGGGCGTCTGATTCTGTCCACGGACGACGAAAAATACACCTACGTCTTTGAAATGCACGAGGATAAGCTGATCTATCTTGGGAGCGAAGGCACCGGCTACAACGATATGCGCGAATTCAACGCCGGCAGTGAATTTATCAAGCAAAATACCAACTAACAAAAAAGAACCCGAAGCACTCGCTTCGGGTTCTTTGCTTATTCAAAACCAAATAAACAGGTTGGTCAGTGCATACTGCAAGATCAGCGCGAAATAAAGGACTATGTTAGTGGTGCACAGCCATTTGCTCGAGGTGCGACGAATGTGCAACAAAAGATACACGCCGCCCGCGATAACGACGGGAGCACAAAGCAGCTCGATCAGCCAAGGATACAGCACCGCCAGCTCCATGCCCGTGCCCTCACCCCAAGACGATCCCAACTGCTCAATCGTCAGCCAGATAGTAAACAGTGCATTGGCCAAATTGGTCAGGACCAGCGTCGGCAGCATCACAAGACCGTAGATATTCAAGCCCAGGCTTTTCTTTTTCTCCTTCATATTGAACTCACTTGCCCGTCGAACCAAATCCACCTGCGCCGCGCGTGGTATCGGATAGGTCGTCCGTTTCCATAAAGGTCGCTGTCAGATAAGGCGTGATGACCATTTGGGCCACACGGTCACCGCTTTTGATCGTACGAGCTTCACTGCTATGATTGTGCAATGCCACGCAGACCTCGCCGCGATAGTCGCTGTCGATCACACCGACCTTATTGGCCGGGGCAAGTCCGCTCTTGGTGGCAAGCCCACTACGGGCGTAGATCAGCCCTGCAAAGCCATCGGGAATCTCAAACGCCCAGCCCGTGGGAATGAGCACCGTCGCGCCGGGGTTGATCGTCACCTCACCCACTTCGACGCAAGCGTACAGGTCACAGCCGGCGGCAAACGCCGAGCCATAGGTAGGCGCGTGCGCCCCCTCGCGCAGTTTTTTGATACGAACATCAGCTTTCATATACTGTTCCTTTCACTTGTCAACATTCTTTTTTGGCAGCTTACGAGAACTGCTCGGACAAATAGCGCAAGGCGTCCTGAATATGCATATCCCAATAGGGCCAGGAATGATCTCCTTCGGAGGATTCGTACAAATGCGACACACCCAACTCGTTCAATAACGCGCTGAATCTTTCGCTGTACTCGTGTCCGCGATCCTGTTCGCCGCACCACAGATAGATATGCGGCAATGAACCGCCCTCGTCGTACAGCTTTTGTGCCAGCGCAAAGAGATCGTGACGCGTTCCCTTCAGCTCGCTTTGGTTCTTCATGTCAAAGCCGAAAATCCCACGCCACTCGTCCATAGGACGGTTGCGACTTGCGTCGGCAATATCCAGTGTGCCCGACAGCGAAGCCGCGCCGCCGAAACGTTCGGGATAGGTCAAGGCCGCCTTGATGGCGCCATAGCCCCCCATCGAAAGTCCTGCGATCCACGTATCCTCGCGACGATGTGACATACCACCGAAAAAGCCGCGGCAGACGTTTGGCAATTCCTCTGCTACAAAGGTCAAATAGTTTGCGCCTGTTGCCGTGTCGGTATACCAGCTGCGTCCCACGCCCGGCATGACCACCGCGATATTATGCTCGCCCGCATACCGTTCGATAGCGGTGCGACGCATCCAGGTCGTGTGGTCATCCGAAAGGCCGTGAAGCAGGTAGAGCGTGCGGTATGATTCTCCGTGCTTGGCGCCCTCGGGCAAAATGACGTTGACGGAAACGCCCATCTTAAGGGCATCCGATTGATAGCTCATTTCAAAAAAAGCCATAATGACTCTCCTTGCTTCCCTTTGTGCGCGTTCGCGCTGCTTGTTTACGCCTCAAAGATCGTGCCGAGGCGCGCCTTTTCGATGACCTCGATGACCTTATAGGACTGCTCCAGCGTGACGGGGAATGCTTTATGATTGCGGATGGTTTCATACAGATGATCCCAAATGCGGGTGGTACCGTCGCCGCCCTCGGTGGGCATAGGACGGAACTCCTCGACCCAAGGCAAAACTTCAGGGTTGCCAAAACCGGCGTTTTGCGGCCAGGTCTCACCCTTAACCTCTGCATGGGGCAACGGCTGTGCAGGGTCGAGATAACGCAGCTTGAAGCCGCCATTTTCGCTGACCAGTGCGCCGCGAGTACCGTACACAAGATATTCCGGCGAAGGCAGAGCCGCACCACCGCTGATCTCCAAATCGACAACACGATCGTTGACACCGCGGAAAATTAATTTAACATGGTCATCGCGATCCCCCAACCAAACGGTCTGCTTGAGATCGGTGAACAGCTCGGTATAGTCGCCGCCGCAGAAGCGGAGGGCATGGTCGATGATATGAGGTCCCCAGTTGCAGATCTGACCGCCGCCCGAGGATTTGAGCGTCTGCCAATCATTGCGGCGCTGGAAGCCGTTGCGGCACAGCTTGATCTGATACACTTCACCAAGAATACCCGAATTGATGATATCCGTAACCATTTCAAATCCGTACTCAAAACGGCGATTGTGGCGGATATACAGGTGCGGTCCTGCAGGCTGGCTACCCAGCTTGATAAGCTCTTTCGCCTCTGCCGTATCCATGGCAAACGGTTTTTCAAGGAACACGTCCTTGCCTGCCAGCAACGCCATTTTTGCGTGCTTCATATGATCGATAGAGCGGGTAGCAATATCGACCAGCTCGACCTCGGGGTCGGCAATCAGCTCCTCGATAGTCGCATATCCTCTGACATTGAATTGCTCGGCAAAGGCGCTGACGCGCTCGGGAATGACGTCACAGCAAGCAACGAAGACAAATTTATCCTTGCGGGGAGCTAACTCGTAGGTGTGCATAGAATAGCCGGCACGTCCAAGGCCGACCAGACCGATCTTGATGGGATTGCTCATAGTTCTTTCCTCCGTTTGATGGTTGTGAATTTCAACTACATTATACATCATATAGCGAAAATTGTCAATGACACAACATCAAAAGAAAGGGAAAACCGCACGGTCTTGCTCATCAGGGATTATTTCCCTGATGAGCTTTATTGCGTTAGAAAAGGCGATCAATTGTGATGTCGCTGGGGTAACTATTGCCATTCAAAACAGATTTAAAGCAGGTCCTTTTTGTTGATTTTCTTTCTGCGTTTTTCACGTCCCTTTGCTCGCATAAAAAAGTTGAGGCACTGTATAAATGTCAATTTAAATATTGCTGCAAAATGCTGTTTAACGTAGAAATATTCTTTTGTATAGACGAAAGTTGTTCCGCATCAACAGATGGAGTAAGACGCCCAATATCATACGCCAAATTGTTTAATTTAAGCAGCATATTTACGTATAGCGAAGCAAACTCTTCAACTTCTTTTTCATCTGCGGCAATTTTTCCATTCAAATACAGATCTTTGATAGAATAAGTACACTTCTCCAGTGCTTCACGATAAGAAGACAGGGCAAGCCATTCTGCTTTTTCGTCTATTTGTGTGAGGCTCATGGCAATACTGCTCGCAACTCGAGCAATCGCTACATAGGGATTTTTAGATACGATACTTACAATTGTATCCGAAGTAAAATTCGCCACAAAGTCTTCGATTGCTGCCAACCACTTGTTTTTATACTCCAAGATCATTTCATCAATAGCGTTGACTTCTGTGCTGTTAGATTTGTATCCGCATACCAACATTTGATCTCGTATTTTCTGAAGGATCTCGATGTTGTGAGAATAATCGCTCATACCGTAGATAAGTGCATCCATGACCATCATTCCGGTATCAAATATGCCGGGGGCGGAATCCCAAAACAGTTTCGCAAATGTAGAGGTATCCATCATCAAATCGTCAAGTAAGTTCTTTCCCGAATTGATTCGTTCTATGGTGGATATATAACTCTTATAAGTCTTGTTTATCTCTTTCCATGCCGCAGTGTCTGTTATTTCAGCCCATGCTTCGTTATATGCAGTAAGCTCTTTCAGTCCCTCCAGCAGCGAAACAAGCTCGTCTTTACTAAGTCCTTTCAGCTCTGCCAAGACACAAGCATCGTCAATCTTCTCTATCAACTTGATAACATTGGTCGGAAGCTTGGTCAGCTTTTTGTAATCACTGCGAATCTCTTTGATCGCCTCAAGGATCGTAAGGAACGTTTGTGTGTCTTCCACCGCCATCTCATGGGCATAATTGTCGTCAACATAGCTCTGAATGAATTCAGCCAAGGCTTTTTTAATGGCAACAGTTTTGGGAAGGTCTTGATCGATCAGCCCCGCCAAATATTCATCGAGATTATCAATTCCAAAAAGAAGATTCTCGACGATATTCATATTAATGTCAACGATATCCTCAACGTCATTCATTGTATAGAGTACGTGATACATATCGAGACACATACTGATATATTCGCGGTCTGCCGAGGAGAACCTCATCCGTTGGTTGATCTCATACTCCGAGCTTTCAGCAACGAAGATAGGCATGGCCTCTTCGAGCTTGATCACATTTCCGTTTGAGACATAGTATGCGGAGATCGTTGCACTGCCACCATTATTAGCGTACAAATACCCCGAATCTATCGAAAGCTTGCTATTACCGGAGGAAACCCCGATGTTGATATTTGTTTCGCTCAAAGGTATCAGTTCACCAGTCTTGACGTTTAGCACTTGAATTTCCGACATCGCATCGAGGGGGAATAATAGATATTCTTTTTTAGCGTTCGGAAGCTTGAGACATTCGGTGGGCAAATAAATACCGTACTCAAAGGCGTTGTAATGGATATAATATTTGTCAGCGTCTTGGTTCCAACGTGATTCAAACAGAATTTTCTCCCAATCTGCTTTTGTTCCACCAAAGTAAATGTTTGTGAGGCTTGTGCAGTTACTGAATGCATATTCCCCAATTCTAGTAACACTGGCGGGAAAAGATACAAATTCTAAGGAGTCGCAACCGAAAAAAGCATATCGGCTAATATTTGTTACAGCATCAGAGAAACATATGTTTTTTATGCCGCTACAGTTATAAAAAGCATATTTTTCAACGCTTGTAATCCCGGCGGGGAGAGAAATCTTTTCTATAAAGTCACATTTATAAAAAGCATGATCTCCTATTGTAGTGTCTTTTGTAATGATTACTTCACGAAGCGTTTGGGGAACGTATGAATAGGCATCCCAGCCATCAGAAGAACCGAAAAGATATCCCAAGGTACCATAGTAAGAGTCATTAAATATACCTGAAACACGATCAGCATCTATATCTCGTCCTATGAACGGCAATACCATCTTTTCAAGAGCGTTGCAGCCTTCAAAGGCAGACTTGCCAATGCTCGTAACGCTGTCGGGGATTGTAATGCTCGTAAGGCTCGTACAACCTTTGAATGCATCAGAACCAATGCTTGTAACGCCATCTGGGATGGTAATGCTTGTAAGGCCGGTACAGCCTTCAAACGCATACCTATCAATTTTTGTAACGCTGTTCGGAATAGTAATGCTAGTAAGACTTGTGCAGCCTTTGAATGCAGAAGGACCAATCGCATGTACGCTATTTCCTATGATAGCGTTTTCAAGGTTTGTACAACCTTCAAACGCAGACGAGTTAATGCCCACAACGCTGTCGGGAATTACAACGCTTGTTAGGCTTGTACAGCCACTGAACACATAGTGGCCAATATATTTTAGTTTATTTGAAATGGAAATTCTCGCGAGGCTCGCACAGCCGTTGAACGCCCAATTGTCAATGCTCGTAACGCCGTTTCCCATGGAAATGCTCGCAAGGCCAGTGCAACCGCTAAACGCAGATATGCCAATGGATGTTACGCTGTCGGGAATGGAAATGCTCGCAAGGCTAGTGCAACCGTAGAACGCCCCTTCGCCAATGCTCGTCACGCTGTCGGGGATGGTAATGCTCGCAAGGCTAGTGCAACCGTAGAACGCGCAATCGCCAATGCTTGTAACGCTATTTCCTATGGAAATGTTCGTAAGACCAGTGCAACCCTCGAACACGCAATAGTCAATGCTTGTAACGCTATTTCCTATGGAAATGTTCGTAAGGCTGGTGCAACCTTTGAACGCAAATCTGTCAATAGATGTTACGCTGTCGGGAATGGTAATGCTCGTAAGACTAGTGCAGCCGGAGAACGCCTGCTCGCCAATACTTGTAACGCTGTTTCCTATGGAAATGCTCGCGAGGCTGGTGCAATCGCTAAACGCATATCTGCCAATACTTGTAACGCTGTTTCCTATGAAAATGCTCGCGAGGCTGGTGCAATCGCTAAACGCATATCTGCCAATACTTGTAACGCTGTCGGGAATGGTAATGCTCGCAAGGCCCGTGCAGCCTTCGAACGCACAATCGCCAATGCTTGTAACGCTATTTCCTATGGAAATGTTCGTAAGACCAGTGCAACCCTCGAACGCGCAATAGTCAATGCTTGTAACGCTATTTCCTATGGAAATGTTCGTAAGGCTGGTGCAACCATTGAACGCAAATCTGTCAATAGATGTTACGCTGTCGGGAATGGTAATGCTTGTAAGGCCCGAGCAATCTCGGAACGCCCCTTCGCCAATGCTCGTCACGCTGTCGGGAATGGTAATGCTCGCAAGGCTTGTGCAGTCTGCGAACGCCCAATCACAAATGCGTGTAACCAAGTAACCATCGTATTGCTCTGCAATAATAAGTTCTGTATCTTGGCAAGTACCAATACCCGTAATGGTGCAGGTATTTCCGTCTCCGTTTACGGCATAACTAAGACCTTGCGAATGCTTTGAATAGAATATTTCCTCCTTTAAAGTTTCTCCACAAACGATGCAAATTCTATAGCGCACCCCCGGTTCATTTTCGGTCGCTTCTTTATCAATGATCCAGGCACTTTCTATATGTCCGGAAGGCGCGATCTCTTGATATGTAGTGTGATCACACCTTGAACAAGTGACGTACGCTTCATTACCCGCAGCAGTACAAGTGGGCTCTTTATAACTGTGCGCTATCTCGTCGTGTCCTAAAGGCGCGATCTCTTGATACGTAGTGTGATCACAACTTAAACAAGTGACGTACGCTTCATTACCTGCAGCAGTACAAGTGGGCTCTTTATAACTGTGCGCGATCTCGTCGTGTCCTAAAGGCGCGATCTCTTGATACGTAGTGTGATCACATCTTAAACAAGTGACGTACGCTTCATTACCTGCAGCAGTACAAGTGGGCTCTTTATAACTGTGCGCTATTTCATCATGTCCCAGAGCCGGTATGATCTCCTGAGCAAGCAGGACTGCTCCACATTCGCAGCAGATTGTTCCGTCGGTCAGACCGGTTTCAGTACATGTTGCGCTGTAGCCATAGATCATCCCTGTTTCCGTGTGGTTGCAGCTGCCCTTTACATACAGATGAATAATGCTCCCACACTCGTAGCAAGTTGTACCGCAAAGTATGCTTCCGCTGTCATTCACAGACGCGGAAAATTCTGTTCCGGAACCATGCTGACATGCAGTTATTTGCGATGCACCTTCAGTAATGGCAAAAAGGATTTCACCGCTTGTATTTAAATCATAGAAGCTGATTCTGTAGACATAAGTCATTCCTGCCGTCAAATTTGCGGTCAAGCTGAACTGAGAGTTATAGCCGCCATCATCGTTGCTATCAACGTATACTAACAGACCATTCTCCTCTTGGTAAAGTTCTACATAGGTATCCGCGTCATCAAAACTCTGAATCGTGTACGTGGCTGTTTCGCCAGGAGTGAAAAAGTAGTCGTAGTAATACTGATTGCCGTTTTGCTCCAGTTCAACTTCCAGTACCTGGTGGTCACTTACAGTGCCGCACTTATCACAGGATGCTGTGATGATAAAGACACCGTTAGCAGAAGAAATTTCAACATCAGTAAATTTGTGATTGGAGTAGGATTCTTCTTTTGAGGTGTTATACAACTTCTCATCACCAAGATATACAGCAAAATCAATTTTCTCGATTGCAGAGCATCCGTCTTCAACTCTGCTAGTAATACATGAAACTGCAATGCCGCAAGCATCACATATATGCATCTGTGTTTTTTCATCGAATCTAAATGAATATTCTTCGAAATAAAAGTATATTCTCTGACCGCAAGGACACCCGTAAGCTTCAATAAAATGATTAGGGCAGAATCCCTGGGTTTCAGTCAATTCGAAGAACATGAAATCACCGTGATTTTGGGAATATTCAGTGTAACTCGAGTTACAATCTTTGCAAGTGGCGATAACCGTGTATCCATCCGTACAAGAGCTTCCATTCATTATGAAGCTATACTCGTAATAATGGGATTGAGTTACATAGGAATCTTCATATCTGTAAAATTCCTTGCCATTCATTAGGAAAACAAAAATATCTGTGTGTGTGTAATTACAATTCTCGTCCTTTTCACCGTTATTCGAGTAAATGAGTCTAGTTGCATGACAATTCTGGCACTCATGAACTTCGTCCCCGGCTTCGTTTTCTCCCAGGAAAATCCAATCGCATCCGCTGCTCATGCTCCATGAAATATTGCCACCGCAGCGGATGCAGTATTCTTCTTCAATCGATCCGCCGCAAAGTCCAACTTCACCGAGGTCAACATATTTCTCTTCGGTTTGATGTCTCCAATCATACTCACTGTCACTTTTGCCGCAATTCATGCATTTTTTGATTATATAATAACCATCTCCGCAATCATCACCCTCCATTTGATACTCGATCGTATAATCGTGTTCTTCGTAGACATATTCATTTGTATAGTCAATAATCAAGGTTTCGCCCGAATAAATCTGAGTATATTCATATTGAACGGTGACGCAAGGAGCCTCCGCGGCCTCCCACGTTTCCACGACGAATTTCAGGCCACAAATGCTACAAGCCATTGTTGAACGCTGATGAGTAATGCCATTCTCGTCAACGAATTCTTCGGGGGCGCTTGTGCTGTTGATATGGCAACCAAAATTTAAATTATAGAGATAAGTTATCTCGTTGCAAACTTTACAGCGTTCGCCGCAAATCATACCTGTGCAACCGTTGTGGTCGACGAGATTAATTTCAAATTCTTCGTTTATATGACCAGAATGCCACCATTCGGCGGTATGACCGCAAACGGTACAACGTTCAATTATTTTGTATTGAATGCTGCAATCGTTGCCATCGGTTTCATAAGTATATTCATACGTGTGCTTCAAATCCTCCCAAGCAACTACGTATGATAGGATACACTCATCGCTTTTA
>JAFVZV010000013.1 GCA_017507985.1 Clostridia bacterium
ATAAGCCTTTACTGTTTCCGGCTTGCCGTAGCAGTTGTTCGCTGATAGATCACAGAGTCCGGTATGGATCTCGATGCCGACGGCATCGTCATTGTCCTCGACCAAGAATTTGTCAAGGCTTTTTACTTCATCCCAAGTCAAATACCTCATGGTGCTGCCTCCTTATTTGTTCAATGTAATATCGTAGATTGCATAGGTATGCGAGTCGTTGCTTCGCTTTTCTCAATGCGGATTATAATCGTCATCCGACCAAAGCCTGTCATCCTTATAGCGATCCGCAAACCTGCTCGCTTTGCTGTTTTCCGGCGCGTCGAACCAAAGATCCGGTGAGCATTCATAAAATGCCCATTTGCTGATCGTCACAAAGTCACCGAGAACGATGACCTCAGTAAGTCCCGTGCAGCCCTCAAACGCCCAATCTTCAACATAGTTAACGTTTTCAGGAAGGGTGATGGATGTCAGTCCCTTACAGCCTTGAAACGCAGACATTCTGATTGTTATGAGGCGGTTGGGGAAGGTAACACTTCTAATTTCCCGACAGCCACTAAATGCAGATCTGCCGATTTCGTACACATCGTCCGGGATAACGACATCTCCGCCGTTACCAACGTATTGTTTCAAAACGCCGTTTTCAATCACAAAATCTTTTACGTTGCTCATAATTTAACCCTCTTTACTTATTCAGCGTAATATCGTAGATCGCGTAGGTATGCGAGGTGTCGTCCTCAAGACCGCAGTTGAGCCAGAACAAAAGTCTTCCGCAATCATCGCCCAGCTCCACGGTATAGGTGGTGGGCTCCATACCCTTATAAAGTGTAATTTCCTTCACACATTCGTCATCTGCGCCAATCTTCAACACCGTTTCGTCGTCAACTCCGGCAATTGTGGTTTCCTGTTGCATTGCCACAGTAAAGGTCACGGAAGTATAGCCGCTGTCCTTGATGTTTGCCAAAGCAAATGCCGATTCGTGCACCTCATCTCCTGCCAAAACAGCCAATCCCGTGAAGAAAATGGCATCTTGTATCATCTCTATATCCAAGCTTAAATGCACGCTGGTTCGGAGAAGCACACCGCTATTGATCTTTCTGTCGCCGATTGTGAAATAGTTTTTCTGAGTCGAGCCGTCATAATAACCGTCCTCAACGTCAACACCGCCGATATCGGTCTCCGTACGTCCTCCGCTATGTACGTCATAAAAGCCGAAGGCTTCGATCAGATCGCAGGATTTACCGTAATCTGCCGGGCTTCTCTCGGGGAAGAGATCGGTTTGGACATATCCGTCGGGATAAGCGACCAAGTTGACAATACCCAATGCGGGGCGGTACCAACTACCGTTGGTTGCCTTGCCGGAAATAAATTCAAGATGCTGACAGCCCGTTACGTCCACCACATATTTCTCGGGCAGCATGGTACAATCCACATCAATGGTCTTTATCAGAACACCGTCTGCATAAATCTCGATAATATCATTTTTATATACGTCGCTGTTGGCGATATGACCCGCAATAAAGGAAATGGTATCGTAGTTGCCGCCCAAGTTGAAGGAAACACAAGCAGGTCTGGTATCCAGCAGACTGTTGGTAGCTACCAGAATAATACCCTCATTGTATTTTACGCCGCCCATGGAGAAGGTGCTATACTGCGTTGATCCGTCAAAAACTGCTTCTTCAACAGCACTGCAAATTGCGAACGAGCCAAGCTCGGATACCATCTTGACAGGTCTGTTTG
>JAFVZV010000106.1 GCA_017507985.1 Clostridia bacterium
GCCCGACTCGGCAGGAAGCTCGGTGCAAGCCGTGTGGCAGGTGGCCGCGTTGGGACAGCCCGCGCAGGAGAAGCTCTTCTTCAGCGGTGCTTTGCCCTTGGTGATCACGTAAACCAACGCGATCAGGCAACCGTAAACCAGCATACCGCCGGGAGCCTCGACCAGAAATTTGATCTTGTAGGGCTCAAGGAAGGCGATAGCGTGGCCTGCAAAGGAGGCGTTGCCCAGCACCTCGCGGACAGTGGACATCAGCACCAGTGCCAGCGTAAAGCCAAGGCCCATGCCGATACCATCCACCGCGGATTTGCCCACAGAATTCTTACCTGCAAACATTTCAGCGCGGCTGAGAATGATACAGTTAACCGTGATCAGCGGCAAGAACACGCCCAGGTTTTTATCCAGCTCGGGCAGATACGCCTTGACGATCATCTGAACGATGGTAACGAAGCTTGCGATGATAACGATATAGCAGGGAATGCGCACCGTATCGGGAATGACCTTGCGAAGCAAGGAAACCAGAACGTTGGAGCAAAGCAGAACGGCCAGTGCCGCAAGGCCCATACCGAAGGCGTCGCCCACGTTTTTGGTCATAGCAAGCGTGGGGCAGGTGCCGAGAATGAGAACGAATACGGGGTTTTCCTTGAGAATACCCTTGAGCAAAATAGCCAGATTGCCGTTATTCTTCATTACTTTGCACCTCCTTCCAGAATTTTGACCGATTCAAACGCACGCAAAATTGCTTTCTTGTAGCCGTCGGTCGTCAGGGTCGCGCCTGCGATGGCGTCGATATTTTCATACGTGTCCTCGGTTTTACCGACGAACTGCGAATAGAATTTTTCATCGGCACAAGCCGAGCCGATGTTGGGCGTCTCGCTCTGCGCGTAGGTCAAACAGTCAATGATCTTACCGTCCGGCGTCATGGATACGCGGATGTAGATGTACTCGCCCGAGGCGGGATGATACTCGTTACCGCCGTTGATACCGTAGCCGGCACCCTTCAAATTGAGAACGTAGTTGCCCGTTTGCGTCTTGCTTGCGGAAATGAGCGCCGACGGCAGACCCTCGTACGCGTTCAGATCGACCTCGGTGGTCGTCGTTGCCGTCAGGATGGCGTGAGCCGCCGCGACGGTCGCGTTTTCGGGCGTCGTGCCTGCGGGAACGCCGATAAACTGCTCGCCGATCACGTAAACGTAGCCTGCGGCGTTGTTGGCGTTATAGACCGCATCGATGCCCTCGATGACCTCAACGATGAACAGCTTGGTGAACTCGCCGTTGCCCTCGGGCAGTGCGGTTGCCAGATTCTCCGCGAGAATCTCTTCCTCGGTACGGATATCGACTGAGCCACCGCCGAGGATAATAGCGGCGTTGATAGCGTCCTTCATCGCGCTCTTATACGCGGCCGTGGTCTTGGTGGCACCCGAGATGGTGTCCACGCCGTCCACACCTGCCGCGTCCTTGCCGATGAAGTTCGCACCGTAGGTCTTTTCATGTCCCAGCGTTTCGGAGGAGGACAGGCAGGTAGTGCCCGTCACCTTACCGTCAGCGGAAACGCCGCACATGATAATGAAGTTCGAGCCGTAGCCCGACGTGGTAATCGTAATAACGTAGCCGCCGCCCGCTTCGCTATATGCCTCGGTAACCGTGGCGGGAAGCGTGTAGGAGGACAGATCCATCTTTTTGAAATCCTTGCCCTCAGGCATGACGACCAGGAGCGCCTCGTTGGCGGCCGCCTCAAGATTCGCTTGAATCTTCGGTGCGGTGAATGCGTTGGTCAGCGCCAGAAGAACGGCCATGACGGCACAGATGAGGAACAGCACCAGCGTGCTTTTTACCGATTGCTTCATGCTCTCTTCCCTCCTCTGCCAAATACTTTATGCTTTGTCCAGGAGTCGATGTAAGGCGTCAGAATGTTCATCAGTAGAATGGCAAACGACACGCCCTCAGGATATGTACCGAAATAGCGAATCATACAGGTAATCAAACCTGCGCCAAGACCGAAGATGATCTTACCCCATGCTGTAGAGGGGGATGTTACGTAGTCGGTCGCCATGAAAATAGCCGCAATCAAAAGACCACCCGACAGCACCATAGACAGTGCGTGCATCACATCCATGCCGCCCATTAAGAAGGAGAACAGGAAGGTCGTGCCAATAAAAGCAACAGGCAGATGCCAGCTAATGACGCGACGGATGAGCAGATATGCACCACCGATTAGCAGGGCTACCGCACAGGTTTCGCCGATGGCTCCACCGTGCAGACCTAAAAGCAGATCCGTCAGCGCAGGTGTCGTTCCTTGGGCCATTTGCGCCAGAGGGGTTGCGCTCGATACGGTATCCACAATGGTGGGATAGGCCTGCGTTGCCATCGTGCCAAAGGCGATCAGCATAAAGACACGCGCCGTAATAGCAGGGTTGACCACATTACAGCCGATGCCGCCGAAGAGTGCCTTGACGATGATAACGGCAAACAACGATCCGACGACACACTGCCAAAGCGGAATGTTCGCAGGCAGATTGAGGGCCAGCAGCAGCCCCGTTACAGCGGCGCTGAGGTCGCCGACCGTTTGCTCGCGCTTAACGATCAAATTATAAAGAGCCTCAAAGCCTACGCTGGATGCAACGCAAAGAGCAACGACCAAAAGCGCGCGCCAACCGAAAATGATCACACCGGCCACCGTCGCAGGGGCCAGAGCGATCAGCACGTCGCGCATAATGCCCGCCGTCGAGCGTCCGCTATGGATATGAGGAGAGACCGAGAGCTTCAGTTGATGGTTCATACTCGTTTGTCCTCCTTTGCTTTTTCTTCTCTTAACAATGCCTTGGACAGCTTATTGGTCTGTACAAGAGGGCGATTTGCGGGGCATACAAAGCTACAGCAACCACATTCCATGCAGGCGTTAATGCCAAGCTCCTCAAGCAATACCGTATCCTTTTTCTCATAGGCTTTGGCAAACATGGCAGGTGCCAGACCGAAGGGGCAGGTGTTGGTGCAGGAGCCGCAACGGATGCAGGCTGTCGTTTGGGGAAGCGCCGCTTCTTTTTGAGTCAGCGCCAGCACCGCATTGGTGTTTTTCATGACAGGCAGCGTCATGTCGGGAATGGCAATTCCCATCATAGGGCCACCGTAAAGCACCTTGGCAGGCTCGACCGTCAAGCCACCGCAAAAATCAAACAGATCGGCGATCGACGTGCCGATGGGAACGATAACGTTCTGCGCGTTCTTAACCGCGCCGCCGTCTACCGTTACACATTTTTCAACCAACGGCATGCCCGTCTTGAGATAAGAGCCGATGGCGGCAAGCGTGGTACAGTTGAGTACAATACAACCCACGTCAATGGGCAATTTACCCACGGGAACAACGCGTCCCGTTGCGTGATAGATCAGCACCTTTTCTCCGCCCTGCGGGTAAATGGAAGGAAATACTTTAACGCTGACGGTGCAATTCTTGGCTGTTTCCTGCATGAGCTGCATCATGCTCTTAATAGCCTTCTTTTTATTCGATTCAATACCGATGATGATATTTTTGATGCCGAGATACGTTTTCAGTGCCTCAATGGCATAGGCCATATCGTCACGACGCTCGGTCATGGTATACGTATCGCTGGTGATGTACGGCTCGCACTCGGTGCCGTTGATGATCAAGTATTCGATGCGCGAGGGATCAACGTTCAACTTGACGTGTGTCGGGAATCCCGCACCGCCAAGGCCGACAACGCCGCTGGCACGAACGGCCTCAAGCAAGCTGTCGCGCGAATTTACGACAGGGGGCATCAATGCTTCCTCGGGAGTCATCTCTCCGTCGGATTCGATCACCACTGCGGGTGCTGTTGTGCCGCTCGAAAGTAAAATGTCGGGAATTTTGGTAACTTTACCGGATACGCTTGCGTATATAGGCGAGGATACCACACCGCCTGCCTCGGCAATCAGCGTACCGACCTTGACCAGATCGCCCACCTTAACGACAGGACGAGCAGGCGCACCGATGTGCATAGACATGGGAATGGTTACCGTTTTCGGGGGGGCCATACGGGCAGCGCTTTGGTCTTGTGTATGCTTTCTGTGGGGTACGTGGACCCCGTGAAGAGAAAAAGCCATTGTTCAACTACCTTTCTGCAATCGTGTGTAAGTTGCCCAGCAACAAAAGCAAGACTTAACGAAAAAATCGCAAGTCTTCCTTGATACACACCTAATATAACACAATAATTATATAACATTTCCGTTGCTTTGTCAATGCTTTGGCACACGATTATTCGTCTTTTTGTACGGCAGAGGAGGAAAATTTCGTCTGAATTTGTGAAATTTGTAACAAAATCCTGTTTTTTACCCCAAAATGGCCAAAAGGGCGCATTTGCGCCCTTTTAGCCCTGTTATTCTACTGATGTATCGTCATTTAAAACAAAGCTGTATAGTTGACCGTCCACCAACGTCAGTTGGCCTCGTTGGCCGGGGAGGAGCGCTTGGTAAGCCTCTTGTGAAACGCGCAATTTGCGCAAAGTGCCATCTTGCGCCGCGAAACAAACGACATATTCCTCTACGGCTTTGGGTATTTTCGTGCCGACTGTAATCACGCGACAGTATTGATCCGTCACCTCGGCATTAAAAACCAGCCTTATGGGCTCTTTTGTCCCCTCTGATTCCTGCGCGGATTGATCATCGCACCTTTGCCGTCTGCACGCCGCAACATATCGGACAATTGCAATAGAACACGCGCCGAAAATGATCAATCCGATCATCCAAAGCAGGATGATCTCTCCCAATGACATACCCTTGCCTCCTTTTTCTCACTCGCCCGACTCTCGCATCTGATACGACTGTACAATATATTGTCCAAACATCTGCCCCAAGCGCAACTCGCTCAGCGCATCATAATGTCCCCAGTCGGGATCTCCCACAGGCTCCATATGTACGGTAAAGCCGGCATCGATGGTCGAAAAATACAGATTTTGCAACGAATCGGCCGCAAAGCGCTGCTTGGCCTCGTTGATGGTCGGATACGCAGGCTCGCAATAAGGGCTGTTGGATATGCCGGCATCGATGAAGTAGATGCCTCCCTCCTCTGCATAAGGCGCCAAGTCCTCGCGAAGATAGGAAACGAAGGCTGTCTGATTATCGTAATAGTGCGACGCCTTGAAATCGGTCGTGTCCGATTCACCCTGCATCCAGCAGATCGCACCGATCCTGGCATCGTAATTTTTGTCAAGAAGATAGTTCATATGAAGCTTGGTAAAGGACAAAAACGCGTCGTAAATCGAGCCGCGCTGCCCTTGACGGAGCCAATGGTGATGAAGCGAGTAGCCCGACATGGTGTACTTGACGATCAATATCATCTCATCTGGATACGTGGCAGACAAAACCTCCGCCATCCCCACCTCAGGACCAAAAAAGCCGTTTGTTGCACCGCAGGTCAGATCGACCTTGACAAACGCTCCCTCTGAGGTCGCATTATGATCGTCCAGACAGTAATTGATCAGTACCGATTCAAATCCCGACTGATACTTTAAATACTGCTGCTCATCGATACTCTGTTGTAAGTATTGATTGATAGAGCAGCCCGTGGCGTTGCTCTGTCCCAGCAAAAGAATGACCTTGATGTGCTTTCCCTGTCCGTCAGGCAGTGAATCGACCAATGGATACTCCGTATTCATATCCAAATACACCGGAGCATCTTGTGAAAGCTCATCTTGCTCCACCGGTTCTCGGCGGCAGCCGAATAAGCAGACAATACACAAGATCGCTGTAAAAACAACAATCACTCGCTTGGTGCGAGGCATACACTTCCCTCCTTTGGTTTCATGATCGAGGACAGATCGCATTACGACTTTTTGCGTTTTCTGCAAAGATATTCGTCCAGCTTTTCCTTGACGTTGTCTGGGATCTCGCGTGCTACGGGACAACAAGCCGCATTGGCCATGCGAGAAGCAAACGCCGTGATAAAATCAATATCCTTTTGCATATGCTCGGTCTTCATGACTGCCGCAGTATCGTAGCTGTTATGAATGGGAGCCAGATCGCGTCCTGCGATACGGGCAAAGGAGACGGCAGGCACGCCTTTATCTGCAAAGGGCGTGGAGTCACTGGAATACACGTCCTGATAGGGCTTGATCTGAAAACCCTGCTCATAACCAAAATACGTAATGTAATTCACCAGTGCCATCTCGCTCGTTGCGCAGGCGATAAACTTACCCATGATGCAGCCGATCATATCCAAATTGATCACGAGTGCAACGTGGGCCAGCTCCTCCTCGTGCGCGGCACAATACGCTTTAGAACCCAACAGGCCTCGCTCCTCGCTGCCGCAGAAGATAAAGCGCAAGCTATAGCGATGCGGATGTTGGGCGAAATACTCGGCCATGCCCAAAAGTCCAATGCAGCCCGACATATTGTCATACGCCCCCTGCGAGAGCGAGGTGGTATCGTAATGGGCAGTAAACACGATCTGCTCTTCAATTTCTCCTGCGAGGTCGACAATAACGTTATGCGATTCTCCCTTGTATTCGTCCTGTGCGAGCGTGATCTTAGCCGTCTTGGCACCGCTGTTGATAATCTCAACGGCATCCTTAGCATTGATATTGACACCGGGAATCTTATCGCCGCTGGATACGTAAGAGCGCAACTCACGGTGGTCAATGTCGCGATCACTGTAGTTGACGTTTCCGTCATACGTAATAAAACCAAGGGCACCGTTGTCGATCAGATCGCGGTATCTCCAGTAGCCGAGATAACCGTCCATGATCACGATCTTGCCGCGGCAAAGAGAGAGGGTATATCTGTTGTCGCCCTCGGTCAGATAGTACAAGGGGGCTTCAATCTCGCCCGAGCCAGCGCAAAGATAGCCCTTGCAGGGGATCTCGCGACCGTCTACCGTCAGCGTCGCTTGGTTGACCGTTGCCATATCCACCTCGAATGCTTCAAGGCGCGCTTCCAAGCCCAATTCGCGGCACATCCCCTGTAAATATTCCGCCGTGCGAAGCTCCTCTGCGCTTCCGCCCATGCGTACGTATGCGGTATCCGCAAAAATTCTTTCAATCAGTTCTGCTCTCATGCTTGTCATTCCTTTCATTTCATAATAATATTTCTATGCCCGATATATATCAAACTTCCATCTTTGCCACGCGAACGATCAGATTGGTACCATAAGAGAACGGCACCGCGTGCACGTTCACCTTGCCATCTGCCTGCTCAAACATGACATCCTCACCGCTGTCCAGCCAAACGGCACGTTTGATGGGCATATCGAACGCAAAACGGCTGTTGTGGCGTTCTTTGGCCATCACAACGTTGCCATCTCCCGCCATGCCAAGTCCGTGGCAAAACAGATAATAGTCATTTCCATTGCGTAAAATAAAGTCCTCCGGCTTGCCCTCGATGTCAATGCCGCTCGGACGAGGAGCATACACGGCTTCGCTGTATGCCTCCATCCACCGACCGATACAGGCGAGCAGCTCGGCGTCCAGTGGACGGAGTGTCCCGTCGCCACAAGGGCCGACATTGAGTAGCATATTCGCACCGCATTTACGACAAACACACAGATCGGTGATCAGCATTTCAGGTGATTTATAATTGAGATCATTCGCGCCGTAGCCCCAGGTATCGCCCATGGTCTGACACATTTCGGAAGCAATATATTTGGGAGAATCAGACAGATTGATCGGGGCAGGACGACCGCGCTCAAAGGTCACGCTATCCAGCTCAATATGCCCCAGTTGTCCACGCGCGTCAAGCCCGGTATTGTTAATAATGACAGCATCGGGCTGGTGCTTGCGGATCAGAGCGTACAGCGCGTCCTGTTGCCAATCTTCATTTGGCTTATCCCACGTACCGTCAAACCAAATGCCGCCGATCTTGCCGTATCGCGTACACAAAAGCTCCACGCTTTTTCGCAGATATTTTAAATATTCGGAAAAATTCTCCCGATAGCTTTTCTCATGCCAATCGAGCAACGTATGATAGAAAAACGGAAGAATGTCCTCTGCGCGGCAGGCCTGAACAAATTCTGCAATCAGATCCCGCCCACACGCGGCAGAAGGGGCATCGTAGTCATTCAGCCCACAGGTATCGTACAAAGAAAATCCGTCATGATGGCGCGCTGTGAGCGTAATATAGCGACACCCTGCCCGTTTAGCGGTAGTTACCAGGTGCTGTGCCCAATCCTTGGCGGGATCAAACCTCTTCGTCAGACACTCATATTGCTCGTCCGGCAGTCGCTCATGATGCTTGACCCATTCGCCTCTGCCAACCAGACTATACAGACCGAAATGCACGAACAATCCAAGCCCCAATTGCTCAAATGCTTTGATACGCGGCTCTATGATCATAACGCTCCTCCCTTCATCTGTTGGGGAATTTCAATACCACTATTATAAAAGATAATCCGCGCAAATTCAATAGCAATTTGAATTTTTGGATGCTCTTTATGTTGTGTCAAGAAATATTTACCGCTGTATGCGGATTTCGATGTCTCCCGTATCGGTGCTGATTTCGCATCTTCCACCGCTCATCGTATTGGGAACATCCTTTTCCCCCGTTTCCGTGTCGATAATAAACACCTTTTCTGACAGCAAGCTGCCCTCAACATCGCCCGTGTCTGTTTCTATAAATATTTGCGCGGCGTCACAGCTCTCCAAATTCACGTCACCCGTGCTTCTTTCAACAGAAAACGCATCCGTTGCAAGCACATTTTTGAGCAAGATATCTCCCGTGCTTCCCTCAGAGAGAACATTTTTGCACGAAATATTGATCAAATCTACCTTGCCCGTGGATACATCGACAGAAACGTCGCCCTCACAAGTAACGTCCGAAACCTTCACATGGCCGGTCGAAACAGAAAGATCAAGCGATCTTGCCGATATGCGTTTAACACAAATACTTCCCGTGCTGGTTTTTATTTTTATTGATTCCAAAGCGGAGGCCTCATTCGTTACATCCCCCGTGTTCTCCATGATATCAATGCTTTGGAAGGTAAAATCATTGGGGATTTTCACATCTCCCGTTGCCGACTTTATCGAAAGCGCGCCGTATTCCCCTTGTGGAAGATATATCGTTATCTTAGGCGTTCCAAATTGGATGCCGATATGCTCATGCCACGCTCTTGTATCATCAACCTCTATGACAAGCGTACCATCCTTCACCATAACCGTATGCTTCACGTTTTTTTGCTCGTAACAAACAACCGAGCAGCCTGCATTTTCAGAAGCAACAAACGTGACATCGGCAGTATCGGTGTGGACAGAAATCGCATTGAAGGGTTCGTTGATTTCATGATTGTTGGTTTCATATTTCGTTGTCGACAGCTTTGTAACGTCCCAATTCAGCATTGTCATCACACCGCCCAAAAGAACACATCCGATCAGTATAAGACAAGCGGCTATCACCAACCAAACTTTTTCGCTCTTGCTCATTGCGCCTTCTCCTTTCCTACAAAACAGCTTTTAATGCCTAACGCAATCTTTTTTGTCAGCAGCACACAGCCCTTTGTTGCCACCTTGCATCCAAACAACAGCAAAATCGCAAATCCCGTGCAAACCAGTCCTGCACCGACCATTGCAATACCTGTAAGACCGTTACCGCCAAGCGCGAAAGCGCTTCCCACAACCATGCCGCAAACACCGCAGGCGGCAAGCGAAGCAAAGGCTGCCCACGCAGAGATGATCAAAGACCATAGTACCGCATAAAGCGAAAGCATCACTGCAAAAGCGGCGACTGCCAGCGAAAACCATATAGGAGAACCGAGCACCAAAAGCACGATCTCCCATGCCTTTAATTCCCGTTTGGGCTTAATTCGTTCCTTTGCGATTTTGGCAAGCGGAATATCTGCAATAATCTGTACGGCAATTTCTTCAATGGGGCCGATATCCGAAACAGCCTCTTGCTCCGTAAGCCCTTCTTCTATCCGATCGTCGATCATTTCGCTATAAAAGGCGAGCCGTTCCTCAACCTCTTGACTAGGCAGACCTGATAGCCTTGATCGTAAGTTTGCAATAAATTCTTGCTTATGCATTCTCAGTCTCCTCCTTGCACACAAATTGATAAATTGACATGATCTCACGCCACTCGTTTTTGAAATCCTCAATACGTCCAAGCCCTGCGTTTGTGATATGATAATATTTTCGCAGCCGCCCTCCATACTCGGAGGTACGTACCGTCAGCATACCCGAAAGCTCCAAGCGTTTGAGGATGGTATACAGCGTCGATTCTGACATTTCAATGTACGGCTTCATATCTTTGATGATCTTATAGCCGTATGAATCTTCATTTTTGATCGCAGCTAACACGCACACGTCAAGTAGTCCCCGTTTTAATTGAACATCCATAGTATACTCCTCCTTACGTAATACATCGTATCACGAGGCATTGTTTTTGTCAATAGCTTTTGAGAAAAAAATCAGTCAGAACGCAAAAAGGACACCTTCAGGTGCCCTTTGCATTTTATCGTGCAGTCATCAGAAATGCCCGATTCATCATCGGTTTTTCCTTCTTTTATCGCATATGGTCAGGCATGAATGGAACACCGTTTCCTTATCCCTTCTCTGCGTTCACTTGATAGAGATCATATGTGCCGCGACGCATCAGGTCTTCCCAACGATAGACGTCGGTTTTATGTCCCGTAAAGCAAACAACAAACGGCTTGTCAGCGTAAACGATACCGATGTCATTGCTGAGATTGCTGTCTTCCCCTGTTTTATGAGCGATCAGAACGTCCTCTCCCAGCTTGCCGCCCAGCTTGTGCCCGATTTGCTGTTCTGTGAGCACTTGAATGGCATAGTCACTGACTTCCTTATTGACAAACTCGCCACGATACAACTTCTCGAGCAAGAGGCCCAGCTCCTTGGGGCTGATGGCATTGTATATTCCCTTAGCACTAGCCGCAGCATCAAACAAAAGGCGGCGAATTTTGGTTTTTTCAAGACCCATTTGGCAAAAGCCCTGCTCGATAGCATCAAGACCGCAGTGGCGAATGAGACGGTTGGTGGCAGTGTTGTCACTGATACAGATCATCAATCGACACATGGTACGTATATCGGTTTCCACAGCGCCCGTAAACATATTCAATGCGCCACAGCTGGGAACCTTGTCCGACTCCTCCGTCACCAAGCGGTCGTCAAGCGACATATTTCCCATATGGCACTCTGCCAAAATATGTAAAAACAGCGGAAATTTTATAATGCTTGCCGCCCCATAGATTTCCTCTTCTCCAACTCCAAACTCGGTTCCGGTGACAAGGTTTTTATAGTAAAATCCAAGGTGGCCTGGCAAAGCTTCCATTTCGCGTCGGATGCCTTCCAGCACGGACAATTCGTTCATTTGCGGTACTCCTTACTTTCAGTAATATGGTACAAATATTATATCACGAAGGTGGCGACGGTGTCAAGTTCAGGTGAGAGATTTCACCCAGCGGCCAATGCAAAAATCGAAAGATTCTTGACTGTGCAACCTCATTGTGCTACAATAAAGCATACCGTGCAACTGCACACCCAACGAAAGGGGATCGCTCATGAAAACCATCCGCTTGTCCGAATACGGCATTTTACCAAATACCGATATAACTTCTTCCTTGTTCTCTCTGCTTGAACAAAACAAAGAGGATACCGAATTCGTTTTTGAGAACGCAGATTACTATTTTTCACCCCATGATGCGCAGCGTGAAGACTTCCGCATTTCCAACTCCGACGTAATCCCCTACCGCACGCTGGCGATCGTTTTGAAGGGCATGAAAAACTGCGGACTGCGCGGAAACGGCGCACGGCTTTGGCTCTCAGGCCACATGCAGGTATTTACTCTTGATCACTGCCAAAATGTACGGCTGGAAGGCTTTACGATCAACTGGAAAAAGCCGTTGGTTGCCGAAGGGTGCGTCGTGGCCAAGAACGGAACGGAAATCGACGTATGGGTAGATCCCACGCTCTTTCCTCACCGCTTTACCAACGGAAATTTAGAGTTTGACACTGGAAGCGACGAGTGGTTCGGTTATAACAGAAGCATCATCGTGTTTGAGCCGCACAGTTTACGTGCTCGGCGCGGCGTCAGCGATGTTTTTGTGACAAGCATTCTGCCCCTTGGAGAGTCGATCTACCGCATGAGCCTGACGAACAACGAGAATATTCACGTGGGAGATCTGTTGAATATGCGCCACAACGCCCGCATTCATGCAGGCGTCTTCACCGAAAAATGCTCCGACATCACGGTGGAGAACATTACCTTTTATTCGTGCGGAGGACTGGGGTGCCTGTCTCAGTTTTGCCATAATATGACCTATCGCGGCGTGCATTTTTTGCCTGACAAGCGTGCGGGACGGCTGGTCTCGGGCAGTCGGGACGACGGTATGCACATCACCTGTAATTCGGGAACTGTCACCATCACGGAATGTACCTTTCATGCGCTTATGGACGATCCGATCAACGTGCACGGATGCTGTGTCACATCGGACGAGGTGATCAACGACAGGACGCTGCGCTGTAAGTACCGCCATCCTCAGGCCTGTGGTTTTTTATATTGGGCAGAAGCCGGCGATGAGATCGGCTTCATCTCGCGTTCTTGCATGGAGTCCGTCGGCACCGCTCGTGCCATGTCTTATATACTTGAGGATCACATGACCTTTTTGTTGACCTTTGACCGCCCACTCCCGAAGGAAATTCTGGACATGGCAGCTACGGGCAACGCGCTTGCGCTGGACAATCTGACGCACACTGCTTCCTTTGTTTGCACCAACAACCGCTTCGGCAGCTGTCGCGCGCGGGGCGTTTTAGTGTCCACTCCCAAGCCCGTACGGATCTGCGATAATTATTTTGAGTCCTCCGGTTCTGCCATTCTCGTTGCAGGCGACGCAAATCACTGGTTCGAATCGGGTGCGTGTCACGATGTCGAGATATCGCGGAACGTATTTACCGACGCCTGCCTTTCCTCCATCTATCAGTTCTGCGACGGTGTGATCAGCATATCCACTGTGGTTTCGGATCCCGACGAGGACAAGCCGTATCATAAGAACATTCGCATTGCCGACAACGTTTTTGACACCGTAGGAGTCCCGGTACTGTATGCCTTCTCCTGCGCAGATCTCGTCTTTTCGGACAATCGTATTTTCAAAAGCCCGTCTGCTCCGCAAGAGATCGAGAAAAAAGCGCTAATCCGGCTTTCGTATTGCAAAAAGGTCTCTTTATCGAACAACCAATGGATCGGTAATTTTGAATCAATAGAGTACGAATTAGAGCATTGTCAAAACGTGACAAGTGATATATAACATGAAAAGATCCCCGAACACGCGTGGTGCTGTTCGGGGATTTCTATGCGGCTAATTGCGATGGGATTTTTCATTGCCCGCCCCAGTCGCATAGTCGAAATGCACGCAAAGCACAGCTTTGCTCCATTTCTCCTTGCTTGGTGGGGTATCACGGCGCGAAAACGCCACACTGTGGCCTTTTCGCTTGCTCACCCACGACCTCCTCCGGAGGTCGTTTCGCTCAATTCTCATTTCTGCAACCAAAGCAAAAAGGACACCGTTTGGTGTCCTTTGCTTTGGTTGCGGGGGTGGGATTTTTCATTGCCCGCCCCAGTCGCATAGTCGTCTGCTGTCGCCTGCGCACGCTCGGCTCGGC